>CAUHGY010000120.1 GCA_959605945.1 uncultured Clostridia bacterium | reverse complement strand
CGCTATGGCTGCTGTGCCCCAGATTAAGTAAGGTTCTGCCACGTCAATGGCATAGTTTGCAAGTAGGTTTAATGACATACCAATTTTCTCCTTCTATCCGCTATAAAGTAAAAAACGCGCCGCAAAAAAGCGCGTTGGCGACAACGTTACTTCACTTCCCCTTCAAGCATGATCTTGCGGGTTCGAATGGTGTAATCTCAGCCAAAAAGGCACCCATAGCGAATATGTAATTTTTTCATTGCATATAATATCACTTTAAAAATCTTGCGTCAAGCGAAATAATATGCTAAAATTTAAAAAAGCAAAAATAAAAATCCGTGTGAAAAACGTCCGCCGCTTTTTCTCTGCCGCGGGCGAAATTTAAGAAAATTAAGGTGAAAACGGATATTTGTAAGAAATAAGGAGCGTTATGTTTAAGTTTTTCGCGTATCTCAACCGTATGAAATATATAAAGCGCTGGTCGCTTATGCGTTCGGTCAGGGAAGAGAACATTATGGAGCACAGTCAGCAGGTCGCGGTTATAGCCCACGCGCTGGCGCTTATAGGCAATAAAATGTTCGGCGGCTCTTTCGATGTGGAAAAAACCGTGCTGCTGGCGCAGTATCACGAAGTGGGAGAAGTGATAACGGGCGATCTGCCTACGCCGATAAAATATTTCAATCCCGAAATCAAAACGGCTTATAAAGATCTCGAAAAGACGGCTTGCAGGCGTATTTTGGGCATGCTGCCCGAAACGCTCAAAGACGAATACGCCGAATATATAGTTCCGGACGATGCTTCTGCCGAATATAAACTGGTAAAATACGCCGACAGACTTTCTGCATATTTAAAATGCATCGAAGAACTGAATGCAGGCAACTCGGAATTTAAGAAAGCAAAAAAAACAATTGAAAAAGAATTAATGAACTCGGGAAGCAGAGAAGTGGAATATTATATGAAGGAGTTTGTTCCCGCGTATTCTCTTTCGCTTGACGAACTGGACTGAACAATCGCCTTTAAAATTTCAGCGGCGGGGAGCGCTTAACGCGAAAGGAGCGTAAAAAAGCCCGCGGCGATCGTACGGGTGCGTAAAAAACCGTTAAAAGGGTGAAAATCGCGGGGAAAACCGTTTGAAAACGGTTTATAAAAATAAGGAAAAATTTTAAAGGAGTTAAAAAATGAAATCTAAAAAAGAAATTATAGAAGAGTATTTGAATCACAAAATGTTTATGCAACTCAATAATATGAGCGGCGCTATGTCCGACGAAGAGTATCGGATGGCAATGGGCAGCCCCTTCGCGGGGGACCGATTATGGATTTGCTTGAAAACGCCGATTTGGAAGAATTGCTTCGGGAACTCGGCGAAGATGAGTAAAAACAAAGAATTTATAAAGATTGTAAGTTGAAAAATAATGTTTTTTTAAAAAATTTACAGTTTTTTATGCCGCATTTTAATTTAAAATAATTTTGGGATATAGGCCCGAGAGAGGCGGTGTTAGACATTTTCGGCGTTAGACTTTTTTATATTTAATGTTCAATACGGTACGGCGTTTTACATTTTTTATTCCGCGGCGTTTTGCGGCATGAACTGTCTATGTTCGCGCGGCGGCGCGGGCAATAGTATACCTTAATTATTCTGCCAAAGCGTCGGCTTTGCCACAGACACAAGTTATGATATCGTAACCTTAAAGCGCCGCTGCTGCGGTGGACCTTTTGCGGCTTTATGACGGATATACCGTTAAATTATCTGTTCGGGATGTTGCGCTTTCCGAAGGCGCATTTTTCACCGCTCGCGGCGAACAGAAAACAAGAAAAATTTCTCGAAAGAGTTTCCGGGGCTGTATTTTGTGCAGATTTTACATTAAACGATTAAATATTTATAAAATATGCCTATTGTAAAAAAAACCGCATTGTAGTAAAATATAATAGTAAATTTTTAGTCCGCTAATGGATCTTGGAGGAAAATTATGGCAAGTTTGGAACTTAAAAACATTTATAAGGTTTATCCGTCAGGCGTTACCGCCGTCACGGATTTCAACCTTGAAATCCAGGATAAGGAATTTATCGTTTTCGTCGGACCTTCCGGATGCGGTAAATCTACCACCCTGCGTATGATCGCCGGCCTTGAAGAAATAACTTCCGGTGAACTTTACATCGACGGCGTCATGGTCAACAACCGCGCTCCCAAAGACAGGGACATCGCAATGGTTTTCCAGAACTACGCACTTTATCCGCACATGACCGTTTACGACAACATGGCTTTCGGACTTAAGCTCCGCAAAATGCCCAAACCCCAGATCGATCAAAGGGTTAAAGAAGCAGCGAGAATTCTCGGTATAGAGATGTATCTTTCCAGAAAGCCGAAAGCGCTTTCCGGCGGTCAGAGACAGCGTGTCGCGCTCGGCCGTGCTATCGTCCGCGAACCGAAAGTCTTCCTTCTCGACGAACCGCTTTCCAACTTGGATGCAAAGCTCCGTTCGCAGATGAGAACGGAAATAACCAAACTTCATAACAGACTTGCGACGACGTTTATTTACGTCACGCACGACCAGGTCGAGG
>CAUHGY010000119.1 GCA_959605945.1 uncultured Clostridia bacterium | reverse complement strand
AGATATGCACGGCACTCGGTCCCGCAACGGCAAAAAAACGCAAATATAATACTGTTCCGCCCCGTAATTCGGGGCGGAACAGCTTTTTTGAAACAACCGGAAATTTATTTCAGACTGTTCTAAAAAATCAAAAACTTTTTTTAACTTTTTAAAACATGCAAAAACTTATTTAAGCTTTTAATATTTATTTCTCGGAGCGTAGGAAGTGTGCAGAATTTCATGCGCTTTATGGCTGCCCGGCTCGCCGAAATATTCATCGTAAAGAGCGATGACGGCAGGATTTTCGTGACTCTTTCTGAGCGCGAGATTTTTATCTTCGTCATAGAGCGCTTTGGCGCGCAGCGCCTTGTAATCGACGTTGCGGCGGGTATACGCGTCAAGAATGGGCTGGCCGCCGCCGTTGACACAGCCGCCGGGACAGCACATAATTTCCACGAACTGATAGTCGGCTTCGCCGTTCTTTATCTTTTCACAAAGGATCTTGGCGTTGGAGAGGCCGCTTGCGACCGCCACTTTCACGTCCGTTCCGCCGACTTTATACGTAGCTTCTTTTATGCCTTCCGTGCCGCGGACTTCGGTAAAATCGAGTTTACCGAGTTTTTCACCCGTAAGTTTTTCCACTGCCGTGCGCAGTGCGGCTTCCATAACTCCGCCCGTAGCGCCGAAAATTACGCCCGCACCGGTAAACTCGCCCAGCGGATTTTCAAGCTTGCCGTCTTTCAGTTCGGAAAAAATTATTCCCTTCTGCCTGATAAGTTTAGCAAGCTCTCTTGTGGTCAGCGAAGCGTCTATATCGGGATAACCCGAAGCGCTCTGATTATCCCTTTTCTTTTCGAATTTCTTAGCAATGCAGGGCATTATGGAAACGACGAAAATATTTTTGGGGTCGATGCCCGCCTTTTCGGCATAATAAGTTTTTATGGTAGCCCCGAACATCTGTTGGGGAGATTTACATGTCGATACGTTGGGAATAAGTTCGGGATAATAAAACTCCATGAACCTGATCCAACCGGGCGAACAACTGGTTATCATGGGAAGTTTGCCGCCTGTTTTAATTCTTTCTATAAGCTCGGCGCTCTCTTCCATTATGGTGAGATCTGCCGCAAAATTGACGTCGAAAACGTGATCGAATCCCAGCATTTTAAGCGCGGTTGCCATTTTGCCTTCGACGTTGGTGCCTATCGGAAAACCGAACTCCTCGCCAAGACCTGCTCTGACCGAAGGCGCCGCGCCGACTATAACCACCTTTTCGGGATCGGCAAGCGCCGCTTTAACGGCGGCAATTTCGCTCTTTTCGGTAAGCGCGCCCGTGGGACAGACATTTATGCACTGCCCGCACGCAACGCAGGGCGAATTGCCCAAACCTTCTTCAAACGCACAACCTATATTGGTCTTAAATCCGCGTTCGTTGGCGCCGATAACGGCAACCGTCTGAACTTTTCCGCACATTGCCACGCAGCGGCGGCAGAGAATACACTTGCTGTTATCTCTTACAAGATAGTCCGTAGTGGTATCCTGCGGGTCAAGTTTGCTTGCCGCACCGCGGAAACGATAGGCGTCGCACCCGTACTCTGCGCTTAGCTTCTGCAGTTCGCAGTTTAAGTTCCTTTCGCATGACAGACAGTCTTTTTTATGGTCGGACAGCAAAAGTTCAAGCGTGGTCTTTCTTGCGGAATAAACCTTTTCTGAATTGGTGGTTACCTCCATCCCTTCGTTTACGGGATAAACGCAAGCGGCAACCATGCTTCTTGCCCCCTTGACTTCCACAACGCATATGCGGCACGCGCCGATTTCGTTGATGCCCTTCATATAGCATAAAGTGGGAATATTTATACCTATGCTTTTTGCCGCTTCGAGAATAGTCGTGCCGGCGGGAACTGTTACGTCTATGCCGTCTATTTTCAAATTAACAGTCTTTATTTCGCTCATATCATTCTACTCCTTAAATTAACCTTTGGAAATCGCGCCGAACCTGCAGGTATCGATACAAGCCCCGCACTTGACGCATTTTTCCTTGTCGATCGCAAACGACGGAAGTTTATGCCCCTGCGCTATGTAATCGGTTTTGTTGATTGCGCCTACGGGACATTTTCTCGCACACATGCCGCAGCCTATGCACTTATCTTTATCAATGGCGTAACTGACGAGTTTTTTACAGACGCCGGCAGGACATCTCTTTTCCTTGACGTGGGCTTCGTATTCGTCTCTGAAATATCTGAGCGTCGACAGAACCGGATTAGGCGCCGTCTGCCCCAGACCGCAGAGAGAATTATCCTTTATGTAATAGCACAGCTTTTCCATCTCGTCGAGAGTTTCCATGGTTGCGGTGCCTTCTGTGACTTTGGTGAGCATCTCCAGAAGCCTCTTTGTGCCCAGTCTGCAGGCAGTACACTTTCCGCAAGATTCATCGACGGTAAATTCAAGGAAAAACTTTGCAATATCGACCATGCAGTTGTCCTCGTCCATGACGATAAGCCCGCCCGATCCCATCATAGAACCTATGGAGATAAGCGAATCGTAATCAATGGGCGTATCTATGAGCGAAGCGGGAATGCAGCCGCCCGAAGGGCCGCCGGTCTGCGCGGCTTTGAATTTCTTGCCGCCCGGAATGCCGCCGCCTATATCTTCAATGACCTGGCGGAGTGGAGTTC
>CAUHGY010000118.1 GCA_959605945.1 uncultured Clostridia bacterium | reverse complement strand
GATGTGCCTTACCGCTACAAAAAGATAACTAAAAAAACCGTTAAAAATCAGCCGGCTTCCTTTTGGTGGGGATGTTGACGAGAGAATTTAGTTCGGGCGCAGCCCATCGCAGCGCAGCGGAGATGTGCCTTACCGCTACAAAAAGATAACTAAAAAAACCGTTAAAAATCAGCCGGGGGTTCCTTTTGGTGGGGGTGTTGACGAGAGAAATGGTTCGGGCGCAGCCCATCGCAGCGCAGCGAGATGAGATCCGTGAATCATCGGCGCCATTAAATAGGTTATTTTTTAGTTCAATATTTTAATAAAAAATATTTTGGTTGTTTAAGCCGGTTGAATTTTAAATTATAAATGTCTGTAAACATGTTCCTGTCATTTCGTTATATTAAAGCGTATACCGAAAAGCATTTATTTTTCATTTATTTATAGTGTTTACATAAGATAAATTTCGATGTGTGATATTCTTTTTCACAGTCCGGTAAATACGAAAAACCGAAAGAAAAAGGACGGCTTTAAGCGGTCCTTTCGCTGAGAGATGCAATAATTTATCCGAAACATTATTTCGGCGCTCATATCAGAGCTGTTTTTTTGTTACATGATCACGGTTATCGTCATTGATTCGTTCAGTTTGGAATCGGCAGTGATTTTCCATTTATTGTTGTCTGCAATGCTTTTGGCTATGGCAAGTCCCAGACCGCTGCCGCCCAATTCTCTCGACCTCGAATTTTCGCCGCGGTAAAATCTTTCGAAAATTTTGTTCGAAAGCTCGTCGGGTATATTGCTGCCTGTGTTGAAAACAGAAAAAACCGCTTTATTGTTTTCTTTATAAACGGAAACTTTTATTTCTCCGCCGGTATAAGAGTATTTGACTGCGTTGTCAATGATAATATTGGCTATTTTTTTGACGCTGTTTTTGTCGGCTACAGCGGTTACGTTAGGTTGTATATTGAGTGTAAGAGTTTTATTTTTTTCAAAAGCTACGGCGTCGAAGGGGAGAGCGGCTTCGGTGATAAGCTCGGAAATGTCGCAGGTCTCTACACAAACCGCAGGTTTTTTTTCATCGAGCTTTGCAAGTTCGAGCATATCCGCTACCAATGCGTCAAGCCGTTTGGTTTGGGATTTAATGTTGTCCAGCCATTGATTGTCGCCGTTCTGTTTAAGTACGTCCGCATTGGCGGAGATGATGGTCAGGGGAGTTTTTAATTCGTGGCTGGCGTCCGATATAAAGCGTTTTTGTTTGTCAAGCGTTTCTTTGATAGGTTCAAAAATTTTAAATGACAGAAGATAGACAACAAAAAACAGCATAAAGAAAATAAACAGCAGGGAAAAGAATATCTTCAAAACGTTCTGGCGGTATATTTCCATGTCAGACGTCATGTCTGCCGCTACGAAAACTTTTTTGTCTCCAACGCGGTAGAATCTGAAATAATAATCATCTACATTCCCGATTTTACCTGCCGCTATATTGGCTTTTGAAGCGATCTCGTAAATTTCAAAAGCTTCGCGTTCGCTTTCTGTGCCTCCGCAGACAAAATCGGAATCGTTTATGACTATTTTATCTATCTGCACAATGTCTTCGTTGATATTGTGCATAAAAGTTTCAAAAGTGTCGTCAAGAATTTTTGCGGTATATGCGGCAACGGAATTTCTGAGGAGCATGGCCGCGCCGAAAAACATTGCGGAAAGTATCAGAAAAACTATTGACATGGTGACGGCGATAAAAGTAATCCGCGCTTTTTTAATCATTTTTTTCACCCAAAGTATATCCTACTCCGCGTATGGATTTGATTTCCGTGCGCGAGCCTATCGCTGTTAGTTTTTTTCTCAGAAAAGAAACGTAAACTTCAATGGTATTATATTCGGCGTCAGTGTCGAAACCCCAGATTTTTTCAATAAACTTTTCCTTGTCTATACTTTTGCCTTTGTTGAGAATAAGCATTTCGAAAATCTGGAATTCTTTCTTTCCGAGAGCGATCTTGCGTGTTTCATGGCACAGTTCGAAAGTGTTTCGGTCAAGTTTAACGTCTCCGAATTCCAAAACGTCGCCCGTAAATTCGGCCTTGCGGCGGGAGAGCGCGCGGATCCTTGCCAGCAGTTCTTCAGTGCTGAAAGGCTTGGTCAGATAATCGTCGGCGCCGAGATTGAGCCCGTCTATTTTGTCGCTTATTTCCGACTTTGCCGACAACATCAAAATAGGTACGGAGCATTTTTTGCTGCGGAGAATTTTCAAAACTTCCAGCCCGTTTATTTTAGGCATCATTATGTCGAGTATTATAAGATCGTATATGCCGGAAAGGGCCATGTCAAGCCCGTCTTCTCCGTTATATGCGCAATCAACGGAATATTTATTTTGTTTTAAAATGGCGGCGAGAGCTGTTGTAAGTTGCTTTTCGTCGTCTACAAGCAGAATATTCATACTGACATATTATCATATTTTTGTTGAAAAATCCTTAAAACGGAGATAAAAAAATATTTTTTTTCGGATTTTTTTGTTTTTTCAAGGTGCATTTAAGAATCGAATGTTATTATGCATGTGTAAAACAAAAACGAAGATGTTTTACAAACATAATCAGCCCACACTCTCAACAAACTTTTTCCTTGGCGAAGCGTCCGATTTTATCGGGCGTTTTGCTTTTAGCCGATAGACGACAGGCGTGCAGGAAGCGGAAATTAAAAGTGCCGAT
>CAUHGY010000117.1 GCA_959605945.1 uncultured Clostridia bacterium | reverse complement strand
TGCCCCTGAGTAAACGCCATTCTTGTGTATCCGTCTTCGGATTTCAAATCCTCTGCATACAGGATTTTCATTTTTTCGTATACTTCGTCAGGGATATCGGCTTCACCGCCGGAAAACGGCGGCACGTACATATCTCCTGCGACTTTTTTATCTGAACAGGTAGTGTCGTTGCGCCATTTTTCGCGTTCTTCCTTATTTCTTAAATCGGGAATAGCAACGCTTTCGCTGTTACTCAATATCGAGCGGTACGCAAACATTCCGGGTAGAGACATATCAAGCGCCTCAAACACGTCAACTATATCGGCTGCAGGATCTCCCAGTATCTTACGTACGAAATGGTCCATGCAATGATAGTCCGACCCCGAGTGTCCGAACGCAGCCACAACTTTATCTTTGACCGGAACGTCTATTTCTTCCGCACGGTCCAGACTGTTTAAATATATCTTTTCGACGCCTCCGCGGAAAGAATCTTCTCGCGCAATCTCCATCCTGCCCTTGCTGCCATATAAGGAATACCACAAAGAATCTCTGAAAAGCCCTCCGTGCGTGCTTCTGATAATTCCACCGTTTTCAAGAGTTACCAGTTCCATTCCGAACTGTCCTGCTTTGCATCCGATGCTGAGATTACGTCTGACATCTGTGCCTTCCACGCCCACTACCGATACGGGACGAAGCCCCGTGCAGTGAATAATAGGCCCGATAGAGTGTGTGCAGTAATAGGTCGAATACATATTGTTGCGCCAGTGATTTCTATCTCCGTAAGTGAGCGACGCCCAAACGTGCGAGCAATTATGAATATACTCGCAGTCCGCATACTCCATTTCACCTATTATGCCTTCTTTATACAGTTTTTTCATTTCAAACGTACAGGGTACATAACAGTAATTTTCGCCGTAAGCGTATATTTTTCCGGACCGTTCAACCGCTTCCACAAGCTCAACGGCCTCTTTCATAGTCTGAACAGGCAAAAGTGAACTGAAAACGTGTTTGCCGGCATTAAGACATTTTACGGCAAAGGGAGCGTGTTCGTTTGCATAGTTTGCCAAAACCACCGCATCCATATCGTGTTTTAAAAATTCATCGAAATCTTTGTAATATGTAATATCGTGATTTTTCAGGTTTTCTTTTTGATTTTTTATGGCAATTTCGCTTTTATCGCATATGGCGACGACCTTTGAGCTTTTTGAAACTTCGCAATAATTTATCATACTCGTCCCGCGATAAGCGCCGAACACGCCTATTTTAATTTTTTCCATTTTAACTGACCATTCTGTTTTAGATTTTTATTTAAATATTTCATTGAAATATGCCGCTGTGAATGCCGCCGTGTGCGGTTTAAGGCAGAGAACAGCCAAAAAACGCACACGGTAAACTTTTTATTTCTTATCTGACGTTATTTGCCCTTGCGTAAAAGCCATTTTTGCATAGCCTGCCTGCGACTTTAAATCTTCTTCATAAAGAAGCCGCATTTTGTCGTATACTTCATCAGGTATTTCCACTTCTCCGCCCGAAAACGGCGGCACGTACATATCGCCGGCAACCTTTTTATCTGTGCAAAAAGTATCGTTGCGCCATTTTTCGCGCTCATATTTATTTCTGAGATTAGGTATAGGCGTGCTGACGTGATTGTTCAATATTGATCTATAAGCGAACATCCCCGGAAGAGCCATATCGAGAGCTTCGTAGATATCGATTATGTCGGCAGCCGGATCGCCGAGTATTTTACGGACAAAATTGTCCATGCAATGATAGTCGGACCCTGCATGCCCGAACGACGCAATAACTTTATCCGTTATGGGCACGTCAATTGCCTCGGCTTTTTCGATGCTGTTGAGATAAATTTTTTCTACGCCGCCGCAGAAAGAATCCTCTCTTGCCGTCTCCATTCTGCCCTTATTGCCGTACAGCGTATACCAAATGGAATCTCTGAATAGCCCGCCGTGCGTACTTCTTATAATGCCTCCGTTTTCTAACGTAACTATTTCCATTCCGAATTGCCCGGATTTTGCTCCGACGCTCTTATGGCGTTCGATTTTGGTGCCTTCTATTCCGACAACCGAAACGGGACGAAGTCCGGTAGCGTGAATAACAGGTCCTATAGAATGAGTGCAATAATAAGTGGAATACATATTATTGCGCCAATGCTCCGGATCGCCGTAAGTGATAGATGCCCAGATCGAAGCACAGTTGTGAATATACTCTGCATCCGCATATTCAAACTCGCCTACAATGCCTTCTTCATACATTTGTTTCATCTTATATGTGCCCGGCATATAACAATAATTTTCTCCGTAAGCATAAATTTTACCGGTCTTTTCTATCGTCTCTATCAATTCCACGGCTTCTTTCATAGTCTGAACAGGTAACACTTCCGAAAAAACGTGTTTCCCCGCGTTAAGACATTTTACGGCAAACGGTGCGTGTTCGTTGGCATAGTTTGCAAGTACCACAGCGTCCATGTCGTGCTTTATAAATTCGTCAAAATCCTTGTAATACGCGATGGAATCGTCTTTTAAGTTTTCTTTCTGCGTTTGAATGGCAATGTCGCTTTTATCGCATATGGCAACTACCTTTGCATTTTTCGAAACTTCGCAGTAGTTTATCATGCTCGTGCCTCGGTAAGCTCCCAGCACGCCTATTTTAACTTTATCCATATTATTCCGCCTTTTTAATTTAATTGTTATTTGTTCAACGCTGATTTTCACGTCAGTCCGGAAGATTCGTAATTACCGCCATAGACTGCGCGGGAACTTTAACCGTCATGACGCGTTTATACGTATTGATTACAGTATAATGGCCGTTTTCGGCAGAAGCAAGCGTTTAATTCG
>CAUHGY010000116.1 GCA_959605945.1 uncultured Clostridia bacterium | reverse complement strand
CGCCCGTCGTACAATTTTTGTACTTAAGTTCTAAATTTTCCCCGAGGGGCTATCACCCGAGGCTGATCGCCCGTCGGAGAATATTTGGAATGAAGTTCGAAATTTCTTTTTTCCATAGTTTTTAAAATATAGCTTTAAGCAGCAGTCCGATAAGAAAACTCAGCACCGCAAGTCCCACGGACAGCCCTATTCTGAATATAAGATTTCTTTTCATGACCACGGCGTCTCGCCTGAAAGCTTTACCCTTTTCGGAAAGCGTTATGCAATACACCGTTTCGCCGTGTCTGTCGGAATAAACGAGATCGAAATATCCGTCCTGATGCAGCGCCGTGACTATCTTTTCCAGCCGTGAAAGCGTCAAGCCGTCGTCTCCCGAGAGTTTTAAAAGATCTGCCGGAGTTATAAGCACCGCCGGTTTTCCGAGCGCAGCCGAATAAACGGCGCGCATAACCCTGTTTTCGCTTTTGGTCAGCATCAGCCGCCTCCGACCGCAAAAGCCAGCAAGACCGCAAGCGCTGAAAATATTCCGCCCGCAGCCCCTCCGAGAAAAGCGTAAAGAAAATACGTTTTGCGGGATCTGCCTTCGGCAATCTCTTCGTCTATGCGATTTTCAAAAACCAGCCTGCCTTTAGGAAGCGGAGACAAGCATATTTCGCGTTCGTCCTCATATTTGACGCTTATATACTCCCTTTCGGAAAGAGTGTCGATACATTCTCTCACGCCTTCTTCATCGATGCCGAAATGAGGCGGCATCGCCTGCGCAAGCGCGGCGATCTCCATCACCTTATATCCGGAATTCAGACATTCGCCGTTTATCAGATCAAGCAGCGCAAGACATCTTTTATCAAGCATAATCACCTTTCATCCCACTGACTATTTTGCGGAAAAATCGGTTAAAAATACCTGAAATCGGGAATTTAGGATGATTTTAGAGAATTCAACGATATAACGGACATTCGCACTCGCGTTTTGCAATAATTTTATCACAATTATATTTTCGACGCAAGCGTATGGACGTCAAAATATAAAAAATACGAACATCCGTTCGCAATAATCGCCTGTCCCCTTCATAACGCGCTGCCGAAACATGCTGCCGAAACATATCGGTTAAACCCGACCGTCTCCGCCCTGATTTCGGGCGGAGACGGTCGGGTCATTCATACCGTAAAAATATTTTTAAGTTTTTTTATATACCGTCGTTGCGGTTTAAACCCGAAAAATCCGACGGCATCCGTTCGCGGCGCACAATGCCGCACATGACGAAACAAGTTATTCGGAGCGCAGCGCCACCACGGGATCCTTATTCGCGGCAATGCGCGAAGGGATAACGCCGGCTATCAGCGTGAGTACGAAACTTATCGTCACTAATATAAGGGCGTCCGTAACTTTAAGCGCGGCTATATTTCCCGCATTGGTTATAAACATTCCGAGAACTAAGTTTATGGGAATGGTCAGCAGATAAGTTATTATCACGCCGATAAGCCCGGCAAGCAGCCCTATTAGGAAAGTTTCGGCGTTGAATATTCGGGAAATATCTTTCTTCCTCGCACCTATGCTTCTTAAAACGCCTATTTCTTTCGTACGCTCGACTACCGAGACATAGGTTATGATGCCTATCATGATACTCGAAACGACAAGCGATATGCCCGTAAACGCAACAAGCACTATTTTCACGGCATCCACCGTGGTATTGAGCGCCGAAAAGAGCATCGCCGTGGAATCGGAATAGTACACCATGTCTTCCTCTTCCCTGCCTTCCTCTTCGTTCCAAAGGTCGAGATACGCTTTAATCTCTTCCTTTGACTCATAGCCGTCGGAATAGATGGAAAGTTTGGTCACCTGGTCGTTGCCGGCCAGCATGCGCAGGGTGGTAGACCTGCCCGTAGACCCGGGTAAATCCGTAGCTGTCAAAACCTGCACGGTCTTATCGTCGCGCGCGTCGGCTGAGGCAACAATCTCCGAATTAAGATTATCGTTCAGAATTTTTTCCACAAATTTGCTCGTATAAGCGATGCCCGTGTCGAGCACGCCCTGCGAAACATCCGGTTTTCTTCTTACTATGCCCTTTATTCTCAGCGTTTCCGCATTTTCGGGAAGAGCTTCTTTTTCAAACGGCAACTGATAATAAGAACTGTCGGTGATTTTCATATAGCGGTCGTCGTTTTTGACGTAGTAAAATTCGGTGCCGAGCACTTCTTCGAAGGTGAACTCCTTTTTGTCGCCGAAAGTCACGCTGTTATAGTCGGTGCCGTTGAAGTCAAGAGACGTAAAACCCAAAAGCGCAAGCGTTATGTCCATAACGCCGTTTTCAGAGTCCACCACCAGAAGCAGGTCGTTGGCTTCGACCGCCCATTCGCCCGTAAGCAGATCGTACTGCGATTGAATAAGTTCTTCGCTGTCGGGAATTTCGCTCATGGTGGGAATATATTCGCGAACGAATTCGGGGGTTATCGGCAGCTGCGAGTTTTCAAGCCCGGCTTCGAAAACCCGTTCGAGAGTGTATACAAGCTGATCTACCGGCATGACGCTTACCTGATCGTTAATGTCCATGTTGGCATAAATGTAGTTGTTTACGTCAAACCCGTAAGCCTTTTGCAGACAGTATTTCCAGCTTTCGGCTTCCGCGTTGCTTTTTTCGGCAAAATCTTCGACATACGCAATGTATTCATCGGTCAGCTTGTTGCTTTTAAGCATGTTGGTCAGATCGCCGAACATTTCTTTTAATAAAACTTTTTCGAAGTTCGGGAACTCGTCAAACCCCGTGTCCTCCATCAGTTTATCGAAATCGGACAGATCCACCGTCGATTCGCTTATCGAAAGCGGATAAACCGACAATGTATCGGACTGCAGCCTGTTTATATAGCCCGAAAAACCGGTGGAAACCGCAAGCACCAGCGCACTGCCGAAGATGCCGATGCT
>CAUHGY010000115.1 GCA_959605945.1 uncultured Clostridia bacterium | reverse complement strand
CGCGCGAACGCGGAATCTTACAAAGCGACACGGCGTTCTTCATAGAACAAAAACTTTCCTTGAACGAGAACGGTCTGCCGCAATTTTCGAATTCCGCGCGCAAAAACATAAAATCGAAACGCGAATTATGCGTCACTATAACGTCTGCCGCATCAATGTCGTCGGCTATTTCATCAATGTTATCTATGAAACGCCTGCCTTCCGACAGCTCTCTTAACAATCGCACGGAAAGCCCGTGAACGGCAAACGCGCCGTAATCCATACGATCCACCGTAAAGAAATAATTTTTTGCTCTGACGCCGCGCACATCCTTTGTTACGTAGGCAAGCTGACATATATTTCCGGGATAAAGCCCCGTTGTTTCAGTGTCAAGAAACAATATCATAAAACCATTAATCACCGTCAATAATCTTAATCGCCGCAGTTTATAAAAAACATTGAATTAATTCCCGCACAACTGCTTTCATGCTTATAATTCTGTTTTATATGCCGGAAACGCAAAATTTTCCTTTCGGAATACTTTATTGACCTGCAAGAAACAGCCTGTCTTTTTACCGCCTTCGCCCGGGCAATCATAAAACCGTCAAAAAACGGCCGCATAATTGATGCCGTATTTCCGACACGGCTATTTTAGCAATCATCACAGTTTAATCGGACACGGATACAGTGCCGAACAACGTTTCCGCCCGTGCGGCAATCCCGCTAAAAACATTCAAAAGGGCAAAACAGCGATATTGTTTTGCCCCTTTAAATAATATTCTTTACTAATTTCAGTCTCTCAGCAAATCCGCATATACATTTTCAAACAATTTGACTTTGGTATCGTCGTTTTTATATTTTTTGACTATCGAGTTCTGCTCGTCGGTGAGTTTTGTATCCACATCGGTGCAAAGACTTGCAAGAGTGTAAAGATAGAAATCTTCGTCCTCAAAATCATCCCAATTTTCAATCATATATTCGTAATACTCCTCCCACGTTCCCGTCTTGGATTCTGTAAGAGAATCCGCAAGCGTGTCCAGATAGCTTTCAAGCGTCGGATAGCTCGAGTCGGTGGTAAGCTGCTGCGAATAAAACATCACGTGATAGCCGTAATCTGTCGCCGCCATAATATAGCTGCTGCCGCCCATCGAAAGAAGTTCTCTTCCCGCTTTTGCGAACTCTTCCATATACTCTTCAGCACCGTCAAGAAGCGGAGTCGGAGAAATAACATATCCTTTATATGTGTTGAGCGAGCCGGCGTCGGTAGAAAACGCGAAAAGAAGTTCATTTATCTTTGCGTCGTATTCGGCAGGCTTTTCGCTTACTTTGACCTTTTTATAGACCGAAATATTTTCGTCGGGTTCGGCAGGTTTCGTTTCGCCGTAGATATAATTTTCCATCATCTCGATAAAATCGTCGAGACCGTAGGTTTTAACGCTGTCAACCCTGTATTCGGCAGCATAATTTTCAGGCTCTTCCTCGCCGTCCGCAATGGGATTGAGAAGCGTGGTCTCGCCCTGGAAAGGCAGACTGTTAGCGGCATCCTTCGCAAAGGTATAGTCGCCGGTAAATTTCTCGCCGTCAAAATCATAGCCGCTCTGAATCCAGCTTGAACGCAGATCGGTTATTTCGGTTGCGGAAAGAATACTCTTTCTCGCAATCGCGCGGGCTTCTTCGGTATCGGCGTCGATTGCTTCAATATCCGCCGTGAGTTCCTCGCCCGCACCGAGAAGAAGGTTATAGACATATCCGTATCCGCCGACGGGAGTATATACTATGGGCGAAGACGCCGTCGCGCTGGATAGCGCGGTTTTGAAATCTGCTTCGCTCAGTTCGTAAGATTTGACCTGCGCATCATACATCTCCGCATATTTTGCAGCCAGATCGTCGAAAGTTATGCTTTCCCTGTATTGTTTTTTCAAATAATCTTCATATTTGGTTACAAGAAGGGTTTCCTGGTTGGATTTTAATGTATCCGCAAAGTACTGCGTTTCGGAGATGTCGTCTTCGAAATTCTCGCCTATAAGCGCATTGTTTTCAAGCATCACGAGCACTTCGTTATAAGCTTTTCTCCTGTCGCTGCCGACGGCGCCGGTATCAAACCCGTTTTCAACGAAATTATCCACATATTCTTTCTTTTCGGCGTCTGTCACTTCGTCTTCGGCATTAACGGCGCCTGTAGGAACAGTTCTGACTTCGCCGGGAACGGTATCTTTAAGTTTTTCCGGCTCCTGCTCCATATAACTCTTAACAAGGTCGTCAATGCCTTTGTAAGTGTTATACAATGCTTCGTTCAATTCTCCCAATTTAAAATCTTCACCGCTGCCGCTGTCTTTGGACAGATATCTTTCGACATCCCACTTTTCTTTGCTTTCGTCCTTGACAAACGTTTCGTCAGATTCAAAAACCTGCATGGAATATTGCACCAATATTCTCGAATTGACAAGCTGATCGATTATAAGTTCGAAAACCTGCGCCTGCGTGTAACCCTGATAATAAACATAATAATATCCGTAATTGAGATAAGACATTATCATATCTCTTTTATAAATATTCTCGGTTTTGCCGCCGTCATTGCCGATATTGACGGTCGCAACGACCTGCTCCATATCTTTGCGGCTGTTGACAGTAATCAAATCGCATCCCGCGGCGGAAAAGCCGAAAAAGACAGACATTATTACCGCAATGAACGCAACGAGTTTTTTCTTCATATTCATCTCCCGATAAAGAAAAGTTTAAGTATATTTTATATCGAACTTTCCGCAATATATCTGCGGACGGCGCGCGCTGCCGACAGCGGCGCCCGTTTCTGTTTTATTTTTCATGCACCCGGCCATTAACGTCCGGAATTTTTAGTTGCCCCGCGCGAAAGGGCTCCTTAACGCCGACGGAAATTCAAGAGAATTTCGCGCCGTGCACCTCCGCGTGCCTATCCGCTCGGCGCGGCGGCGCTTTCAGCGGCGCGTAAATTTTTTGCAACGCATAAAAATTTACTCTTT
>CAUHGY010000114.1 GCA_959605945.1 uncultured Clostridia bacterium | reverse complement strand
TAAACTTGACGACGTTTGCCGTAATCAGCAGGTGAACGACGGGTGTTTTGAAAACATAGATCTCGTTCCCGAATACGCTATGACGTTGACCGTTCCGGCGCTTATGTCTGCACCTTACGTGTTCTGTATAGTGCCGGGGCCGACCAAGGCGAAGGCTGTTGCGGAGACGCTTTCAGGCAGCATTGACGAACACTGTCCCGCCAGCGTGCTCAGACTTAAAGATAACGCCGTTTTATATCTCGACGAACAGAGCGCTGCGCTTTTGTAATGCAAAAGTACAGACTTATGCCGTGGTTTTATACCGATATTAAAGCATATTGACGGGCAATTGCGAAACGGCCGAAAAATTGTTGTGATTTTTTGCGGCGCGTGATATATTATATACACATTTATTTATATTATAAGGATTTTATATGAAACTTACTTTCAGATGGTACGGGGAAAACGACTGTATTCCCTTAAACTACATAAAACAGATTCAGGGCATGGAAGGCGTGGTCACCGCCGTTTACGACGTTCCTGTCGGGGAAGTGTGGCCGACGGAAAAACTTTTTAAGCTCAAAGAGCTTGCAAACGGTGCCGGGCTGACTATGGAAGTTATCGAAAGCGTCCCTGTTCACGAAGATATAAAACTCGGAAAGCCGTCGCGCGATAAGTTTATCGATGCATACAGGCAGAATATAATCAATTGCGGAAAGGCGGGCGTTAAATGCATATGCTATAATTTTATGCCTGTTTTCGACTGGCTGCGCACCGATCTTTATTATGAACATGAGGACGGCGCCACATCGCTCGGATATTTTCAGAAAACGCTTAACGGGTTGGATCCCAAAAATCTGCGTCTTCCCGGTTGGGATGAAAGTTATACGCCCGAAGAGCTTAATTCTCTGTTAAGAGAGTATGAGGGAGTCACGCACGAAAAGTTATTCGAAAATCTGGTATATTTTCTTAACGCCATAATGCCGGCTTGCGACGAAGCGGATATCGATATGGCGATACATCCCGATGATCCGCCGTGGGATATTTTCGGTCTGCCGAGAATTATATGCAAGGAATCCGATTACGACAGGCTTTTTGCCGCGGTGCCGAACAAACATAACGGAATTACTTTCTGCACGGGCAGTCTGGGAGCAGGGCGATTCAACGATCTGCCGAAAATGGCTGCCAAGTATGCCGACAGAATATATTTTGCCCATCTCCGTCAGCTGAAATATACGAATGACGTCGATTTTTACGAAAACGGGCACGTTACCGAGCGGGGCAACGTGGATATTTATTCCATAGTCAGGGGGCTTGTGGAGAACGGCTTTGACGGTTACGTCAGGCCCGACCACGGCCGCAACGTGTGGGGCGAAAACGCAAAACCCGGGTACGGGTTATACGACAGAGCTATGGGCGCGGCCTATCTGAAAGGCGTGTTCGAGGGCGTAGAGAAAAGCATAAAAGGAGATAGGAAATGATCTTAAATCAGGATTTAAGCAGTAAAACAGTTGCCGTTACCGGTGCGGGCGGCGTCATTTGCAGCGAATTTGCCAAAGCGCTTGCCGAACACGGCGCAAAAGTCGCGCTTCTCGATATAAATTATGACGCGGCAGACAAAGTTGCCCGTGAAATCGGGGACAGAGCCATGGCGGTAAAATGCGATTGCCTTGACCGTGAAAGCATTATCATTGCCAAAAAAGAGATCAACGGGAAATTCGGCAGCGTTAATTTTCTGATAAACGGCGCTGGCGGCAACAATCCCCGCGCCACATGCGATAACGAGACCATGACGCCTGACACCGCGGGAGTAAAAGACTTTTTCGCGTTAGACGAAAAAGGGCTTAAATTTGTTTTTGACATAAATATAACAAGCGCGTTTCTCGTGACGCAGGTTTTTGCCGAAGATATGGTCAAAACGGGCGGAAACATCATCAACATATCGAGTATGAACGCGTTCAGGCCGCTCACTAAGATTCCGGCATATTCTGCGGCAAAAGCAGGCATAAGCAATTTTACGCAGTGGCTGGCAGTGCATTTTGCGCCGTGCAATATACGCTGTAACGCCATTGCTCCCGGCTTTTTCGTCACCAACCAGAACAGGAGCCTGCTTTTCAATGCCGACGGCACGCCGACGGCAAGAACGGGCAAAATTCTTGCAGCGACTCCCATGAAAAAATTCGGCGAAGTGAAAGACCTTATCGGCACGCTTTTGTGGCTGGCAGACGACAGTGCGAGCGGTTTTGTAACGGGCACGGTAATTCCCGTGGACGGCGGCTTTTCGGCATACAGCGGGGTATGACGGTTACCGCGGCCGATTTATAAATATTTTATTATATAGATGTTGCGGCGCCGTATAAAACGGCGCCGCAATAGTTCGTTCCGGTTACGACGAGTATGAGATTTTCGTAAAACCGTCGAAAAAATATAAAAACAGGCTATAAATTCGCAAAAAAATAATGTCTGCGGTAAAAACGGCGTTTTGCCGCAATAGCGGTAAATTTATGTTATTTTTTGTCGAATAATGTTGAAAGGCTTGCAAAATTCGGGAAAAACCGTTAAAATAAAACATACGGAATAAACCTTCCGGACAATTTACCGAAGATGAAGAAACGGCGCCCGGCAGGGCGTTATTTCTTGCCGGTCGGGACAAAACAAAAAAACCGATCTGTTATAAGTTTTTGCGTGATTTAAGAAAATATTTTTTAAATTAAGCTCAATATAATTGACAATAACGCGTATTTCGGCTATAATACATTAGCGTTTATCTGAAAAGTTCAGGTAAATTCTGAATGGCGGCGTAGCTTAGTTGGTTATAGCGGCCGGTTCATACCCGGCAGGTCGTTGGTTCGAGTCCGACCGCCGCTACCATAAATCAATAACAGCGCATCAGCGAAAAGATCGGCGCAAAAACGGCCCCTTGGTCAAGCGGTCAAGACATCGCCCTTTCACGGCGGTAACACGAGTTCGATTCTCGTAGGGGTCACCAGATAAGAAACCCGCAG
>CAUHGY010000113.1 GCA_959605945.1 uncultured Clostridia bacterium | reverse complement strand
ATGTTTCGCATAGGAGAATTTTCAAAGCTTGCCAAAACAACGGTAAAGACTCTGCGTTACTATGATAAGGTGGGACTGCTAAAGCCGGCGTTTGTTGACAGCGAAACATCTTACAGATATTATTCGGAAGCACAGCTTGAGATTATGCGTGAGATTCTTGCATACAAAGCCGTAGGTATACAAAACAGCGATATATCAAGTATACTAAAAAACGGCAATGCCGACGCAATTCTATCAGCAAAACGTGAACAGCTTGAGGTGCTGATGAAAAGCATAATCGGACAATTGAACGAAATTGACAGAATGCTATGTCAAGCTTCAAAACAGAAATACAGTGCGGAAATTAAAAACATACCGGCCTTCACGGTATACTGCTGTCGGGGATATATACAGTCGCTGTCAGATATACGTTCTTTTATTGACGCCTGCAACAAGGAATTGCACTTAACAAACCCAAATGTAAAATTTCCGGTTCCCGATTACTGCTGCGTTATTTATCCGGGTGAAAGCTACCGCGAAACCGATATCTTTATTGAATATGCGCAGTCGACCGACAGAATCGGTATCGACACGGGAGCTATTAAGTTTAAAACCCTTGATTCAATAACGGCAATTAGCGTAACTCACCGCGGCGGATACGAGAGTCTGCGTGATGCATATCTGTTTGCTGTTAAATGGGCGGCGGATAACGGCTTCGAGCTTTGCGGCGAAGCACGTGAACGATACATAAACGGTGCATGGAATAAGGAATTGGAATCCGACTGGTTAACCGAAATACAACTGCCGATAAAGTCAAAGAATAAGTAATATGTATAGTTATATTTTTCTTATTTTATCAATTGTACTCAGCGTATGCAAAAGCGGCATTTATAATAAATTCGCCAAATCGGAAAATCCCGGCATTACGGAAATACTCTCATTTAATGCGCTTTCATACGGTATGGTTACAGCTTTAACGCTGCTGCTCGACGGTTTCGGGAAAATTTCGTTAATTACACTTGTTTGTGCGGCGGCGTATGCAATTGATGTTTTTTCTCTTCAGGCGATTTCAATTGCCGCTATGAAGATCGGACCGATGTCATTAACAACAATGTTTGTACTTTACGGTATGATAATACCGTCTCTTTCGGGACCCGTTTTTTGGGGTGAACCATTCGGAGCAGCACAGGCTGTCGGTGTTGTTTTAATCCTTTTATCCGTATGGCTGCTTTGCGAACCGGACGGAACCCGAAACGCCATGGGGCATAAATGGATTGCAATGGCGGCAATATGTCTGCTGCTTTCCGGTATGGCGGGATTGATCGAAAAAGTTCATCAAATGTCTGCCGCAAGGAATGAACGCATAAGCTTTATTTTTACCGCAGGCGTAATGATGTTTATTCTTTCACTTGCGGGAAGGCTGCTGTTAATAAGGCGGAAAAAAACCGGTATATCACATAAAGGTATTTTTCTCGGCTTGGTTTTAGGAGTAGTAATATTTCTTTATTCAAGGATAAATCTTACTCTTGCCGGCACCTTAAACAGTTTAATATATTATCCTGTTTCAAACGGCGGCGCGCTTATTTTATCGGTATTTGTTTCCGCTGCGGTATTTTGTGAAAAACTGTCGGCACGTAAGATCTTCGGAGCAATTATCGGTCTTTTTGCGGTGGTTATGCTAAGTGTAATATGATTTTATTAAAAAATAAATAGGAGAAACAGATTATGAATGAAGAAATACAGCTTTACAAAGACGGCATACATGATGATACGGACGCGCTTCAGCTTCTTCTTGACAAAGCGGGAACAGTATTGTTTCCGGAAGGGGAATATTTAATATCGCATCCGTTGATAATACACGATAATACACATCTGATTATTCCGCAAAATACGGTAATAAGGCTTGCAGACCGGGCTAACTGCTCTCTTCTTGATAACGACGGGTTATACGGGCGGCACATGAACCGCAATATAACAATTGAGGGCGGAATATGGGACGGCAACAATTCGGGACAGGAGAGGGAATGGATTCCCGATGAAAATGTTCCGTGCGATTATGACAAATATGTATCAAACTCACTTATAGTCCTAATGATAAGGCTTGTTCATACAGAACATTTAACCGTTCGTAACGTAACCTTTAAAAATCCCACTTCATATGGCATACACATTGCCGACGCAAAATATTTTACAGTGGAAAATGTGTTTTTTGATTATGATCTTTCAAAGCCCAATATGGATGGCGTACATATACAGGGACCGGCAAGATTTGGCTTGATACGTAATATTATGGGGGATTGCAATGACGATCACATTGCCATATGCGCAAACGGAACGACAAGAAGTGAAATTACACACGGAGATATTGAAGATATAGATATAGACGGCGTTTACTGTGAAAACGGATATACCGGCGTACGCATGCTTTCTAACGGAGACTCGGTGCGCAATATAAGTATTAAAAACATTCATGGCAGATTCAGGTATTTTGCGGTTTCGTTTACACATCACTATCCGTTGAGCAAGGATAAGCCGGTACTTATTGAAAATATTTCAATATCGGATATATATACGTCTAAAAGTACAGGTTATATACCTGAAGGGCAAAAGCCTGCCGTAGAAGAAAATTCATTGATTTGGTTTGAATCCGGAACCTGTTGCCGTAATATTACGATTGATGGCTTATACAGATATGAAAAAAATTCTTTTACCAAAGCTCCTGCGCTGAAAATAAGCAGCGGCGCCGAAATTAAAACGCTTACGGTGCGTAACTTGTATCAGACTTTTGCGTACGGTAAGATTTCCGCTATTGAAAACGAAACCGACCTGAAAATAAATTATATGTAAAATACGGTTTCTGAATCTTCTGAAATTTTTGTAACCGTATGCGTTTCTTTTAAGAACTTTAATTTTATTATTACAGCCTTCGGTAAAACCGTCAGTATAACCTCCTGTTCCTTTCTACAACCATTGTAGCAGGAGAATTAGCGTAAATCGAATGCGCGGATAGCAAAAAGCGCCGTCTTGGAATCACTCCCGAGACGGCGCTTTTCTGTTGTGGGTCAGAGCGAACACTTCACGGCGAAGCCGCCGCTGAAGAAATAGGTGTTCGTCCAATACCTGTTTGGTGGAGTATCCCCATCAAAATCCGAACTCAGTGCCGATGCGATCTCGTCAAGTGAGATTGTCTGCGTCCCATGTTGATAGTTGTAGGTCAAGACCAGTTTATCATCGAACACAT
>CAUHGY010000112.1 GCA_959605945.1 uncultured Clostridia bacterium | reverse complement strand
CACCAGGCATAACAGTCGCACACCCGGGCGCCGCAGTCGGCGGCAACCTGTTTGGCGGCTTCGAGATATTTTTTCAGTATTCCTCCGTTTTGAATCTCCATCGTGTTTTCGGCGATGCGTTTTATCAGTTCGTCGGAAATAGAATACGTGACGTAAGTATTCATCATATTCGGCGTCATAAAAACGGTCTCTATGCCGCGTGCCGCAGAAGCATTGAATATTTTTTCGAGCGCGTCCGTATAAACCGATAATTTTTCAAGCCCCATGCTGCAGTCGTTCAGTCCGTAGCATACCACAAGCATATCGGGATCGGCAAACAACACGTCTCTTTCCAGCCGTTCCGCGCCGCTTGCGGCATTATCTCCGCTGACTCCGCCGTTGACGATATTTATCTGCGCAGAAGGATACAGTGTTTTAAGGCTTTTCAGCAGTTTATCCGAATATCTCGATGAATAGTCGTAAACCGTTTCCACTCTCTCTTCGTCAAGCCTGTAAATCTCAAAGCAGCCGTGAGTCACGCTGTCGCCTATAAACCCCAGCGTAACTCCTTTTTCGCCCGTTATATTTTTTTCTTTTACGGCTATTTTCTCCATTATCTTCATAAAAAAATTCTCCTTTTACCATTCCTTGTCATAATTGCCGAGTTCTTTATCGAGCATGTATCCGACCTGTTTTATTTTCCACAAAATGCGCTCTCTGTCGCAAACATAGCCCATAGACGGTTCAAACCCGAGCGCCGAGTCCTTTTCGACGTATTCGATGCTCTCTTCGGCATTTTTAATTTCCTTTTCGCCTGTTTCGCGTATCTTCGCAACTGCGGTTTTTAATTTCTCTTTGGTGTCCGCAGCAAATAACCTGCATTTCCATTTATAAAATATAAGCGTATTTTTGGCGGTGGTAAACGAACACGCCATGAATTTAAGCATATTCAGCAGCCGTAAAAATTCGTCGTCACGGCTGCCTGCAGTCTCCATAACGGAAACAGCAGCTTTTATTTTGGCAATTATTTTCCCGAAAACCTTTATTTCGCTTTCAAGCCTTAAACACTGGGGAGCGTATCTTCCGAAATCCCAAGGCGTGAAAGTTATGTTGCAGATAGAAAGCCCGAAAGATACTTTTTCGGTCTCCTTGGGTTTAAGGTCTTTTATAAGATTCAAAGGGTAAGCCGTTGCTATCCGCATGGGTCCGTATTGCATTTCATCGGTCGGCGGAAACATGCGCATGGCTTCGGAAACCTTGCTTAGCGCTTTTCTCACCGTAGCTGCGTTTTCGCCGTAGAACTCTTTGAGAGCCGCGAAAAGATTTTTTTCATAGTCTCGCTCCGCCCCCGTGTTTTCGAAACAGTATCCCGCGAACCGCGTCAGAAACGACGGAGTATATCCGTAATGGTGGCACTCCATAAGCCCGGACAATCCGTATTTTTCATGACATTCCGCAAGTTTTTCATACCGTTCTTTCCAAAGGTCAGCGGCAGGTATGTAAGGCAACACGCCGAAGTCCCAGGTCCTGCCGCCCGCATTGCACATTGTATAAAGCTTTATTCCGCGCTTTGCGGCAGCCTGAGCTTCGCTGGTAAAATACTTGCCGGGACCGGGAAAGGCTATTGAATAGTCGCAAACCATTTCTTCTGTTTTTCCCGCAGGATATTTTTCAAACATCTCGAAAGTGACCTGCAAACTGATATTCTCAGGCAGGCTTTCGATAAGTTCCAGACGTTCCTTTTCGGGGGCATATCCCCAGTTATATGTCCAGAAAACTATATCTGCATCGGGTTTGACTCTGCGTATGCTTTTGGCAACGAGATCGAGCCACTCCGGATAATCCCTGCACGGCCACCATCCGGGCGAAACTTTGCCGTCAGGTATATTGTCTTTACCGAGTTCGTAGTAATGCCTCGGGGCAACGCGTTCGTCTTTGCTTGGGAACTCAACCGACTCGCCCACCAGCACCAGTCCCTTGAAACCGGGGTGCGCCCTGAAAAATCTTCCGTAAATGCCGTCGAAAATTTTTTCGGCATCGGGTTCATCTGGGTGATGAAAATTATTCAGCATACAGTAAGCATAAACGTCAAGCCCTATGGCGTTGGCTTTGGCGATAAGAGCGTTAAAATCAAGTTCCCCTATCTGCGTGGTGTTGATATCTTTGACAAATATCACTATGGCGTCAATGCCTTCTTTTACAAGATTAACCATATATTCTTCGGGATATTCTTCCAACCCGTATGCCGAATGAACCATCCTCGGAGAAAAAAGCGGCTTATTTTTATATTCGCCTTTCCCGATGAAAGGCGCGCGGCTTGAATACATCATTTTTTCAAGGTCATATACGGCAGCCGCGGCGCCCCTGTCGTCAAAGGCGTTTACGATTATTTTTTCTTTATTTACAGAGATGACCCTGCCTTTATACGATGCATATTCTTTTAATGCGGCGTCGTCTTTTATAAACTCGACAGTGACCCCGCTTTCTGAAAGAGGATTTTCCACGCCCGCTGCAATTTTGAGAAAATTACAAAAATGACTTTCGGCATACTCGGCAGCGCTCCCCGCTTTGCCTTTGAAATTTACTCCCTTCAAAAAAGACGCCCCGTCTTTCATATTTGTCGTCTGAATAAGCGATTGCGGAATGACGCCGCAGAGCAGTCTCTTCCTGAAATCGTATCTGTTTTCTTTAATTCCGAACATTTTGCCACATCTCCCTTATTGATCTGATAAATTGTTTTTTTGCTAAGCGCATCGTATTCCTGCAAAACGGCTGCAAAAACTTTGTTGACGGGTAGCCTGCAGGCACTTCCGCCCGAAATCGACTATGCTCCCTTGACGCAGATATTCTGCTTTGCTGTTTAAATTTAAACTGCAAAATTACAGCTTTGCATTTCCGCCCGTCAATTGCTTTTTTATTTTACTGCATAGCAGCATATTTTGCAATGGTTTTTAAAAATTTGCCCGAAATATTTAATAACTTTTTAATTATTTGCTATATGTCCTTTAAAATCCTTTATTTTTCGCTGCCGATATGGTAAAATAATCAATACTTGCGGATATGGCGGAACTGGCAGACGCGATAGACTTAGGATCTATTGGGCAACCGTGGGGGTTCAAATCCCTTTATCCGCACCACCACGTCGAAGCACCGCCCGGGTGTCGGCAGTTTGCCTTCTGCAAACTGCAGGACTTTTGGCGGGCTTCTCCTTTTTCCCGAAAATCTTTTGTTATACAAAATCTTTTCGGGATCCCCTTTTTCTTCTATTCGTTATCTCTTCTCTTATTCG
>CAUHGY010000111.1 GCA_959605945.1 uncultured Clostridia bacterium | reverse complement strand
CTTAAAATGCCTGATTTGTCCTATACTGCCGATGACAAAATTTCCACATTGAAAAAGGTAAAAGTAAATAATCTTGCACTCGACCTCTGTCCCAGATATATTTCACATTACGTTACTAACGTAAAACTTGCGAAGTCACCTAAATATATCACCAGAAGACTTTTTCGCATGGGGCTTCGTTCTATAAATAATATCGTCGATATAACCAATTTTGTTCTCCTTGAAATAGGACAACCCATGCATGCGTTTGATCTTCAGGAAATCAAAGGCGGTGAGATAATTGTAAGGCGTGCGGCAGATAATGAAAAAATAATCACTCTTGACAATAAAGAATTTGTTTTGAACAGCGAAAATCTTGTAATATGCGATGCCGAAAGGCCGGTGGCGCTTGCCGGGATTATGGGCGGTCTTAACAGCGAAATAAAAAGCAGTACGGGAGAAATTTTACTTGAAAGTGCAAAATTTGCACGGGACAATATAAGAAAAACTTCAAAGTCTCTCGGACAAAGATCGGATTCTTCTTCGCGATATGAAAAAGGAGTTGATCCTTTTACCGCCGAAATAGGCATGAAAAGAGCTTTAAATCTTATAGATTCTCTCGGAGCCGGAACAGTTGCCTGTGACGAATATGATATTTCAAATATCAAATCGGAAAAAAGAGTTATAAAGACAACTCTTTCTAAGATATACGGCGTGCTCGGCATTAAAGTTCCTGAAAGCGAAGCGGTTGATATTTTAAAACGACTTATGTTCGAAGTTGAAATCAACGGCGATGACATTGAAGTTACCGTCCCTCTTTTCAGGGAAGATATGGAAAGTTATCAGGATATAGCGGAGGAAATAATTCGTGAATACGGTTATTCACACCTTAAACCTACGCTTCTGAAAACTTCCGCTATTACTGCCGGCGGAAGGACTTCCGCACAGCGGAAAGTAGATTCGCTTAAAGATCTTCTTGTCGGATACGGTTTCAATGAGATAATTACTTATTCGTTTGTATCTGAAAAAGAATATGATCTTTTCGGGTTTGATAAAAACGACGAAAAATACAGGTTTATAAAACTTATCAATCCTTTGGGCGAAGATCTGGCTGTCATGAGAACATCGCTTTTGCCTTCGATAGTCAGAGCTTCATGTTATAATATCAACCGTAAAAATTATGACGGGCGTCTTTTTGAATTTGCTAAAATATATAAACCGGAAGGTTTTCCCGAAAGATCTTTGCCGCAGGAGAACAATGTGCTGTCTTTATCCGTGTTCGGAGATAAAGAAGACTTTTTTACTTTGAAAGGGATAGTGGAAGGAATTTTTGACACTTTCTGTAACAATACGGCCGTTTGTTATAAACCATGTAAACTCAGCTGTATGCATCCGACACGTTCGGCCGAAATTTCAGTAAAAGGCGAGATCTTAGGTTATTTCGGTCAGATAAATCCGTCTATATGCTCTGAGCTTAATGTCGATAAACCCGTATACGCGGGAGAAATTTTTTATGATAAGCTGAAAGCATATTTTCAATCTAATATAATCTCTGTTCCCATTTCAAAATATCCTACGGTAGACCGTGATATAGCCGTCACCGTCGATGAAAAAATTCCTTGCGCCGACATAATGGATAGTATACGAAAGTCCGCAGGAAAATATCTGGATAAACTTTCGCTTTTCGATATTTATCAGGGCGACCAGATCGCAAAAGGCAAAAAGAGCATGGCGTTTAATCTGATTTTTGTTTCTAACGACCGCACTCTTACAGTAGAAGAAATAGACGCAAGCATAAACCGAATTATAGAAACGTTGCGCAACGACTACGGTGCTACACTCAGATAGTATATGATTTCCGCAAAGACTTTAAAGGCGATCGAATATGATAAAATAATGTTATCCGTTGCCGAGTATGCCGTATTGGAACGCACCAAGCGGAATATCGGGCTTTTTCAGCCTGTCTGCGATATTGAGCAGGCTGAATTTTTGCAGAAAAAGACCTTTGAAGCCCATAAACTTTTATATTATCATAATATAGGCGGAATATGCTATTTTGACGATATCGGCGATGCGCTTTCGCTTGCCGATAAGGGCGGTACTCTGACTAACGGCGAACTTATGAAAGTTGCCGTAAATCTTAGAAGTTCCCGATTGCTGAAAACCGAAATCACAAAAGTAAACGACGGAGATATAAAGATTTTGTCCGCCGTAGCGGAAAGATTATATATAAATCAGGAATTTGAAAAAGAAATTTCCGCAAAAATAATTTCGGAAGACGAAATCAGCGATTCCGCATCGCCGAAATTATATTCCATAAGGAAAAATATAAGAAATCTTAACGTCAGAATCCGCGAACGGTTAAATTCTTATATGCGCGGCGAATATGCCAAATATCTGCAGGACACCGTGGTCACAATGCGTCTCGACAGATATGTAATTCCTGTAAAAAGCGAATATCGGCATAACATAAAAGGTTTTATACATGATCAATCTTCATCGGGCGCAACGGTCTTTATCGAGCCGGAGAGCGTTTTGAATTTAAATAACGAACTTAAAAGCGCCCTTCTTGACGAAGCAAATGAAATTCATCGCATTTTGTCTGAGCTTTCTGCAAAAGTTGCTTTAATGAGTGATGCTATAAGATATAATGCGGAAAATATTTCTGATATTGACGGCAGTTTTGCATGCGCGGCGTACTCTTTTCATAATAAATGCACAAGGCCGATTTTAAATGATATCGGAGCAATGCATGTATTAAAAGCAAGACATCCGCTTATAGACAAAAATTCAGTCGTCCCGGTCAGCTTTGCGTTCGGCGAAACATATAATTTTTTACTGATAACGGGACCGAACACCGGCGGAAAAACAGTTACGCTAAAACTTGCCGGTCTTCTTTCGGCAATGGCGGCAAGCGGACTTTTCGTTCCTGCGGCCGATGAGAGCAAAATATCTGTTTTTAAAAATATTTTTTGTGATATCGGAGACGAACAGAGTATAGAACAAAGTCTTTCCACTTTTTCTTCGCACATAAAAAATATAAAAGAAATTATTGATGCAGTTAACGAAAAAAGTCTAGTGTTAATAGACGAGATCGGCGCAGGCACGGATCCAGAGGAAGGCAGTGCGCTTGCTCTTGCGATTATAGAAAAATTGCTTAAAAAAAATTGTTGCGGTATAATAACAACACATTATTCCGCACTGAAAGAATTTGCCGTAACAAACGGAAAAATAGAGAATGCTTCTATGGAGTTCGATTCTCAAACTTTGCGTCCGATGTATAAACTCAACATAGGGATACCCGGCAGTTCGAACGCGATAGAAATTGCTAAG
>CAUHGY010000110.1 GCA_959605945.1 uncultured Clostridia bacterium | reverse complement strand
GGTATAATTATAACGCCTTTGGCAGCTTACCGTAATGCAATCAAGGAGATTGACGAATAATGTTATTTTCTGTCGTTGTACCGATTTACAATGTTGAAAAATATTTACGTAAATGCATTGAAAGTATTCTTAGTCAAACGTATTCCGATTTTGAACTGATTTTGGTTGACGACGGTTCGTCTGACGGGTGTCCGGCTGTTTGCGACGAATATTCCGAAAAAGACGGCAGAGTTTCGGTAATTCATAAAGAAAACGGCGGCGCGACGTCAGCGAGAAAAGCGGGTATGAACATGGCAAGGGGGGAATTCATCGTTTCCGTCGACAGCGATGATTATATAGAGCCGTTTTTGCTGGAAAAAATGAAAGAAATTCTCTCTTTATATCCCTGCGATATCGTTTGTTTCGGTTACGATACGTTTCCTGATGCGGCAAGAAAAACAGATATAAGACTTTTCCGTCAAGGGTATTATGATAAAAAGCAGATCGCCGATTCTATATTTCCTGCATTGATAACGGGAGAAAACGGCGTGCGATTTCCGCCGTCGCTTGTATGTAAAGTTTTCAGGCGTGACCTAATTGTTTCTATACAGAATAACTTATCGGAAAATATTATTATCGGGGAAGATTCGTGCGTTTCGTATGCGGCGATTTACCGTGCCGATAACATGTACATATTGCATGAAAATCTTTACCGTTACCGCATAAACAACGCATCGGTTACAAGAAGCAGGAAAGCTTTCGATTGGGACGAACCTTTGCTACGGGCGGAATTTTATTATAAATTTATTCCGAAAAGTTTATTCGAAGATCAGGTGATACGTATAACCGCACATTCTTTATTTAACGTGGCGATTTCGGTTTTACGGGCAAAAAAATACAGCGAAGCTAAAAGAGAAATCAAAGAAAAATTATCCCAAGAAAAATTCCGATATTTTTTGGAAAAAGCAAAATTCAAAAACAAAAAAGAACGATTGGCTCTCTTTTGTTTAAAGAAAAAGCTGATATCGTTCTTGAAATTACTGTCGGTATACGTATGAAAAAGCTGTTAAAACCTGATGAAATGCGATATTTAAAAAAATATTTTTCCTGAACGGCAGATATTTATAATTTCCAAATTTTCAATAGTCCCACTGCGGTATATATGCCGTATCGGCGCTGTCGAGTTTTTGGTAAAACATTTTTTCTATGCCCAGCGAAAGCGCGTAATCTATCACGGTATCGTATTCGCGGCGCGTGACTTTTCTTTTCAGCTCTGGGAAACTGTCCGTTTCGCCGAACGGGGTATACTGGCTCATTACGCTTATATACGCCCGATCGCCGATATTTCCGGCAAACCAGTCGAGCAGTTTTTTGCTGTCCGAAACGTTCTGCGGCAGCACAAGATGGCGGACTACCGTGCCGCTTGCGATAAGTCCGTCGCCGTCGAATGACAGCGGTTTTTGAGCCATTATCGTCAATGCGGCGCTTGCCTTTTCAAAATAATCTTTTTTGCCGCAGTATCTTTGAGAAATTGCGGGGGAATAAAATTTCAAATCGGGCAGAAAGACGTCTACATGTGAAAAAATCTCTTTTATAACGTTTTCTTCTTCATATCCGTGAGTATTATAGACGACGGGCACCGACGGACGGTAAATTTCAAGCGCGCGAAGAATTTTGTCTGAATAGTGGGTGGGACTTACAAGATTTATATTGTGCGCGCCTTGATCTTCGAGCATGCGGAAAATTTCCGCAAGTTCTGTTTCGCTGATATATTTTCCGCGCAAATTCCTGGAAACTTCATAGTTCTGACAGAAAACGCATTTTAACGAACAGCCGCAGAAAAATACGGTGCCCGAGCCGTTTTTTCCGCTTATTACGGGTTCTTCGAATTTATGCAGATAATATTTTGCGATGCGGATTTTATCATCCGCACCGCAAAAACCTTTTTGTATTTTTCTGTCTGTATTGCACCTGTTGGGGCATAAAGCGCATTTCATACTATTCGAGTTCAAACGCTCCTGTGTAAAGCTGGTAATACTTGCCGCGTTTTGCGATAAGTTCTTCATGCGAGCCGCGTTCTATAATGTTGCCGTATTCGAGCACCATGATAACGTTGGAGTTCTGCACGGTGGAAAGTCTGTGCGCGATTACGAAAACCGTACGGCCTTCCATAAGCCTGTCGGTGCCTTTCTGAACGAGGGCTTCTGTTCGCGTGTCGATTGACGACGTGGCTTCGTCGAGTATCATTACCGGTGCGTCTTTAACGGCGGCGCGGGCTATCGACAGCAGCTGGCGCTGGCCCTGGGAGAGGTTTGCTCCGTCCGCCGTCAGCATCGTGTTGTAACCGTCGGGAAGTCTGGAAATAAAATCGTCGGCATAGGCGAGTTTTGCGGCGGCTATGCACTCTTCGTCGGTGGCGGAAAGTCTGCCGTAGCGTATGTTTTCCATGACCGTGCCGGTGAACAGGTTTGTATCCTGCAATACTATGCCGAGAGAGCGGCGCAGGTCTGCTTTTTTGATCTTGTTTATGTTAATGCCGTCATAGCGTATTTTGCCGTCCGCAATGTCGTAAAAACGGTTTATCAGATTGGTAATCGTAGTTTTGCCTGCGCCGGTTGCTCCGACAAATGCGATTTTCTGTCCCGGATTGGCGTAAAGAGTTATGTCGTGAAGGACAATTTTTTCAGGGACATATCCGAAATCGACGTCGAACATCTGAATATCGCCTTTAAGTTCCGTGTAGGTAATTGTGCCGTCGGCTTTATGCGGATGTTTCCAAGCCCAGTGACCCGTACGCTCTTCGCTTTCGGTGATGGTGCCGTCTTCGGCGATGTTGCATCTGACAAGCGTTACGTAACCTTCATCGGTTTCAGGTTCGTGGTCCATCAGTTCGAAAATTCTCGAAGCGCCCGCAAGACCCATAACTATGGAGTTAAGCTGCTGCGACGCCTGCGCGATCTGACCGGTGAACTGTTTGCTTATGGGCAGGAATGACATTATTACTACAAGAAACGCCGAAGGATCGTATTCCTGGAATCCCGTGATCGTTAAGTTTCTTGCGCCCAACACCACAAGCACGCCGCCGATAAATGCCAAAAGCACATAGAGGAGGTTGCCGAGATTGCCCATGATAGGCATCAGAATGTTTGCGAAAGTGTGGGCTTTTCTCGAATCTTCGCAAAGTTCGTTGTTTCTCTCGTCAAAACCGGCGTTGGATTCTTCTTCGTGGCAGAAAACTTTTATTACTTTCTGTCCGTTCATCATTTCCTGTATATAGCCTTCTTCCTTGCCGAGAGATATCTGTTGGCGCAAGAAATATTTTGCGCTGTTGCCGCCTACCGATTTGGTGACCAGAAACATGACGAACACGCCCGCAAATATCACCAGCGACAGCCAGATGCTGAATTGCAGCATGATGACCAAAAGCGTTATGACGCTTATGCTTGCGGAAAGCAGACTGGGTATGCTCTGCGATACGAGCTGACGCATGGCGTCGGTATCGTTAGTGTAAGAACTCATTATGTCGCCGGTTTTGTGCGTGTCGAAAAAGCGTATGGGATACGACTGCATTTTTCCGAACATATCCGTTCTTACCTGATGCAGAAAGACCTGTGTAAGCGTTGCCATAAGACGGGTATAGAGAAAAGAAGCCAGCACGCCGGAAGCATAAACTATACCC
>CAUHGY010000109.1 GCA_959605945.1 uncultured Clostridia bacterium | reverse complement strand
TAAAATTCAATACCGCCCCAGCAACGCCTTCTCCGCGCCTGTCCGGTTCGGTATAAACGGCGCAGACGTTGGGGCGAAGATCTTTTCTTTCGTGAAAATCATTTTCAATGACCCCCGCACCCCCGATGATGCGTTCGTTTTCGACGGCGACATACCATTGCGGCACCGCGGCTTTATTTTCAAGACAGTCCGATATGCTCTCTCTGTATTCGGAAACAGGTATGCCCCATTTTTCCCCGAACCACCGAGCCGCCTTTTCGGCAGTAAAAAGTCCGTCGCACAGCCTTTCTATTCTGAATTTCCCGTGTATGCCGTTTTTGCCCGCAAGTTTTTCTAAATTATTCATAAATATCGATTTGTTCGGCAATTCTCTTTCTGACAAAAAGCAAAACCCGCTGACGGCGCTTTTACCGTACTGCAGGAGAAAACATTTACGTATGCAAACAGATATACAAAAACCTGCTGCCGCGGAAGAACTCTCGCGGCAGCGTCGTTTACGCGCATATAGCGCCAAATCTTTTTACTTTTTACCGCCGTCCGGTTCCACCACGGCTTTAAGGCTTGCAAGCAGCCCCGTCACGTTCTGTATTTCGCTGGGAACGATTATCTTGGTCGCATTTCCGTCTGCCATAATTTTAAGAGCATCGTAACCTTTCAGCGTCAGATAAGCGGCATTGGGATTTGCTTCGTTTATCATGCGTATAGCGGTGGCGGTACCTTCGGCTTCGGCTATCACTGCGGCTTTTTTGGCTTCGGCCCGCAAAATCATGGCTTCTTTTTCGCCCTCCGCAACGAGAATATTGCTGCGTTTTTCGCCCTCTGCTTTGAGAATTGCTTCTCTCCTTTCGCGCTCGGCACGCATCTGCTTTTCCATTGCCTGCTGAATATCTTTCGGCGGCAGAATGTTTTTAAGTTCCACACGGTTGATTTTGATGCCCCAAGGGTCGGTCGCTTCATCCAGAATCATGCGCATCTTGCTGTTGACGGTATCGCGCGATGTGAGCGTTCCGTCGAGTTCAAGCTCTCCGACAAGATTTCTGAGCGTCGTCGCCGTGAGGTTTTCTATCGCGCGGACGGGGTTTTCCACGCCGTAAGTGAAAAGTTTTGCGTCTGTGACCTGAAAATAGACAACCGTGTCTATCTGCATGGTGACGTTATCTTTGGTGATGACGGGCTGAGGCGCAAAATCGGCCACTCTCTCTTTTAAACTTATGGGTTTTCCCACGCGTCGGTCAATAAACGGCCAAACAAAATGCAGCCCCGTGTTCAGCAGTTTATGGAATTTTCCCAACCGCTCTATGACCACTGCGGTCGACTGGCGGACTATTCTTATCGATGCTACGAGAATTATGAACACTACGATCGCCAATACGATCAGTATTATCATCCAGGGTTCCAACTTATTGTCTCTCCTTTTTAATTCCTGTTTCCTTACTTTTTAAACAAAATCATTTTACTTCTTCGACAATATATTTATTGCCGCGTATATCGATTATTCTGACGATTGCTCCCTCGGGAATTTCCTTGCCTTCTTCAGCGGCAACTGCGTTCCATATGACGTCGTTCACTTTGATGGTTCCCGGCGTATCGAAAGTTATGGCAGTAAGAAGTTTATAATCCTTTCCCAAAATGGCGTCTGCATTCGTGCGAACGTCGCCGTTATCGAATTTTTTAAGAACCATTTTGCGAAAACTCAGCATCAGCACCAGAGAAAGCGCGATAAAAACGGGCAGGTGTATATACCAGTCAAGCCCTGCTGCGGCAAGAACCATGGCGACCACCCCGCCGCCGGCAAACCAGATGGACACCATCTGATTGGTAACAAATTCAAGTATAAGCGCGCCTGCGGTGATACCCAGCCACACATAAACCCAAACCATACTTATTCTCCTTTTTATAAAACTCCTTTTCAGATTTCAATTACTCTTATCAGTATATGCAGCGCCTGCCGTAACGGCGTATAAGACATATGCGTTTACCGTTCGGCAAAATCGCAAATGATTTTTTTCATACCCGTACGGAAAATGTTATCTTTGCCGAAAAACTTTCTCGTTTCCGTCTGCCTGCTTAAAGGCCGATAACCGTTTTCAGAGTTTGCTTTTTCCCGCAAGTTCAATTATTTCGGCAAGCCTGTCGAGATCGTCTCTGGTATAATAGTCTATATAAATTCTGCCCTTTCTGTCATTTCCGATGGCATTTACTTTGGTTCCCAAAACGCGCTGCATTTCAGCGATAAGCTCTTTTAATTCGGCGGAAAGTTCGACTTTAACTTTCTTCTTTGCTTTTTCTTCGGGCGGAGTAAAATAGTCTTTGACTTTCTGCTCCACTTCTCTGACCGAAGCGCCCGTTCTTACCGCTTCGGAAGCGATTTTGATCTGATCGGTCTCCGGCACGGATATCAGCGCTCTCGCATGTCCTGCGGAAAGCGAACCGTGAGAGACCATCTTTATGACTTCGGGCGAAAGCGTCAAAAGTCTAAGGGTGTTGGCTATCGCAGGGCGCGATTTGCCTATTCTGTCTGCAAGTTCTTCCTGCGTCAGCCCGTAATCTTCCATAAGCGACCGCATTGCCGTAGCCGCTTCTATGGGGTTTAAGTCTTCGCGCTGTAAATTTTCAATCAGCGAAATTTCCTTTATCTGCCGTTCGCTGTAAGTTTTAACGATGACCGGCACTTTGGAAAGCCCCGCAAGTTTGCTGGCCCGAAAACGGCGCTCGCCGGCAATTATCATATATCTGTCGCCGCTCTTGTTGACGATTATGGGCATAATAACGCCGTGCTTCGATATCGAATCGGCAAGTTCTTTCATCGCCGTTTCGTCGAACACCTTTCTCGGCTGGTTGGGATTTGCGAAAATAGAGTTGATGTCTATTTCTTTCACCCCTTCGCCTTTTGCGGGAGGTTCTTCGTCAAATAAAAGACTTTTTCCGTAATCTTCTTCTGTTTCCGAAAAGAGCGCCGAAAGCCCTTTTCCCAGACCTCTGTTATTTTTCATATTTATTCACTCCGTTAAACTTCCTTCGGGGAATTATTTTTTCGGTTGTTTGCTCAAAAATTCTTCAGTGAGCGCGAGATAGGCCTTTGCGCCCGCACATTTGGTATCGTGCAGCATGATCGGCACGCCGTGACTGGGCGCTTCCGCCAGGCGGATGTTTCTGGGAATTACCGTTTCATAGACGCGTTTGCCGAAAAACTTCCTTATTTCCGCGGAAATCTGCCTGGATATTATAGCGCGGTTATCGCTCATGGTAAGCACCACGCCTTCGATTTTAAGGTTCTCGTTAAGATGTTTTACCACCAGTTTTATGGTGTTCATAAGCTGGCTCAGCCCTTCAAGGGCATAATATTCGCTTTGTATAGGTATTATGACCGAATCTGCCGCGGCAAGCGCGTTTATAGTCAGCAATCCCAAAGACGGTGGACAGTCGATTGTAATAAAATCGTAATGCTCTCTCGCTTTTTCAAGCGTTCTTTTTAAAACGTGTTCCCTGTCTTTTATGTAAACAAGTTCCACTTCCGCACCGGCAAGATCTATGCTCGACGGAAGAAGATCGAGATTGTCTATCTGCGTTTTTAACGCGGCGTCCTCCACGGGCGTTTCGTCTATCATGACGTTATAAACCGAATTTTTAACTCCGCTTTTGGAAAACCCCAATCCGCTTGTGGCGTTGGGGTTTTCCAAAAGC
>CAUHGY010000108.1 GCA_959605945.1 uncultured Clostridia bacterium | reverse complement strand
GTATATGACCGGCGGTTCTATTAAAAACAGTATAATAAGGTTTAATATTACCAATAAAGCTTCCAGCGATGAGTATAATGCGGCAATAGCTTCTTCAATAAGAAGAGTTCAACCGATCTTTGAAAATCTTTATGTGTTTACCAATGTCAGAAACACTTCCGACATCGTTAATGCAGCAGGCGCAGAAACGAGTAAAGCAGTTGTTTACACCAAACATATGAGTGAAATGACCGCAGCGTTTTTTGAAATGTGTAATCAATATACGATTCTCGGCGGTTTAGATAATTTTGAGACTTCAGATTATTCTGCATTAGATTTAAGCTCCGGATATTGGAACATTTCTTTAGGATACCCGGTATTTGAAACCTGCCTTGAAGACTATGCCGTTTTCTATATTGACGATATTTTTCTCAATCTTTACGAGGATAATAATATAGATTTTGGTAAAGAGGTGGTTGAATTTGAGATAGACGGTGTGGAAATAGAAGGTATATCATATACCGACGGTCAGCTTTCGGTACCGCAGGCATCGCTTGCTTCTTATATTGGCAATGACGGCTATGAATTCACTTTCTATACCGCTGATGGGTTCAAATATGTTTGTACTGACGGAATACTTGTAACAAAAGTTATTATGACAGTCGATGAATTGCTTGATATTATTCCTGATGAGATCAGAAACGGTACGTTTGACCTTAATAATCAGATTGAAAGTGTAGGCGGATATTATGTGCTTGGTAAAAATATAGAACTCGGTACTGTCGAAGTTTATGCAAAGGGTTACGATGATGACCATAACGGCAGGAATACCACAGGTTTTAACGGTGTAATCGACGGTAACGGATATTCGGTAATCGGCGGTGTATATTATGACGGCGGTTTGCTCGGAAGTGTTATCGACGGAGCTGTCAGAAATATAGCTTTTGTCAATGCGCAGCTCGGCAGGACGGATACAAACGACTTTTTGAGCGGAGTTTTGGCATCGTATATGAAAAATTGCGATGTTGAAAATTTATTTCTTGACGTAACCTATTATGGAGCAACTACATATCAGTCTTCGGTGGCAAACTGGATAGAAGGGGGTTCTTTCATAAACAGCGTGATACAATTTAATATTGCGAACAATGCTTGTCAGGATTCTCAAAATGCCGCGTTGGCTTGGGCCATAAGAAATGTCAGCCCGGAGTTTGATAATCTTTACGTGTTTACAAACGTCAGAGGAACAAACTCCATTATTGAAGCTGACGGTGCGGAGGATACAAAAGGTTTGGTATATACCGTAAGTCCCAGGATTGCTGTCGGAGACTTTTTTAGAAATGTCAATCAATTTACCGTATTGGGCGGGCTTGGCGACTATAAGACGGCGGATTATACGAATTTCGATTTATCTTCGGATTACTGGGATTTGTCTTTTGGTTTCCCCGTATTTAAAACAAGTTCTGAGTTTTATGCGTATAATGATATTTTCGACATCAGAATAGATTTAAGTAAAGACAGCCGTATAGCCTTTGATGACGAAATAGTAAAATTTGAAATCGACGGAACGGAAATTGACGGGATAAGTTATTCTGACGGCTTTCTTACAGTGCCCAAAACGGCAATAAGCGCATTTGATGGCGGTAAAGATTACGAATTTGTTTTTTACACGGTTAACGGATTCAAGTATGTCTGCAAAGACGGCATAATAATAACCAAAACCATATTGACAGCGAAAGAACTTCTTGACATTATGCCTTCCGGGTCACGAGACGCTGTATATAATGCGGCTACGCAGCTTGAAAATTTCGGCGGCTACTATGTTCTTGGCGACAACATCGATTTAGGGTCTACTGCAGTTTACGCCAAGGGTTATAATTCCGGTAATGTCGGGGATTCTACCACCGGTTTCACGGGAGTGCTCGACGGTAACGGCTATACGATTTCAGGCGGTGTATACGGAGACGGAGGTCTGTTCGGAAGCATTATCGGCGGAGAAATTATTAATGTGGCTTTTACCGGCGCTCAGATTGCCGATACGTCTTTTATAAGCGGTATGCTTTGCGCATACATGAAAAATTGCGTTTTGGAAAACGTTTTTATCGACCTGACGTATAACGGTACAATTACATATCAGTCGGCTCTTGCCTGTTGGACTGTCGGCGGAGCGGTTAAAAACAGCATTATTAAGTTTAACATCGCAAACAGCGCTTCTGACGATAAAAATAACGCCGCTCTTTCATGGACGATAAGAGATGCGGATCCTGCATATGAAAATCTTTATGTATTTACAAACGTCAGGGGAACTAATTCTATAATGGAAGGAAGCGGAACCGACAGTACTAAAGGGCTTGTTATAGCTGTTCAGCCGAGAGCTTTGGGAGATTATTATAAAATATGTAATACAAACGTTGTTATCGGCGGACTTGCGGATGCAACTACTTCTGTTTCATATGAAGGTAATGAATTATCGGAAATATGGTCGATAAATTCGGATGGCGTAAATTTTAACGGCAATCAGGTTATAGCATTTCAAGCCGTATAAAATTTGCATTAATTTGTTAAGCTGTTTTAATTCCTGCGCGAACAGAATTTATTGTGCGAAGTAAAAAACTTTTTTGAACCTGGCGTTATTAAACGCCAGGTTCGTTATATTAATAATACGAAAATACGAACCCCGATTTATTTTCGGTGTTCGTATTATTCGCATTTGGCGGAGAAAGTTATATTCGAATTGAACCCCTAAAAATCGGGCGGCATATTACATAGTAATACGAATTTCAAATGGCAAAAAAATAGCCGTAAAAACTGTGCTTGAACACACCTTCACGGACGCCGAGGTTATGCGGTAATTATGAGTTTTTAGAAGCGTATATAGTAAAACGGTTAAAACATTTTGTAACAATAACCTATGACGATAAAAAACATACGGAAGAAAGATTTAAGAAAAAACATCGTAAATGTTTATCTAATCTGCATACGTGTAGAGATTGGCGGATATGGGAGTTTTTGAACGTGCGTCGAAAACGGGGCGGTTGTATTTTCACGCATTATTATATGTGCCGGACGGAGAAATGATAGGGCAGATTACGGAAAGAAACGAATATGATACGGAAAAAGGTAAAATGCAGATAACGCATCCGAATAGTTTTTTTGAAAACAATTTTGGCAGAAGTGATTTTACGGAAATAAGCGAAGTTGAGTTGACGCACGGAAACGCGGTAGATTATTTATTAAAATATATAAGCAAAACAGGGGAAAGGATTGTTTACAGTCGCGGTACAGCAACGGAAATATGTTTAAGATTAAAGGCAGAAGAAATTTTAACGACAATGTAGATTATGTAAAAAAGTATATAATTTTTGATGATATACGAATTATTGTATGTAGTATCATAATTATAACCTCATGGAATTCCACTATGTCTACTTTGTAATATTTTTTATCATAGTAATAAATCATAGTAATACTTAGCATATGCGAAGCGGTATTAAATGGTGGAAAATCACCATCAGCAATATATGACTTGATTAAAGATAGAACAAAATGCTCTAAAGTATCAACAATTAAAGCTTTTTGTCAAGGTGCAGGTATAACTTTATCAGAGTTATTTGATAAAGGATATTTTAATGATATTGAAGATTGGTATAGAATAATAAATAGCCTATATTTTTTTAAGTAGCAAGCAAGCTATATGGCTATCGAATGCGACTTTAACGAATTTAAAACAAGAGCAAATTATAATAAGCAGTTTGTTCATCAAATATTATATTTATCTTCGATGAAATTAAAGTTATGAGATTTGGAGTTACTCCAGTTCTGAATGATTTCAAGAGTTTCCGCGAAA
>CAUHGY010000107.1 GCA_959605945.1 uncultured Clostridia bacterium | reverse complement strand
CGGCTGTTGCCGTTCCTGGCTTTTTGTTTTATTATCCGATTTTAATTATATATTTCCGCTTTCAATTATATATTATAGTTAAAGATCGCATCGATTAAAGAACCGTAAATCCGCATCGGTTCGCTGTTTGCAGCATTGCAAACGAACTTTTGAGACGTGCTGCGTTCTTGTAGGCCTATTCGGTTCTGCCGTCCTGCGCCCTCTCGCCGCCGTCGGTTTCAAAAAAGAGCAACGTTATAACCGCGGCAAGAGAAAGAATCATAAACACAAAGCCCGCTATCGGTGCTGCACCGAGAGTCACGGCCTTACCCGTATATAACGCGGTCTCCGGCAATTTAGAAGCAATAATGATCTGAAAAATCATAAACGCCATGAATATCACGGCCGCAAAAACAGCAACTCCCGATACAGCCTTGCGGAAACTTTTACCGCCGTTAAAATATCTAAAGAGCAAATACAACAAGACCGCCGCCGCCGCAATACACAAAACCAACATGAAATATTCGCATATCATCAGTTTCGAGATCATTGCCCCCGACTCTTCGAGAGTTTCCTGCATCCCGAACGCATAAAGAATCGCGCCGATAGAAGAAACAAAACTAATATCGATTCCTTCCAACGATATAAAATTTCCGGAAAAAACCGACACCGCAACCACTCCGAGCAGTGCCGCAATCACGGTGCAGATAAGTTTTTTGACGTTTTCGGCATATTTTCTCGCATTCAGGATAACGTCGAGAGTCAGCGCCCCGGCAATTAAAACGGCGACCAGAACTATTTCGGCAACCGTCGTACCGTTAAGCCCTGTTTGTATAATGTCTATAGATGAAATCGTCTGCCCGAGATTGACAGATGCCTTCATAACCGTTACCGCGCAGAAAGTGCTGACAACGGGCGGAAGAACATATTTTAAAAGAGAAACTTCTTCTCTTCCTATTTTCTTGTAAAATTTCACGGTCGCAAGAATGGTAAAAATCAGGCAGACAACTATATTCGCCCCTATGGCAGCCGCCTGCAAAACCGCTATTGAATACAAAGCGAATTTCGCTTCAAAATACACCGGAGTGTCGAGTGAAGCGAAATATTGTTTCAGGTCGCTCCATTGACGGAAAAGAATGTCGATTACATTGTCGGTCTGCGTGACGGGAACCGTATCGGTTTGTATCTTTAAAAAAACGCCAATAAAGAAACTGAATATCAGCATTATTACGATAGCGCCGAACATGAGCGACGCGCGCACGCTGAAAAGTATATTCCGCGCTGCCGCCGAAATCTCGCCGTTTCCCTTTAATTCCCGACTATTTCCACTCGCTGCCGGCGTGCCGCAATGCGGGCAGAAACTGCCTTCGTACGGGGTTCTGCATTTTTCGCAGATTGTCTTACCGTCGACCCTCGCGCCGCAATAATTGCAATACAAACAGTCCTCGGCTATCGCCCTGCCGCAGGAAGGACAGTTCCGCTTTCCGTCTATACGCGCACCGCAAGCCGAACAGAATACGGCGTCGTCAGGGTTAGAGGCATTGCAATTTTTACATAACATAAACTTTTTCCTCCGATATTCAGTTATTTACATTATAGGACACCGCAAAAGCTATGTCAAGCGAAATCTAAAATTCGTTAAATGCCATAATTCACTCCGAATTTCCGCAAAACTCGCCGCAAAAATCAAACTCTCTCAAATATTTACGCAACTTGTTTGTAAAATATTTCAAACTGTGCTAAAATATAATAAATTAATTATTCAAGGAGTAAAAGATGGCAGATTATAAAAAATTGCAGAACGGAAGCGACATCAGAGGCGTCGCTCTCGAAGGCATCGAAGGGCAGCATGTAAATCTCACGGAAAAAGCTTGCCGCGATATAGGCCGCGGTTTTGCATTGTGGCTTATTGAAAAAACAGGCAGGAAGAATCTGCGCGTCGCCGTAGGGCGCGATTCAAGGCTGTCGGGCAAAACTCTGTGCGGCTGGATTTGCGAATCGATGAAAAAACAGGGGCTTAACGTCACCGATTTCGGAATGGCAAGCACCCCCGCAATGTTTATGAGCACGGTAACCGAAGGCTATGCTTTCGACGGCAGCGTCATGATCACCGCAAGCCATCTGCCGTTTAACCGCAACGGATTCAAATTTTTTACCGCCGACGGCGGACTGGAATCAGCGGATATTAAAAAAATTCTTGCTTTTGCCGAAAGCGACGCCGCTGCGGGCCTTCCCGAAGGCACAATCTCTTCCGGTGAATTCATGGACGTTTATTCCAATATTCTTGCCGATAAAATACGCTCGGCAACCGGCGAAGAAAAGCCGCTTTCCGGCTTTAAAATAGTGGTCGACGCAGGCAACGGCGCCGGCGGATTTTATGTCGAAAAAGTGTTAAAGCCGCTGGGCGCGGATACTGCGGGAAGTCTCTATCTCGACCCCGACGGTTCTTTCCCCAACCATATCCCTAACCCCGAAAACAAAGACGCAATGAACAGCATTACCAAGGCAGTCAAAGACAGCAAAGCCGATTTCGGCATCATCTTCGACACCGACGTGGACAGAGCGGGCGCTGTTCTTTCCGACGGCAGCGAACTGAACCGCAACCGCATTATCGCCATGCTATCGGCGATACTTCTGCGCGAACATCCCGGTACGACGATAGTTACCGACAGCATCACATCCACCGGCCTTGCAAAATTCATAAAAGACAAAGGCGGCATTCACCACAGATTCAAAAGAGGTTACAGAAACGTAATCAACGAGAGCATACGCCTGAACAAAAACGGACAGGACAGCCAGCTGGCAATCGAAACTTCGGGACACGGCGCACTGAAAGAAAACTATTTTCTCGACGACGGCGCATACCTTGTCACCAAACTGCTTATAGAACTTGCCCGCGGCAGAAAACAGGGTTATAAACTCGAATCGCTGATAAGCGATCTGGAAGAGCCCGAAGAAAGCATGGAATTCCGCATGAACGTTCTGCTCGACGATTTTAAGCCTTACGGACAGAACGTAATTGACAAACTTACCGAATATGCCCAAAAACAACCGGGCTTTTCACTTGCCGAAAGCAATTACGAGGGCGTGAGAGTCAATCTCGATAAAACTCACGGCAACGGATGGTTTTTGCTGAGGCTTTCGCTGCACGATCCCCTGCTGCCGCTCAATATTGAAAGCAACGACAAAGGCGGTGCCAAAATAATTGCCGGAGAACTTGTAAAATTCATCTCTGCATTCGATAAACTTGACAGCAGCGCTTTGCAGGAGTTTGCAAACGATTGATGAGCACAACTCTTTAATTTCATCACAATTAATATTCGCGAAAATTGCGTTAAAATATCAAATACGGCAATTTTATACGCGGAAAATGCCGCGGCGGTATAAACGGTGCCTTTGACGCGCCGCTGACAAAAATAAAAAAATGGCCTCCGCCCCGAAATTCGGGGCGGAGGCCATTTATAAAAAATCAATAATTTTCATTAGTGCACAGAATATCAGCGGGGTCAACGTCGAGCGCTACGCATAAATTTGCAAATGTATCCAGCGCGGGCATGGATTTACCGTGCAGATATTCTGATACCGTCTGTTGCCCTACACCTATCAGCTTCGCTATTTCCGTCTGAGTTTTTCCACACCGCTTAATTGCGTCAATTAAATTGTTACGAATTTTTTCTATAGTTATCATAAAAATCACCTCATAAAAAATTACAGGAAATACACGTAAAATTCTTGACTTACGGGTGTTGCACGTGATATTATAAACCTATATTCCAATCAACCGTATATATGTAAAATTAAAAAACAGGAATTTACGACAAAACATGAAAATCCCGTATCTTGAAGAAATAAAAGAAAAAAATCAGTAACAAACGAAAAACAGCGTATTACGCGCGCAGGCACGGTCTCTC
>CAUHGY010000106.1 GCA_959605945.1 uncultured Clostridia bacterium | reverse complement strand
GCACCGGCTTTGGCGCAGGCAACCGTCGCCCCGCCCGTATAGGCGAAGAGATTCAGAACGTTTATGTCACGCCCCGAGCCCTTGATAAGTTCCGTCATGGCGTCCCAATTGACTGCCTGCTCGGGAAAAAGCCCGGTGTGCTTGAAACCCATGGGTTTGACTTTGAATTTAAGATCTTTATAAGAAACCGTCCACTCTTCGGGCATTTTGCCTTTGACTATCCACTTTCCGCCGCCCGTCTCGCTGCGCACGTATTTTGCGGCAAGCCCCTGCCATCCTTCCATATCCGCACGGCTTTTCCATATTACCTGCGGATCCGGACGCAGCAGCTTTACCCCCGCCCAATCTTCCAGCTTATACCCGTCGCCGGTGGCGAGCACGGTATAATCTTTCCATTCGGCGGCTTTCATTATCTTTCTACCTTGCCGACAGAAACGGTACAGCTTGCACCGTTTATGTCAAGCTCCTTGGTGAACCCGTCGAACAACCCTTCCTTGACGGCGTCTGCAAGCACAACTCTCGCAAGTTCGTCGCCCTTCATGGCGTTTATAACATCCGCATCGGACGATTCATACCCGACGCGTATTCTGTCGGTTACTTCAAAGCCCGCGTCTTTGCGCATGGTCTGAATTTTGGAAATGAGTTCACGCTCTACCCCTTCGGCTTTAAGTTCGGGGGTTATCGTTGTATCGAGAACGACGGTCATCCCTTTCTCGCTTGCCGAAGTGAAGCCCGCAGCGCTTTCGCTGCTTATGAGAAGGTCGCTTTCGGCGAACTCAAAAGAGTCTCCTTCAAACTCACATTTATAGACGCCCTCCCTGACTGCCGAAACCACTGAGCGGGCATCGCAAATTTCGAAAAATTTTCTTATCTTGTTAAGTTTCGCGCCGTATTTGGGGCCGAGCGTTTTGAGCTGCGGCTTGATTTTATAGCTGACGAATCTTTCGGCATCTTTGAGATATTCTATATTCTTTACGTTCAGTTCATCCTCTGCAATGGCTAGAAGTTCGTCGGAGAGCTCTGTTTTGCTGTCCGAACAGACGTAAATTTTGGAAAGCGGCTGACGGTTTTTGATATTAGACGCATTGCGGCAGCTTCTTCCCAGCACCACTATATCGAGAACTTTCTGCATGCCTTCTTCGAGTTTAATGTCTATAGCGCTCTCGTCGGCCTCCGGGAAAGAACACAAATGCACCGAAACGGGAGCATTTTTATAAAAAGCGGGAACCAGATTAAGATACATGGCTTCCGCCATGAAAGGCGTAAACGGCGCCGAAAGCTTGGCAAGCGTCACCAGCACGTGATACAGCGTCGCATAAGCGGCGGCTTTGTCGTCATCCATATCATGCCCCCAGTAACGCTCGCGCGAACGGCGAACATACCAGTTGGAAAGATCGTCGGTAAAATCCTGCAAGGCCCTTGCGCTGTCAAATATATCGTATTCGGAAAGTCCTTTATCCACTGTCTTTATAAGCGTGTTCAACTTAGAAAGAATCCACTTGTCCATCAAAGAAAGCCTGCAATTTTTAAGTTCGTGTTCCGACGGATCGTACTTGTCTATCTCGGCATACAGCACAAAAAACGCATACGTATTCCACAGCGTGCCCATGAATTTTCTCTGTGCTTCGGAGACCGCTTCTTCGTAAAAGCGCGACGGCAGCCACGGAGCCGAACCCGTATAAAAATACCATCTGACGGCATCCGCGCCCTGTTTGTCGAGTATGCTCCACGGGTCGACTACATTGCCTTTATGCTTGCTCATCTTGATGCCGTTTTTGTCGTTCACATGCCCTAAAACTATGCAATTTTTAAAAGGCGCTTTATCAAAAAGCAACGTGGATATCGCAAGCAGCGTATAAAACCAACCTCTGGTCTGATCTACCGCCTCGCTGATAAAATCGGCAGGAAAATGCTTTTCGAAAAGCTCTTTGTTTTCGAAAGGATAATGATACTGGGCAAACGGCATGGAGCCCGAATCGAACCAGCAGTCCATAACTTCTTTTTCCCTGACGAACGTCCCGCCGCAGTCGCATTTGAAAGTGCAGTCGTCTATATACGGGCGGTGCAGTTCGATATCGCCCTTTATACCGCACAGCTCTTTCAGTTCCTTCTTGCTGCCGATAACATGGATCTTGCCGCATTTATCGCACACCCATACAGGCAGCGGCGTACCCCAGTAACGTTCGCGGGATATGCCCCAGTCGATAACGTTTTCAAGGAAATTGCCCATCCTGCCGTTTTTGATAGTTTCGGGAATCCAGTTGACGGAATTATTGGCCGCAATAAGCCTGTCTTTTACTGCGGTCATTTTAATAAACCAGCTCTGGCGGGCGTAATAAATAAGCGGCGTATCGCAGCGCCAGCAGAACGGATAGCTGTGTTCAAAGGGCACTTCGGCAAAGAGCATTCCGTTTTCTTTTAAATCTTTTATGATTTCTTTATCGGCGTCTTTTACAAAAAGCCCGTTGTATTTCCCCGCCTGAGCGGTCATTTTGCCGCGCGTATCCACAAGGTTTACAAACGCTATATCGTATGCCCGGCACACTCTCGCGTCGTCCTCTCCGAATGCAGGAGCATTGTGGACAATGCCCGTGCCGTCTTCCATAGTAACGTAACCGTCGGTCACCGCCACGAACGCTTTTTTATTCTTTTCCACCGCGTCCGCAGTGAAAGAGAAAAGCGGCTCGTATTCGGTGAATTTATATTCTTCGCCCTTTTTGACGGACAAAGTCTCGTAATTTTCAAAATATTTATCCGCCAGCGCCTTAGCCAGCACATACACGCAGCCGTCGTTTGCCTTTATTTCGGCATAATCCTCGTCAGGATTCATGCACAGGCACACGTTTGACGGCAACGTCCACGGCGTAGTCGTCCAGGCAAGAAAATAAGCGTTGTCTCTGCCCTTGATTTTAAACCTGACAACCACAGAAGTTTCCTTAACGTCCTTATATCCCTGCGCCACTTCGTGCGAAGAAAGCGCCGTTCCGCAGCGCGGGCAATAAGGCACTATTTTGTAACCCTTGTAGAGCAATCCCTTTTCGGCAATGGTCTTTACTGCCCACCAGACCGACTCGATATAATTATCGTCGTAGGTGATATACGGATTTTCCATATCCGCCCAATATCCCACGCGGTCGCTCATTTTTTCCCATTCGCCCTTATATTTCCAAACGCTTTCCTTGCATTTTTTTATGAACGGCTCTATCCCGTATTTTTCGATCTCCTGTTTGCCGTCTATGCCGAGCATCTTCTCTACTTCCAGCTCCACAGGCAACCCGTGCGTGTCCCATCCCGCTTTGCGCAGGCAGTGTTCGCCTTTCATAACGTGGTAACGCGGAATTATGTCTTTTATGACTCTCGTGAGAATATGCCCTATGTGCGGCTTTCCGTTTGCCGTGGGGGGACCGTCGTAAAACGTAAATTCCCTGGCGCCTTCGTTTAATTTTTCGTTCTGCGCGAATATTTTATTTTCTTTCCAGAACTTGAGTATTTCCTTTTCTCTGTCTAAAAAATTGAGCGAAGTATCAACTTTTCTGTACATCTCTATATGCTCCGAATAATATTTCAGTATTTATAAAGTATAACGATATTTGTCGTTTTTGTAAAGTTAATTTTGCAAAATTTAATAATTTCGGGCAAAATAACTTGCAAATTCGGATAATTTAATATAAAATAATATAGCCGTGCTATGCGGGGAGTCAGCGATGCCCTGTAATCCGCAATTCGCTTCAGCGGAGCAGAACGCCCGTTTCGGCTTGCGCTGTGGAAGGCCGCACGCAATAAGGGATGATGATATCAAGGTCTTATGCAACGCGCCGCCGCGAACCGTGTCAGAGCAGGAATGCAGCAGCACTAAACGGAATGGTCGCGTGTGCCATAAGGTAGCTTTGAAGGAGTTACCTGTTGCGTTACCGCTTCGGCAGCGTCTGTCAACGCGGGTGCACGGTTTTTTTCGAATAATATACCCCCGATGCAAAATGCGCCGAAATAACGGCAAAGTTCTGCATCGGGGGTATTGTTTTATCCCGAACTTCGGAATTTGAGCGTCAATCGCCTCCGCAAAACAATGCAACTTGCTGCATATTTACGGACAGCAGCAATATTGCAGAATGATTAAACAGCAGTGTTTTATGTGCTTATGCGCATATGTGCAATATGTTGCATTTCATATGTATTTCGATT
>CAUHGY010000105.1 GCA_959605945.1 uncultured Clostridia bacterium | reverse complement strand
CCGTTTGCCGCACATACTTAAACTGTAAGGATAAACTTCTTACAAATCAAAATCATTTTTACAAATGATATTTTCAAAATAAAATCGGAAAAGCATTTTTTCGATTTTATTTTGTTTAAACACATTTTCGTATTTAAGAATTTTTAAGTTTATAGAAAAGCGTTTCTGCATTTTGCATAACAGACGCAGCAAGCTCTGAAACTTCCATATCTTTTATTTCTGCAAGTTTTGCCGCCACCAACGGTACGTTTTTCGGCTCGTTGACGGTGCCTCTTAAAGGATGCGGCGCAAGATACGGGCAGTCTGTTTCAGTAAGACACCTGTCAAGCGGCACATATTTGGCCACCTCCGTCAGCGTGGCGGCATTTTTAAATGTCAGCGTCCCCGCAAAAGATATATAGTAACCCATATCGAGAAGTATCTTTGCAGTTTCCACGCTTCCCGAAAAACAGTGCATGACCCCGCCTGAAAACTTGTTTTTATTTTCTTTCAGAGTATTTACCATAATTTCAGTTGCTTCTCTGCAATGTATGGAAACGGGAAGTCCTGCACTTTTTGCAAGTTCCAATTGCGCGACAAAACATCTCTTCTGCACTTCTATATCGGGGTTTTCTTTCCAATATCTGTCGAGCCCGATTTCACCTATGGCCACGCATTTATTGTGACGGGTAAGCTCAAGAACGGCGTCGGCGGCATTGCTGTCGAACTTATAGGAGTCGGACGGATGGAAACCTGCGGCAAAATAAACGCTGCTAAATTCTTCGGCATAATTCTTGCCGGCAATGCTCGTTTCAAGACAGCAACCCATATTTATAACTTTATCCACCCGCTCACGGATGAAATTTTCCACCGCTTCGGCAACGCTTTTTATCTTCGCGTCGTGAAGATGGCAATGCGTATCGATAAACATTATAACATCATACTCCCGATTAAAATATCAGACTTCCGTCGGGCATGTCCTTTTCGGGCGCAAGGAAGGAAAGTTCGCTGCCGTTTTCGGCACAGAGTATCATCCCTTCGCTCAAGATGCCGCAAAGTTTAGCGGGTTTTAAATTGGTCACCATAACAAGTTTTTTTCCTATGAGCTGCTCGGGAGAATAAACTTGCGATATGCCGCTGACCACCGTGCGCGTTTCGTCGCCGAGTTTTACGGTCAGTTTTAACAGTTTTTTGCTCTTTTCCACCTTTTCGCAGGCGGTTACGAGAGCGACCTTCAATTCGATTTTAGAAAAATCGTCAAAATCTATAAGCGGTTTCTTTTCTGTCTCTTTCATCTGGTTTTCAGCGGGTTTTACCGCATTTTCGGTTTTTGCGGCAAGTCTTTTTTCTGCGATCTGCTTTATCTCTTCAAGTTCTTTTTCCATGTCTAACCGCGGGAAAAGCGGAGCGATGGCTTTCACTTCAATGCCACCTTTTAGATATCCGAACGTTCTGACCGTTTCAAAGGTATCGAAAGCGCTTGCATCAAAGCCGAACACGGAAAGAATCTTGCCCGCGCAGTCGGGTGTGAACGGTTTTAAAAACACCCCCGCAATGCGAATGCTTTCCGCAAGATTATACATAACGGAGGCAAGCCTTTCTTTGCCGTTTTCGTTTTTGGCAAGAATCCAGGGAGCCGTTTCGTCTATATACTTATTGGCACGTTGAATCAGTTTAAATATCTCGCCGAGAGCGGCGGGCGCGTCTAACGCGTCCATGGCGTTTTTGACCTTCACGAACAAACCTTCCGCAATGCTTATAAGTTCTGCGTCCACACCTTCAATCTGCCCGCGGGCCGGCAATATTCCGCCGAAATATTTGTTTATCATGGCAGCCGTGCGTGACACCAGGTTTCCGAGGTCGTTGGCCAGGTCGGAATTTATTCTGCCGATAAGACTCCTGGTCGTATAAACGCCGTCGGAACCGAAGGGAATTTCGCGCAGCAGAAAATAACGGAGCGCGTCGCTTCCGTAACGCCCGACAAGTTCCTTGGGATCGGTAAGTTCGTATTTTACGTTCTCTTCCTTGCTTTTTGAGAGTTTATCGCCGCCGATAAGCAGCCAGCCGTGACCGTAAACCTGTTTGGGCAGCGGAAGATCGAGCGCCATCAAAATGGCCGGCCATATTATTGAATGGAAACGGATTATCTCTTTTCCCATAAGATGCAGGTCGGCAGGCCAATATTTTTTAAACAGGCTGTCGTCGTCGCTCATATATCCCAGCGCGGTGATATAATTGCTTAGCGCGTCGATCCACACATAGACGGTATGTTTTTCATCGAAATCTACGGGAATGCCCCACTTTATCGACGTGCGCGAAACGCAAAGGTCCTGCAGCCCGGGCTTTAAAAAGTTGTTTATCATTTCGTTCATGCGCGATTTGGGCTGCAAAAACTCGGGATTTTCTTCATACAGCTTTAAAATTCTGTCGGTATATTTAGAGAGACGGAAAAAATAACTCTCTTCCTTTTCCATCGTGACTTCTCTTCCGCAGTCGGGGCATTTGCCGTCTTTAAGCTGCGTATCCGTCCAGAAACTCTCGCACGGCGTGCAATACCACCCGGAATATTCGGATTTATATATTTCACCCTTATCGTACAGCTTCTTAAATATTTTCTGAATGGCCTTGACGTGATATTCGTCAGTGGTCCTTATAAATTTATCGTACCTGACGCCCAGCGCCGCCCAGATAGATTTTATTTCGTCCACCAGCGGATCTATAAATTGCAGCGGCGTGCAGCCCTGTTCCGCGGCTTTCTTTTCAATTTTAGAACCGTGCTCGTCCGTGCCGGTAAGAAAGAAAACGTCTTTTCCCAGCATTTTCTGATAGCGCGCCATAGCGTCGCAGATGACGGTGGTATAACAATGCCCTATGTGCCAATGCCCGCTCGGATAATATATGGGAGTGGTTATATAATATTTTTCTTTCAAAACACAGTACCTCGCGCAATTTATTTAATGTTTATTTAATTATTTTAGCACATTTTCCTTTCATATTCAAGTTTATTTCCGCATAAAGTTTTACTATGAATATTATTTTCGGTCTGGTCATCACCGTTTCGGTGTGTATGCTTATAATTTTAAATCCCGACGCTATTCTTTCCGCTATGCTTTCGGGCGGAGAAAAAGCGCTTTCTCTCACACTGAAAATGGTCGTCATTTACGCGGTATGGCTGGGAATATTTCAGTTGCTCGAAAAAACGGGGCTGTCGGACAAACTCGCCAGAGCATTCAGGCCGATAAACAATTTCCTTTTCGGAAAAGTTCCCGAAAAAGCGGGCGACTTCATGGCGTTGAATATCTCTGCCAATCTCCTGGGCATGAGCGGCGCCACAACCCCGATGGGCATCAAATCCATTCAGGAATTAGAAAAACACCCCGGTACAGAATACGCCGTAACGATGTTTTTTGTTATCAACGCCACAAGCGTACAGCTTATTCCGTCGTCTGTGCTCGCGCTGCGCACTTCGATGGGCTCGGCAGCTCCTGCCGACATAATTCTGCCCACTATACTTGCAACGCTGCTTTCAAGCGTCATCGGCATTCTGCTCGTAAAGATGTTCGTCAAAGGAAAAAAATAAATGTCCGCTTACTTTATCCCCGTTTTTCTGCTCATAATACTTATTTTCTGTATATTTAAAAAGGTCAAGCCCTACGACGCGTTCACTGAAGGCGCAAAATCCGCCGTCCCGTTTGCCACAAGCATTTTCCCATACCTGGTCAGCATTTTTGTGCTGACCGAACTGTTTGAAGCAAGCGGTCTTTCCGATCTTTTCACAACCTGGCTTTCGCCTGTTTTCAGATTTTTAGGCATACCCAAAGAATTAACGAAGCTCGTTCTGATAAAGCCCTTTTCCGGCAGCGGCGCGCTTGCTTTGCTTACGGAAATTTTCACCGAATACGGAGTGGACAGCTATCTTGCCCGCTGCGCCTGCGTAATATACGGCAGCAGCGAAACCGTGTTTTACATAGCCGCCGTCTATTTTGCCGGTGCAAAAACAAAGAAATTGCTGACGCCTATAGTAATTTCGCTTGTCGCATCGTTCGCCTCTTGCGTTTTTGCATGTTTTATCTGTCTCGTTTTATAAAACAAAAAACGGTTGACCGCCGCCCGCGGCATGACTCAATATTCATGCGACGCAATTAAACGATTTTACCTTAAATAGGTATATCAGCTATAGAAGCGCAAGGTTTTTTCGCATATAAATTTTTTAAAGTATAAATATGCATTAACGTGCCGAAACGAACAGGGCCGTGCATTTTTAAAGAAGTGCCGCCCGGCAAAAGCGGCGCTTTTATTTTGCGCC
>CAUHGY010000104.1 GCA_959605945.1 uncultured Clostridia bacterium | reverse complement strand
CGACCCGAAAGAGAATGTTTTTATGCGGAATTCGAAAAATACGTTCACGGGTTTTCACAGAGAATGAAGGTAAAACCCGGTATCACGGGATGGGCGCAGGTTAACGGCGGGTACGATCTGAGACCCGAAGAGAAGATTTTGTATGACATTGAATATATTAAAAAAAGATCGATATGGTTTGATATAAAAATACTTTTTAAAACCGTGGCGGTTGTATTTGGCCGTAAAGGAGCCAAATAAATATGAAATATCTGCTTTTGATGACCGAATCGTCTAATGTTATAAATTTCAGAAAAGGTCTGATTCAATTTCTGCAGGATAAAGGGAACCGTATCGTAGTTGTCGCGCATGATGCTGAAAGAGAAAACGAAATCAGGGATTTAGGCGCAGCCTTTTATTGCGCCAAACAGAAAAACAGAGGGTTGAATCCTTTTTCTGTTTTGAAATACAGAAAAAGGCTGAGAACAATTATCGCCGCCGAAAAACCCGAAATTGTTTTTACGTTTCAACTGAAGCCGAACGTTTTCGGCGTGCAGGCGGCGCATAAAGCAGGCGTCAAGAAAATTTTTTCTATGGTAGAAGGGCTCGGAGACGTATATATAAATAACGGTCTTAAATGGAAACTTATAAGGGTTATTGTAAATTGTTTATATAAAAAGGCTTTTAAAAAGGTTGAAAAGGTCTTTTTTCTGAACAATGACGATATGGCGGAGTTTACGGGCAGAAGGCTTGTAAGCGAAGATAAATGCGAAAGAATATACGGCATCGGCGTGGATTTACGGCGTTTTGCATACGTTCCGATGAAAAATCACGCAAGGTTTCTTATGGTTGCCAGAATGCTCAGGACCAAGGGCGTTTTCGAATACTGCAAGTGCGCAAGAGCGGTAAAAAGCAGATATCCCGACGCGCAGTTCGACTATCTCGGCGAAGAAGGTTCTGTAAGATTGGCCGACATAAAGGAATACGTTGACGAAGGAAGCATCAATTATCTCGGCACGGTAAAAGACGTCAGGCCGTATCTGGAAAAAACTTCGGTCTTGATTTTGCCGAGTTACAGAGAAGGCATGCCTGTATCGGTAATGGAAGCGGAAGCCGTCGGCAGAGCGGTTATCGTAACGGATTGTGCCGGTTGCAGAGATGTGGTGACGGACGGTTATAACGGTTTTCTCGTCAAAGCGGGAGACAGCGTAAAAATGGCGGAAAAAGCCGTCTGGTATATAGAACATCCCGACGAAACGGCAAAAATGGGCTTAAATGCAAGAACTTTTGCCGAAGAGCGGTTTAACAGTGAAAAAATAAACGAAAACATATACAGGGTAATCGGTATATAATGCTATCAGGGCTTACTTTTTTGCTTTATTGGATTTTAAAGTCCTTTTATATAAACGAATCCGGCGGATTGCAGATAGGGGATTACGTATTCGTTCTCTCTTTTTTAATATTTCTTGCCGAACATTATTCTATTCTGATAAAAGACGGCCAGGCACTATATCAGAAAGATAAATATTTTTTAATTTTCATTGTATTTGCGGCTTTAATAAACCTTATCTGCATACTGGTATGCATGGATACAAGTTTTTTTATGCCGATTTTGTTTTTTGTTTTTAACTTTCTGGTCATCATAGAGTTCAGGGGATTGGCTTTGAACGAACGGTTTATCAGAAATTTTGCTTACGTAACGTTTTTGTGTATTTTGGTTCAGTTCATTGTGTACTTTACGGGACTTGGAAGATGGTACGACGGCGAAAGATATATGGGTACGTTCAACGATCCCAATCAACTGGCATTTTTTGTTATGTCGCGATTTTTTATTCTGTATCTCATTTTTAATCATATTCGGGGAAAAAGAAAATTTCTGGCGACGCTTGTGTGGATGGCTTTGGCAATGACGCTGTTTCTGGTTATAAAATCCGCATCAACGGGCATGCTGTTGGGAATTGTGTCGTTTGCGGCGGTTTATTTGATAGTTTTTTGTTATAAATGTTTCAAAGATACGAAAAAAACGGGACTTTTTATATTTATATTCGGCGGCGTCTTTATTTTTGCGGGTCTTTTCGTGCTGGGCGGAGACCGTTTGTTGAATCTGAATATATTGGGCGGAGAATATATTTCCGAAAGATTGATCGGCAAAATAAATTCGATTTTTTCTCAGAACGGAATCGAACAGTTTATATATGACAGAAATTTGCAGGCGTTTTTTGAAAAACCGTATTATATTCTTTTCGGAAGCGGCGAAGGCGGTTGGGAACGTTTTTTAGACGTCGCAAGGTTAGGGGAACTGCATTCTACCGTTTTGGGGCTGCTGTTTTATTACGGGATTGTGCCCTTCACGATCCTGACGATCTGGGCGGTAAAAAATTTGCGGTACATGAAATCGAGCGATGCGTGCGTCTATATTGCGCTTTTTATAGAAATGCTGACGCTTATAAACCACAGGCAGTCATCGCTGTGGATTATATTCATTCTGCCCGGGGTTATGTTTTATTTAAAGGAGAAAAAATATGATTAAAGTTTTACATATTTTATCTGCTTTGGGCGGCGGCGGAATAGAAAACATGCTGCTAAATTACTATTCTAATATGCAGGGGAAAGATATCCGATTCGATTTGCTGGCGCATAAAAACCATAACAGAAATCTGCAGCAGGCGTTTGAGAATCTCGGGGCGCGGTGTTTTTATATAACGTCGCAAAGAGAAAGCATAAGAAAAAACAGGAAAGAACTGAAGAAATTTTTGTCCGAACGTTCTTACGACATTATTCATTTTCATCACGGAATAATGTCTTTGGGCGCTGGCATAGCAAAAAAATATGCAGGCAATGCAAAAATCATAGTGCACAGCCACGGTACTTTCGAGCCGAATCCGGCGGTCAGAATTTTCAAGCCTCTCATAAGACGGTTTATAGTTAAGAACAGCGACTTTTATTTCGCGTGCGGGATAGCTGCCGGAAAATATCTTTTCGGAAAGAATTTTAACGGTTTTTATATTGTGAAAAATGCAATAGACACCGAAAAATTTAAATATTCCGAAAAGTTTCGCGGCGAAATCAGATCTCGGTTCAATATTGAGAAAGACAAAGTCATAATCGGTACGGTAGGAAGGCTTTCGCATGCGAAAAATCCCGAATTTATTATTGAATTGATAAAAGAACTGAAAAACAGAAAAGCGGATTTTAAATTTTTATGGATAGGCGGCGGAGAACTGGAAGACAGAATCAGAGCCGAAACGGAAAAGGAAGGATTGAAAGATATTGTCATTAGTCCGGGCTCTGTAACGGATGTTTATAAATATTACAGCGCAATGGATATTTTTATTCTGCCGTCCCGTTATGAAGGAGTAGGCATTGCGGCGGTGGAAGCTCAGCAGAACGGAATGCCCGTTTTTTTGTCGAAAAATATTTCGGCGGAAGCGAGCATAGCTCCAAGCTGCGTTGCATTGCCGTTGGATGTATGCGTCTGGGCGGATAAAATATATTCTGCCGTGAAAGAAGGAAAGTTTGAACGCGGCGACTATACGGACTTTATAAAACAAGCGGGATACGATATTAAATCGGCTGCAGACGATTTGGCGGAATTATACGCGGAAATTATTGGTAAATAGCCGGCATTTATCATAAAATTCCGATGATAGGAAAATTGCCAGGCAGATTTCATTGACAAATCGGAAAATATAAAACTTACCGATCAAGCCGTAATAGCGGCGAAAAGAACAGCCGGATAAAATAATTAAAACGAATATAATGCATACAGAAAATAAAAAAACCATTAACAATACGATAATGCTGTATATGCTGACGGTGGCGAAATTGATTTTTCCGCTGCTGACTTTGCCGTATTTAACGAGAATATTGTCCACGGACTGTTACGGAATGGTGACGTATGTAAAGTCCTGTATGGTTTATTCTCAGCTTATTGTCGATTTCGGGTTTATTTTATCGTCCGTAAAAGACATTGTGCTTGCCAAGGGAGATTTGGAAAAAGTCGGCATAATTGCGGGGCATACGTTTGTTGCAAAACTTCTGCTGGTCGTCGCGGCATTTGCGGTGATTGCCGTTATGACGGCGGCCATACCGCTTTTGAGAGCCAATGCTCTTTTTACACTGTTGAGTTTTGTTGTCGTGGCGGTTTCGGCGCTGCTTGCCGATTTTCTGTTCCGCGGCATAGAAAAGATGCACATTATAACAATTGTTTTTGTTGTAATGAAAGGTATCTCAACCGTTTTGACCTTTGTTGCGGTAAAAGGGGATGCGACCGTTTTATGGATACCGGTGCTCGATATCATCAGTTCGGTAATAGCCGTAGGCGTTACTTGGTTTTTCATTTTTAAACTGAAAATCAAGATTCGTTTCAAAAGTTTCAGGCAATGTCTGAAGA
>CAUHGY010000103.1 GCA_959605945.1 uncultured Clostridia bacterium | reverse complement strand
GTTTAACAACCTTGACGGTCTTTTTATCGTTAAAGTCTGCAACGGGCGGATCATTGAAAGCTATATGGCCGTTTTCACCTATTCCCATTATGACTATATCCGGCGGATTGCTTTTCAAAAGTTCCTGATACCTTTCGCACTCTTTTTCGGCATCCGCTGCCGCGGGGTTTATGTAACTGACGCTTTTGAAATCCGCAAGCCCGAAAATATGTTCGTTCAAAAATCTTCCGAAGCTTTGCTTTGCGCCTTCCGGCAAGCCGATGTATTCATCCATGTGAAAAGCATTGATCCTGTTCCATTCGGTTTTGCTTTCAACCAAAGCACTGAGAACTTCGTTCTGCGACGGCGCGGCGGCAAACACGACGTTTATTTCGTCTTTTTCGGCAAGCAGACTTTCTATCTTTTTTTCGATGTCGCAAGCCGCAGCTTTTCCCATCTCTCCGCGGCTTGAAAATATTTTAACTTCAAGTTTATCTTTTATATAATTCTTCATAATTATACGATTCGGCGGCGGCTCCACCGCTTATTTACCCGATTCCTCCATATATTCCGATATATGCACTATTCTCTCTTCTTCCCGCGATTGATCCGCCGCATAGACGCACAGATGTCCGTAAACGGAATCTTCAATGGACGTACAGCTTACGGACGGTTCTTTTCCCAAAAGGTAATCGACGAAATCTCTCATCATGGCATAATCTCCGCCGAAATGACCGCCGGCTTCGCTCTGGTCGTTATTTGTAAAGTCAATGACGCGTTCTTTACCCTTGTCTATGTTGTCGTGATTTACTGCGTCAAACGTTCTGACGTATATTTTGCCGTCTCCTCCCCAGCCTTCTATTTCGCCGTGGGTGCCGAGAATGTAGAAAGATCTTCCCGCTCTCTGTGCCGAGCACAGCATGCCGTGAGTTGCGGTAGACCCGTTTTCAAACTCTATCATCACAGCCTGATGATCGACAACGTCGGCATTTGTTTTGTAAGCGCAAACGCCATGGGGATTGTACGTTTTAAGCGACTCTATTCTCTCTTCGTTCGAGACCTCGTACCATTCTTTCCCGGTGCATTGCCATGGATACTGTCCGAGATAATCGTTGCTTTCAAGACACATCATTTTTGCCGAATACTGGCAGGTATCCACAAGCGGACAGTCAACCAGGCAGCGCGTGCCTGCTTCTTTGGGAGCTTTCGAAGGAACGATAAAATTTCTTCCCCCGAAACTGCAGACTTTTTTGGGCCTGGTAGCGTTGTTGAACCAGCATATAAGATCTATGTCGTGGCAGCATTTTGCAAGCAGCATGGTAGAACCGCATTCCTTTTCGTTATTCCATTTGCCCCTGATATACGAAATGCAGTTATGCGCCACACCTACTCTTTCGGTGGTCTCTATATGTACAATCTCTCCGATCTCACCGCTTAAAATAACCTTTTTGGCTTCTTTATAAAAATCCGAATAGCGCAGCACATGACAGATAACAAGTTTGTTGCCGTGCTCTTTTACCACTTTCAGCAATTTAAGCAAATCCTTCGCATTGTTGGTGATGGGTTTTTCCAGAAGCATATCGTAGCCCTGTTCAAGAAAGGGAATGGAAGTTTCTATGTGCAGTTTATCCATTGTGCCGTTGATGATGCAGTCGGCTATTTTCCCGCGGGCAAGAACCTGATCGATATGAGTAAAACACATTTCGTCAGGCACGCCAAACATTTTCTTTGTGATATCGAGAATATGCCTGTCCGGATCGACAAGCCCCACAACTTTGAATTTTTCAGAATACTTTACGCCTTCTTCTGCTGCTTCCCTGCCGCGGTGCCCGCAGCCGACAATAATTGCCCTTATTTCATCTTTCATAAAATTTCTCCTGTTATTTTTTTATTTTTAGAAGCGTGCTTCCGTGCGGCTTAAGCTGCATGCGGAAATTTTCTTGTATCTGAGTTTTTTCTTCCCACACGTATTCGACGGCATGATTGCCTGCGGTAAGCCCCAGGTCTGCAAAATCGAAACTTATTTCTTTGCTTTCCTCTCCGCCGTTGAATACGGCAACGGTGAAATAATCTTCGCTGCCGCTGTCGAAAGCCGATTTAATATAAATTATTTCGGGCAGATTTTTGCCTTTTCTGCGATAATCGTAGCATGCGAAATATACGTCTTCGCCGTTATTTATGTACTTAGTGGCTCTTTGCAGAACTTTAAGACGGGGATTATCCTCTTCGATTTCCGAAAATCTTCCCGCAATTTCAACAAGTGCGCGCGTTATAATCTGGAAATTGACTATAAACATAAAATCGTCGTCATTCAGTTTCGAAAAGATGCACATCGAGTCGCTGTTGGGCACAAACAGATCGCCCGTATGGGTCGTAAGACTTGCCAACGACCAGTAAACGGTGGTGGATATGGCACTCCAAAGCCCCACGTCCATATCGTCGCCGAAACGGTAGTTGTTTACATATCTTCCCATGAACGGGTTCCCCATGCTGATGTCGCAGGCGGTTTCCAGATAACCGCAGGCGGGAAGCCTGTCGCGTATTTCCTTCAGCCACCAGTTTCTGTATTCGCCCCCGGATTTGTTTTTATTTTTCAGAAGGTTGTGCCTGTCCTCGAACGCATAGCTCCAGAAATCGTGTTTTACCCCGTCAAACCCGCATTCGGTTATCAGGTAATCGAGCGCTTTGCACATATAATTCCGCACGTCTTCACGGCTGACGTCAAGCGGCTGCGCCCAATCCAGCCTGAAAGTATAATCGATAAACCACTCGGGGTGCTCTTTGAAAATCTTTGATTTTACCGGGCAGAATCCGCCGATCCATATTGCGGGTTTAAGGCCCATATTTCTTATTTTATCGGTATAACTTTTAAGTCCTTCCGGAAATTTAGTTTTATCGACGCCGCTTTCGCCTTCGTAAGGAACGCCTAATCCGTGCGTGTCGTAATACTTATTTTCGTCGCGGTAAGACGAATACCCGGCGTCTAACTGAAACCATTCTGCATTCGGGAAATATTTTTTGACGGCAGCTGCTTCTTTTAACAGCGAATTTTCGTCGAAATCCAAAAACATTCCGTCGTTCCAGCTGCCCCACACAAGCGAATGTCTGTTAGTGCCGCTTTTGCCGCAGTTGTCCTTAAGATAGCCGCGCAGCACCGCGGTATATTTATCGAAAATCCTGTTTATATCCCCCGCACAGTCGATGTCGCACAGGAAAAATATATCTTTGAGTTCTTCTCCGGGGCTCACTTCGCGGCGGTCAATCCCCTTGAATGAAGAATAGATTTCCAAAAAAGCTTTTCCGTCTCGGTGCCCCGTTTCAAAATTATGATAAAATACATCCTGCAAAAGGCTGCCGCAGACGATGCCTTTTTCGGTTGCGTAATTGCTGATGAGTACCGCGGGAAAGGGCTGATACGGCGAAGAGCAGATGCGGCCTTCCTTTACGCCGGGGTCCACAAGCGTTCTGTCGGGCGTGAGAGAAAACTTTTTGTTTTCTTCGGCATCGTCGTCCGTTCTGTTGTAGTCCAGCGGAATGGTCAGATTGCAGAACAGCCGCGCATTCTCGTTGCAGTAAAAGTAATCGTCTGCGCTGTTCTCGTTAAAATCTATACCCGTAATCACGGCTTTCAGTTCTTCTGCGCTTAAAACCTTGTCGGACGCGTTTTTTACGGTACGCGTGACTATATATCCGCCGCCTGCGGGTTCGATGTCGATCTCGTCGCAAAATTTCTCCGCGGGAAAAAACTCGATTTTTACTCTGCTGCCGGCGAGTTCTATCGACGACTCGCGGTTTTTAACGTTCATTTTAATTCTCCTTTAATGTAATTCTCTGTCTTTTCCGCCTTCTCATTACAAAAATTGCAAAAAGCTTGCATATTCTGCAAAAATATGCTAAAATTATCTTTATGAAAGAATTTTCACACGGTTCGGTCAGCTACGAACACAAACTTTCAACCGTTCAGAGCATATATTTTCCGAAACATCTGCACAACGAATGGGAAATATACTTTTTCAAAAACGGCACCGCGAGATTTATAGTCGGAAACCAGCTTTTAGAACTTCAAAACAACGATCTGCTGCTGATACATCCGCAGGTGTTTCACCGCGCCATTATAGATTCCGACATGCCGTACGAACGGATAGTTATCAATTTCCCCGCGAGCAAAATCTCACAAAATATAATATCCATTGCCGAAGAGCTGCCCGTAAAATTTAACATCGACAACCAGCCGTTTATGAAAAATCTCATCGCCAGCATGGAAAATTTTCTCGACGATTACGACAAAAATTCGGCGAGCGACGCCATAATCAAGTCGGTAGAGCTGCTTTTTTTACATCTGTTACGATATAACAATCAAATTCTGGCTGCCCAGGCGCTGTACTTATTAAACAATCTGTTCTCCGAGATCTTAAACTATATCGACGAGCATATCTGCGAAAAA
>CAUHGY010000102.1 GCA_959605945.1 uncultured Clostridia bacterium | reverse complement strand
TGGTGTTCCATTCGGGAGATTTCAAAATAGATTTCACGCCTGTAAACGGCGAAACTATGGATCTTGCGCGTATTTCCGAAATAGGCAAGAAGGGCGTGCTTCTGATGATGGCCGATTCCACGAATATTGAGATAGACGGCAACACTATGAGCGAGTCTGTTGTTAAAGATACTCTCGATCACGTTTTCGGCGACAATGTTAAAAGGCGGCTTATAATAGCCACATTCGCTTCAAATGTTCACAGATTGCAGCAGATACTCGACCTTGCCGTCAAATATAAGAGAAAAGTGGCGTTTTCAGGGCGAAGCATGATAAACATTGCGGAGGCTGCGGCAAAAATAGGCGAACTGAAAATTCCGGAAGGTCTTATAGTCGACGTCGAAAAAACCAAGAGTTATAAAGACGAACAGATAGTTATAGTATCTACCGGTACGCAGGGCGAACCCATGAGCGCGCTTACCCGTATGGCAAGCGGCGAATTCAATAAAGTCGTTATAGGCGAAAACGATACGGTAGTTATCAGCGCGTCGGTCATACCGGGCAACGAAAAGATGATTTACGGAGTGATTAATAATCTTTACCGGCTGGGCGCGGAAGTTATTTATGAATCGCTTGAACCCATTCACGTTTCAGGCCATGCCTGCAAGGGAGAACTGCGGATTCTTCATGATTTGGTAAAACCCAAATTTTTCATTCCGGTACACGGCGAATACCGACATCTCAAAAAGCATGCCGCGCTTGCCGAAAAGATGGGCATGAAAAAGAGCGACATTCTCATTGCCGAAATAGGCGATACTGCAGAGCTTACTTCGAACTCAATGAAACTCGGGGAAAGATTTCCCGCGGGATCGCGATTTGTCGACGGGCTCGGCATAGACGGCATGGACAGTTTTGTTCTGAGAGACAGAATTCATCTTTCCGAGGACGGTCTGGTGGTTGTTGTGGCGGGAGTAGACGAACTTTCCGCACAGCTGACATCGCTAGAAATTGTCGGCAAAGGACTGGTGCTTACCGACGCGCTCATCAACGACGTGCGGGCGAACGTCATCAATGCCATAAAGCAGACGGATCTTAAAAAAGTCAGCGACGAAAGCGAGTTGAAACGCATTATCAGCAGAAGCATCAAAAATTATCTTTTCAAAGCCACCAAAAAAAATCCGATGATTCTTCCGGTAATATTAGTGATATAAGTGGACAGTCGAATTTATTTTTTAAGAGAACGGGCAAAAGCGTGCAAAAATCCGATTTTGCGCGATGCGTCGTTTGAACTCCTTGTCGGAGAAACCGAAAAACTGCAGCCGAAAAAAATACTTGAAATCGGCGTAAATACGGGGCTTTCGGGTATCGCCATGTTGCTGACGGCGGAAAAAGCCACGCTTACCGGTATAGAGATTGACGGCGAAAACGTTGCTCGTGCAAAGGAAAACTATAAGCTGTTCGGCGTTGAAAAACGCGCGAAAATTTTTGAAGGCGATGCCTCGGAGATAATACCTGTGCTTACGGGTAAATACGATCTTATTTTTCTTGACGGGCCGAAAGGGCATTATCACGAATATTTTCCGCATCTTTTGGCGGCATTAAACGTAAAAGGTATGCTGTTTGCGGATAACGTGCTGTTCCGCGGTTATGTCAGCGGAGCGGTCAGAACGCCGCACAGATACGCAACCGTAAAACACGGCATGCAGAAATTTTTAAAAGATATAACAGAATGCGGCGAGCTTGTTACGAAAATATACGATATAGACGACGGGGTAAGCGTTTCTTTCAGAATAAAATGAAAAAAATTGAATTATTAGCGCCCGCGGGCGACATGAACAAACTGAAAACCGCCTTTTACTTCGGGGCGGACGCGGTTTATATCGGCGGCAAGACCATGAGTTTGAGAGCGCTTGCCGGTAATTTTACCGAACCCGAAATAGCAGAAGCCGTATCTTATGCTCACTCTCTCGGCAAAAAAGTTTACGTGACGGTAAATATTTTTGCAAGAAATGACGATGTGAAGACGGCGGAGAAATATTTTGCGTTTCTTTATGACGTCGGTGCCGACGGCGCCATTGTATCCGACATAGGGCTGATTGCTCTTGCGCGGAAAACCGTGCCGTCCCTTGCCGTGAACGTTTCCACGCAGGCGAGCGTACTCAATTATAAAGCCGCGGAGTTTTATAAAGATCTCGGTGCAAAAAGAATAATACTCGCGCGGGAGCTTTCACTGCGTGAAATTGCGGAGATAAAGGAGAAGGTGCCTGAAATCGAACTCGAAACGTTTGTTCACGGCGCAATGTGCATATCTTACAGCGGGAGATGCCTTCTTTCCGATTATCGTGCGGGAAGAAGCGCTAACAGGGGCGAATGCGTGCAGGCATGCAGATGGAATTACGAAATACGCGAAAAAGGTTCCGATAACGGATTTATGACCATAGAGCAGGATGACCGCGGCTCTTACATACTCAACAGCAAAGATTTGAATCTTATAAACCGCATAGACGAACTCGACAGAGCGGGAGTATGTTCGTTCAAAATAGAAGGGCGCATGAAGTCGGAGTATTATATAGCCACTGTAGTCAATGCATACAGACGCGCGATAGATGCTTACTATGCTGTAGGGGCGGAATATAAAAATAATCCGATGTATTTTTCCGAATTGAAAAAAACCGCTCACCGAGATTTTACGGAGGCTTATATAGACGGCGAAAAATGCAGGACGGAAAATTATTCCGACAGTCAGAGCAAGGGCACTCATAAGTTTATTGCGCTTGTAAAGTCCGCGGGGGAAGGATATGCCGTGGTAGAGATGAGAAACCGTTTCGGAATCGGAGACGTTCTCGAAGTGCTTTCACCGTCTGATTCGTTCAACGGCGAAGTTCGGGTTGAAAGATTGGAAGACGAAAACGGCAACCCGGTGAACGATGCTAAGAATGTTCAGCAGTATTTAAAGCTTTATACCGATATCAAGCTGTATCCCGGGGATATATTGCGTAAGGCGCAACCGTCCGATTGAAAAACGGTAAATTCAGCGACGGCATTTTTACGCCCTTTGGTGAAAGAAAAAACGACGAGGATATGACAGTGAAAACAGATTATGACGTTATTATAATAGGCGCGGGACCCGGCGGGATATTTTCGGCTTTCGAACTAAAAGACAGCGGTTTAAAAACAGCTGTTTTTGAAGAAGGCAATGAACTTGAAAAGAGAAAATGTCCCATAGACGGAGTTAAAGTTAAATCCTGCGTGGGGTGCAGAACGTGTTCCATAATGTCGGGTTTCGGCGGAGCCGGCGCATTTTCGGACGGAAAATATAACATAACAAACGATTTCGGCGGCAGCCTTTACGAGCATATCGGCAGGGCGCGCGCTATCGAACTTATGGAATATGTCGATAAAATAAATCTTGCGCACGGCGGAGAAGGCACTAAGCTATATTCTACGGCAGGTTCGAAATTTAACAAAATATGCATGCAGAACAAACTTAAACTTCTCAGTGCCAAAGTGCGGCATCTGGGAACGGATAAAAATTTTGTGGTGCTTAAAAATCTTTACGCCGAGCTGAAAGGCAAAGTTTATTTTTATTTTAATACTCCCGTAAAGAACATATATAAAAACGAAAAAGGTTTTACCGTAATTGCGGACAAGGAGTATACTTGTTCGCAATGTATAATATCGGTTGGCAGAAGCGGCAGCAAGTGGATGGAAAAAACGTGCAGAGAGCTGAAAATACCCACGCTTTCCAACAGGGTCGATATAGGTGTAAGGGTAGAACTTAACGCCTATATTTTCGAACATCTGACCGACGAGCTTTATGAAAGCAAGATTGTATACCGCACGGAAAAATTTGAAGATAGCGTCAGAACTTTCTGCATGAATCCGCACGGAATTGTCGTTACCGAAAACACCAACGGCATAATAACCGTAAACGGACACAGTTTCGAAAGCGACGATAAAAAGACGGAAAATACCAATTTCGCATTGTTGGTTTCCAAGCATTTTTCGGAGCCGTTCAAAGACAGCAACGGCTACGGCGAAAGTATAGCGAAACTTTCCAACATGCTCGGCGGCGGCGTGATGGTGCAGAGATTCGGAGATCTTGTCCGTGGCCGGCGCAGCACGCAAAAGCGCATAGAAGAAGGCCTTGTCCGTCCGACGCTTACGGCAACTCCCGGCGATTTGAGCCTGGTTCTGCCCAAACGCATTCTTGACGGCATAATAGAAATGATTTATGCGCTCGATAAGGTGGCGCCGGGAACGGCCAACGACGACACATTGCTTTACGGCGTGGAGGTAAAATTCTATAATATGGAAGTAAAGACTGATGAAAATCTTGAAACCGATTATAAAGGACTTTATGTCATAGGTGACGGAAGCGGGGTTACGCATTCTCTTTCGCATGCTTCCGCAAGCGGAGTATACGTCGCGCGGCGCAGCCTCGGAA
>CAUHGY010000101.1 GCA_959605945.1 uncultured Clostridia bacterium | reverse complement strand
CTGTCAGAAGTTTGTCCACGTCGTAGCTGTGCAAACCCGTAGTCGGCTCATCGAGAATATAGAGCGTTCTGCCCGTACCCCGTTTGGAAAGTTCGGTTGCAAGCTTCACTCTCTGCGCCTCGCCCCCGGAAAGCGTAGTCGAACTTTGCCCCAGCTTTATATAGCCCAGCCCCACATCCTGCAAAGTTTTTATTTTGCCGTAAACGGAGTTTATGGTTTTGAAAAATTCGCATGCTTCGTCCACCGTCATATCAAGAACGTCGCTTATATTTTTACCTTTGTATCTGACCTGCAGCGTTTCCCTGTTATAGCGCCTGCCTTTGCATACTTCGCAGGGAACATATACGTCCGGCAGAAAATGCATTTCGATTTTGATGATGCCGTCTCCCTCGCAGTTTTCGCATCTGCCGCCGGCAACGTTGAAAGAAAATCTCCCGGATTTATATCCGCGCTCTTTGGCGTCGGGCGTGGCTGCAAAAAGATCTCTTATCGCCGTGAAAACACCCGTATATGTCGCAGGATTGCTGCGCGGCGTTCTGCCTATCGGAGACTGGTCGATGGCGATAATCTTATCGAAATATTCTATTCCTTCGATGCTGCCGTATCTGCCCTCCCTTACCTTGGCGCGGTTCAGCCTTCCGGCCAGAGCCGGATAGAGAATTTCATTGACCAAAGAACTCTTCCCGCTGCCCGAGACGCCCGTAACCGCCGTTATCAGGCCGACGGGGAAACGCACGTCTATGTTTTTCAGATTGTTCTGCGCCGCCCCGCGGACGGTCAGCCATCTGCCGTCGGGTTTTTTGCGCTCTTCGGGCACTTCTATTTTTCTTCTTCCCGAAAGATAGTCGCCGGTGATGGAGCGCGGTTCGTTTACGATATCTTCGAGCGTCCCCGCCGCCACAACTTCGCCGCCGTGAACGCCCGCCTTGGGGCCTATGTCTACAATATAATCGGCGGCGCGCATGGTGTCCTCGTCATGCTCGACGACTATCAGCGTGTTGCCGAGATCGCGCAGTTTTTTAAGCGTGCCGAGCAGTTTTTCGTTATCGCGCTGATGCAATCCTATACTCGGTTCGTCAAGTATATATAAAACTCCCGTAAGGCCGCTACCTATCTGGGTGGCAAGCCTTATCCTCTGCGCTTCCCCGCCCGACAGCGTAGCCGCACTTCTCGCCAGCGTCAGATAGCCCAGTCCCACGTCCTTCAAAAAATTAAGCCGCGCATTGATTTCTTTTACTATGGGACGGGCGATCATTTCCTGTGTTTTGCTCAGTTTAAGCCCGCATACGAAGTCGTAAAGATCGGAAACGGAACACTCGGTGAGTTCTGCGATATTCTTTCCGCCCACGGTTACGGCAAGCGCTTCTTTTTTCAGCCTTTTGCCGTGACAGGTATCGCACGGGCAGACGTTCATGTATCTTTCGATTTCACTCTTGGTATAATCGCTGGTCGTTTCCCTGTACCGCCTTTCGAGATTGGGAATAACGCCTTCCCAGGCGCTCTCGTAACTGCCGTTGAAAGTCTTTGTGGAATATTCCATCCTTATTTTTTCTCCGCCGTTACCGTAAAGAAGCATTTTATATATCTTTTCGGGCAGATCTTTTACGGGCACGTCCATGCTGAACCCGTAATGGCGGGCGAGCGAAGTGAAATACATCTCCGCCATTCTGCCGCTGTCGAGATTCCAGCCCGTGACGGTCATCGCCCCCTCTCTCAGCGACTTGTTTTTGTCTTTGACGACGAGATCTTCGTCTATGACGTTCTTAAACCCGAGTCCGTGACATTCGGGACACGCGCCGAAAGGATTGTTGAACGAAAAAAGGCGCGGCTCTATCTCTTCTATACTGACGCCGCAGTCGGGGCACGAATATTTTGTGGAAAAAAGCATGCTTTCTCCGCCGGATATCTCTATCACCACCAGCCCGTCGGCGAGCTTCAGCGCCGTTTCCAGACTGTCCGTAAGGCGCTGCACGAAGTCCGGCTTGACGACAAGACGGTCGACAACAACGCTTATGTTGTGCTTGACGTTCTTGTCCAATTTGATCTCTTCGTTCAGATCATATATGATGCCGTCTATCTCTGCGCGGACATAGCCGCTCTTTTTATAACTTTCGAGGTTTTTAGTGTATTCGCCTTTTTTACCGCGCACGACCGGTGCGTTGACGTAAATTTTGGTGCCCTGCGGAAGTTCCGCAACCCTGTCGGCTATCTGATCGACCGTCTGCCTCGCAATCTCTCTGCCGCATTCGGGGCAGTGAGGAACGCCCGCCCTGGCGAACAGCAGACGGAAATAGTCGTATATTTCGGTCACCGTACCCACCGTCGAACGGGGATTGTGCGAAGTGGTCTTCTGATCGATGGAAATAGCGGGTGAAAGTCCGTCTATGGAATCTACATCCGGTTTTTCCATCTGACCTAAAAACATGCGCGCATAACTCGAAAGGCTCTCCACATACCTTCTCTGTCCTTCGGCATATATCGTCTCGAAAGCAAGCGTCGATTTTCCGCTGCCGGAAAGCCCCGTAAATACCACCAGCTTATCGCGCGGAATAGTCACGTCTATATTTTTAAGGTTATTTTCCCTTGCGCCTTTTACCGTCAAAAAATCTTTCATGTCACTTTCTCATCTTCATTTTAAGTTTTGCAATCGTGTCGCGTATTTCTATGCACCTTTCAAAATCGAGATTTGCGGAAGCAATTTTCATAAGCGCTTTCAATTTCTCTATTTCTTCCGGAATATCGGCTTTCTTCACGTTTTTAGCCGGATCGGCTTTTTTGGTGATTTCAAGCGTGTTCACCACGTCTTTAATGATGGTTTTCGGAACAATGCCGTGAGCTTTATTGTAATCGTTCTGGATTTTCCTTCTGCGCTCGGTCTCGGTTATCGCACGGCGCATACTGCCCGTCACATTATCGGCATACATTATCACACGCCCCTCGGCATTTCTCGCGGCTCTTCCTATCGTCTGTATGAGAGACGTTTCGCTGCGCAGAAAGCCCTCTTTATCGGCGTCGAGAATAGCTACCAGTTTCACTTCGGGAAGGTCCAGCCCTTCGCGCAAAAGGTTGATGCCGCACAGCACGTCGAACTCGCCGTTGCGCAGACCGGATATTATTTCAATGCGTTCCATGGTATCGATATCGCTGTGCATATATCTGACGCGAACGCCGTTTTCTTTGAGATATTCGGTCAGGCTTTCCGCCATTTTTTTGGTGAGGGTGGTGATAAGAACTCTGCCGCCGCTGCCGACAACGCCGTTGATTTCCCGCAGCAGATCGTCTATCTGATTGCGGGTGGGGCGCACTGTAATTTCGGGATCGAGCAGCCCCGTCGGGCGGATAAGCTGTTCCACCACCTGGCCCGCCTGCCCCAATTCGTAAGGCGCGGGAGTCGCCGAAACGCATATCATCTGTCCTACGCGCTCATCGAACTCGGCGAAAGTGAGAGGACGGTTATCAAATGCCGATTTAAGGCGGAAACCGTATTCGACAAGGCTTGACTTCCTTGACCTGTCGCCGTTATACATAGCGCCTATCTGCGGAATAGTCATGTGCGATTCGTCAATAAACACAATGAAATCTTTGGGAAAGTAATCAAGAAGCGTAAAGGGCGGCTGACCCGGTTGCCTACCGTCAAAATACCTGCTGTAATTTTCTATGCCGCTGCAAAAACCTATCTCGCGCATCATTTCAAGATCGTAATCGGTGCGCTGATTAAGACGCTGTGCCTCGATCAGTTTCCCGCAGTCACGGAAAAATTCCACTTCTGCTTCTTTATCTCTCTCGATGGCTGCGGTAGCCAGATTTAATTTTTCCTGCGCGACGGCATAGTGACTGGCAGGAAATATAACGGCGTGCTTAAGCTCGGATATTACCTTGCCCGATATAAATTCGGCTTCGCAGATTCTGTCTATTTCATCGCCGAAAAATTCGACTCGTATGATAATTTCGGTGTTAGACGACGGAAATATGTCGACGGTGTCGCCGCGCACACGAAAAGACGAACGCGAAAAATCCACGTCCTTTCTGACATACTGAATACCGACCAGCCTGCGCATAAGTTCATCCCTGCCCATGTCGTCGCCGGGACGCAGAGAAACGGCAAGGCGGTAATACTCTTCGGGTGCGCCCAGCCCGTAAATACAGGAAACGGACGCCACCACTATGGTGTCCGCGCGCTCGGCGAGCGAACATGTCGCCGAGTGGCGGAGTTTGTCTATTTCGTCATTGATGGAAAGATCTTTTTCAATATATGTATCGGTACTGGGGATATACGCTTCGGGCTGATAATAGTCGTAATACGACACAAAAAACTCTACGCGGTTATGCGGAAAAAACTCGCGGAATTCGTTGCAGAGCTGCGCCGCGAGCGTTTTGTTGTGAGCGATGACCAGAGCGGGACGGTTGACGTTTTTTATTACGTTGGCCATCGTAAACGTCTTTCCGGACCCGGTGACCCCGAGCAGCACCTGCGTGCGGAGTCCGTC
>CAUHGY010000100.1 GCA_959605945.1 uncultured Clostridia bacterium | reverse complement strand
GAACCAAACTTAAACTTGCTTTTTTACTGGACAAGCACGACACCGTCGGGATCGATTGCGTTGCCATGTGCGTCAACGACGTTATTTGTTGCGGCGCCAAGCCTCTTTATTTTCTCGATTACATAGCATGCGGCAAGAACGTTCCCGAGAAAATAGCGTCCGTCGTTTCGGGAATAGCCGAGGGCTGCGTACAGAGCGGTGCGGCGCTTATCGGCGGAGAAACTGCCGAAATGCCGGGATTTTATCCCGTCGACGAATACGATCTTTCGGGTTTTGCCGTCGGAGTGGTGGATAAAGATAAGATACTAAAACCCGAAAGCATGGAAGAAGGCGACGTCATAATTGCTCTGCCGTCATCGGGCGTGCACAGCAACGGATTTTCGTTAGTGAGAAAGGTTTTCGGCATAGGGGAAAAAGATATTTCTCTGCCGATGAAGGAACTTGGAGGCAAGTCAGTGGGAGAAACCCTTCTCGTTCCTACCAAAATATACGTAAAGCCCGTTCTCGCGCTGCTTAAAGAAGTTACCGTCAGGTCTATTTCGCATATCACCGGCGGCGGGTTTTACGAGAATATTCCGAGAAGCCTTCCGGACGGCTGCGCTGCCAAAATAACAAAATCGGCGCTGAAAATCCCCCCCATATTCGATCTTATAGCCAAAGAAGGCTCTATTCCCGAAAGAGATATGTTCAATACATTCAATATGGGCGTGGGCATGAGTTTGGTCGTAAAGAGATCGGATGCGGAAAAGGCGCTCTCCGTGCTGAAAGAAAACGGAGAGAATGCTTATATCATGGGCGAGATCGTCAAGGGCGAAAAAGGCGTTGTTTTTTGTTAACGGCTTGACGGTTTTGTCGGTCAGCATAAATCAGCGGCTTTATTTTTCGGCTTTGCCGTGCGCTGAGAATCGTTCTTCGGCGTGTTCGCCGTAAATGCATGTGTCGTCAGCGCCGCAACTTAGACGGTGCGCATGTGATCAAATATGTGAAGGACATGCTTTGCCGTCTGCTTCGCAGCGGATTTATCGGCACAGGGTTCCCGCCGCAATGCGGATTTTGCCGGCTTCGCAGAGCATTATAAGATAACGGCCGCCTGCCGGACCGGCGTGCGGCATAAAAGATAAACGGAGAAAACCGTTATGGAAAAAATTAAAATAGGCGTTCTTGTTTCCGGCGGGGGAACTAACCTGCAGGCGCTTATCGACGCGGAGAAAAGCGGCGTCATCAAAAGCGGCAAGATTGCCGTTGTAATTTCAAGCAGAAGCGATGCGTTTGCTTTGGAACGTGCAAAAAATGCGGGTATTCCCGCCTGCGCGGTGGTTAGAAAAGAGTGCTTTTCGCAGAGTGAATTTGAAGAGAAAATGCTTGCCGTCCTTAGAGATTTCGGTGTGGAAATGATTGTTCTTGCGGGGTTTATGAGCATACTCGGCGGCGGGTTTATAAAAAATTTCGAAAACAGGATTATCAACGTTCACCCGTCGCTTATACCTTCCTTTTGCGGAGACGGTTTTTACGGACTTAAAGTGCACAGAGCGGCGCTCGATTACGGCGTTAAAGTTACGGGAGCGACGGTGCATTTCGTCAATGAAGTGACTGACGGCGGAAAAATCATAGCGCAGAAGGCGGTTGAAGTTTTGCCGTCCGACACCCCCGAAACGCTGCAAAAACGCGTTATGGAAGAAGCCGAATGGATAATACTGCCGCGGGCGGCGGAATTGGTGGCGGGGCAGATTTTAAGGAAAAAAATACAGGAGACAAAAATTTAATGAATATTTACGAAATTAAAAGCGTGGGCGAACGCGTCAAGGGTAACCCTTATGTGGGCAGAGGAATAGTAGTCGGCAAAACCGCGGACGGGAAAAAAGCCGCAATCGCTTATTTTATAATGGGCAGAAGCGAGAACAGCCGCAACCGCGTATTCAAGGTAAAGAACGGCGAAGTGTTCACCGAACCGTTCGATCCCTCAAAAGTCAGCGATCCTTCGCTTATAATTTACGCCGCGGTAAGAAGCGCGGGCAATAATCTTATTGTAACCAACGGAGACCAGACTGACACTATATGCGATTATATTTCGAGAGGCGAGTGTTTCAACAAGGCTTTAAAGACCCGTTCGTTCGAGCCGGACGCACCGAATTACACTCCCAGAATAAGCGCGATGCTCACCTTTGAAAAAGAGGATTTTAAATATAAAATGAGCATTTTAAAAAGTATAGACGAAGCCGGAAGCGATTGTGCGAGATATACTTTCGATTATCCCGCAAAAAACGGCCTCGGACATTTTTTGCACACCTATGTCACAGACGGCAATCCTATCCCTTCATTCTTCGGCGAACCGGAAAGAATATCTGTTCCCGACTGCATCGACGAGTTTGCCGGAGATATATGGAACAATCTTGACGACGACAACAAAATTTCGCTTTACGTGCGTTATACCGACCTTAAAACAGGTGCCGTAACCGAAAGACTTATCAACAAGAATAAATAACGCGGATATCTGCGGCGGCTGTATTCTTGCACATTAACCGACAAGAATTGCGTCATGCAGGGCGAATATGCAAAAAACCTGCGCCGAGCCCGTATGTGCCGTGCCGGTATTTAAAATAAAAACAGATCTACGGAGATAAAAAATGAAAGAGTTCGAACTTAAATACGGATGCAACCCCAATCAGAAACCTTCCCGCATTTATATGGCAAACGGCGGCGACTTGCCTATCAAAATCCTTTGCGGCAGACCGGGATACATAAATTTCCTCGATGCGTTCAACGCCTGGCAGCTTGTAAAGGAACTTAAAGAAGCCACAGGTATGCCGGCCGCAACGTCGTTTAAGCACGTCAGCCCGACTTCGGCTGCCGTGGGAACCGTTTTAAGCGAAAAACTCAAAAAGGCGTGTTTTGTAGACGATATAGAAGGGCTTGACGATTCTCCTACAGCCTGCGCTTACGCCCGCGCGAGAGGAACTGACCGTCAGTGCTCTTTCGGCGATTTTATAGCACTTTCCGACACTTGCGACAAGACGACGGCATTGCTCATAAAACGCGAAGTTTCCGACGGCATAATTGCCCCCGCATATACGGACGAAGCGCTTGAAATACTCAAAAGCAAAAGAAAAGGCAACTATAACATCGTGCAGATTGACCCCGCCTACATACCTGAAACAGTGGAAACGAAACAGGTTTTCGGCATCACGTTCGAGCAGGGCAGAAATAACTTTAAGATAGACGAAAGCCTTCTCGGCAATATAGTTACCGAAAATAAAACTTTAAGCAAAGAAGCAAAGCGCGATCTCATAGTTGCGCTCATAACGCTCAAATATACGCAATCCAATTCGGTGTGCTATGCCGTGGACGGGCAGGCGATAGGCGTCGGGGCGGGGCAGCAGTCTCGCATACATTGCACCCGTCTTGCAGGCGGTAAAGCCGATACATGGTTTTTGCGCCAGCATGAAAAAGTGCTCGGCCTTCCCTTCCTTGATACGCTCGGACGCCCCGAGCGCGATAACGTGATTGACGGTTATATAAATAAAAACGAAGAGGACGTATGCGCGGACGGCAACTGGCAGAAATATTTTAAGTTCCGCCCCGAACCGTTTACGGCAAAAGAAATGCGCGCGTATCTCGATAAAATATCCGGCGTTTCGCTGGGTTCGGACGCATTTTTTCCGTTCGGCGACAACATCGAACGAGCACACCTCAGCGGCGTTTCTTTCGTGGCGCAGCCCGGAGGCTCGGTGCGCGACGATCTTGTGATAGAGACCTGCGATAAGTACGGAATGGTAATGGCTTTCACGGGTATGAGACTGTTCCATCACTGATATTCAACGGGTCGACTTTGATGTGAAATATGCCTTGAAGAAGGTTTTGAGTGCTTTAAGAGGCAAAGAAGCGGCGGCATTACCGTAAACCGAAAAACGGACCCGCTTAAAGATATTTGTATTTAATCGGACGGATAAGGCTTTTGCGCGCCGCGGTTTTCATGCGGGCGGCAAATGCCGTAATAATTTATCAAGGAGCGGTGTTACAGTCGGTCTTACCGACGAAACCAAACAACGCCGCCTATGCAAGTAAATATGAAAATTCTCGTAGTGGGAGGCGGCGGCCGCGAACACGCGATAATAAAAAAACTCAAAGAAAGCAAGCACGTAGATAAGATTTTCGCGCTTCCGGGAAACGGCGGCATTGCTTCCGATGCCGAATGCGTGCCGATAGGCGCAAAGGAAATAGATAAAATAGTCGCGTTTGCCGTGAAAGAAAAAATCGATTATGCCGTTGTCGCGCCCGACGATCCTTTGGTTTTGGGAGCGGTGGACGCGCTTAATAGAGAAAACATTCCCTGTTTCGGGCCGACAGCCGACGCTGCCATAATAGAAGGAAGCAAGGTCTTTTCTAAAAATCTGATGAAAAAATACGGTATTCCTACGGCCGCGTTTGAAATTTTCGACAATCCCGCTGCGGCTCTCGAATATCTCAAAGACGCACCTGTCCCCACGGTGATCAAGGCTGACGGATTGGCTCTCGGCAAAGGCGTGATCATTGCCGAAACGCGCGAGCAAGCGTTTGCCGCAGTGCGTTCCGTTATGCAGGATAAAGTTTTCGGAGAAAGCGGCAGCCGCATTGTGATCGAAGAGTAT
>CAUHGY010000099.1 GCA_959605945.1 uncultured Clostridia bacterium | reverse complement strand
ATAATTTTCTGAAAACCGCAAGACTTTCAAGGTACGGATCGGGAAAATCGGGCGCAAGGCTTTTCTCGTAAGCCACGTCGTTTTCTGTCATCACCGCCGTGAAAACGGCAGGCGCATCGCCGTCGTATAGATAATTTTCGCACAGTCTGACGGTATAGCCGTACAGCGGCTGCAAATTAAACACAACGTCGGCTATCTTATATTTGTACATTGACGCCCCTTTTTAAGGTTATTTAAATATATTTATATTATTTTATCAAAGCAGATGCATTTTGTCAATGTTTAATTTGATTTAAAACAAGCTTTCGTATATAATAAATATTATGAAACGTATAATAACAATTGCGGTCATTTTCGCATGCGCGTGTCTTTCCGCCTGCGGCGGAACGCGCTCAGCGCATTTTACGCGGTTCAACACCGACGTATACGTCACGGTAAACGGAGAATTGACCCGGGAAACAATCGAAAAAATAGATTCCGTCCTCGCCGGACTGGAAAAGGAATTTTCTCTGAACGAAAAAACCTCCGCCGTCAGCCGTTTAAACACTGCCGCGGCAAACGAAGAAATTGAAGTAAGCGCGACTTTTACGGAAGTTCTCGAAGCCGCAAAAACCGCCTGCGAAGCCACATGGGGAGCTTTTAATCCCGCGGTTTATCCGCTGACGCGCCTGTGGAAATTATCTTCGGATACTTTTGTGAGAGGAGATTTAAACTACGTTCCGCCCGATGCGGAAAGCGTTGCAGCACTCAGAGAACACATCGATTTTGCATCGGTTTCCGCCGACAGGCAGAAAAATACCGCCGTCAAAAACGACGACGAAACGAAAATAGATTTAGGCGGCATAGTAAAAGGATACGCAGCCGATATAATCGGAGACTATTTAAAAGAACTCGGCTATACCGGCGGATATATAAATATCGGCGGCAGCAGCCTTAAAATTCTGTCTGCCGAATATCTTACCGTCCGCCACCCGAGAAACGCTTCCGCCGCGGACGGCATACTGACGATTTCCGGCGAAACCGTTGAAAACAAATCGGTATCTACCAGCGGCGATTACGAAAGATATTATATGTCGGGCGGAAAACGCTATTGCCACATCATTTCACCCTTCACAGGCGCTCCCGTAGATACGGGCGTCATAAGCGCCACCGTCATAGGACCCTCCGCTACCGTTGCGGACGCTATTTCAACCGCCCTTCTCGCTCTTGACGAAACTAAAGCGGCGGCGCTTTCCGAAAGCGACTATGCGAAAGATTATCTCTTCTTTATCGTCCGCCACGACGGCGAAAGAAAACGCATTCTGACAAACGCGCCCGAAAATTCTTATACCGTCAACGACGGCGCATATGTGACAGAAACGCTTTAACGGATGCCGTTTTTTAATGTTTTTGCCGCATTGCATATCGGCAGAATCTTTTTATTCGTTTTTTCCGAGCAGAAGACCGAAAAGTTTCTTTTCGGTCTTTTCGTTTATTTCGCGCGTATCATAAATGATTTTGCCATCAGACAAAACGACTATTCTGTCCGCAAGAAACACCGCTTCCTTGACGTCGTGCGTGACGCAGACTACCGTTCTGCTGTTTCTAATCTGCAGATCTTTTACCGTTTGTATGAGAGAATATTTCAGCTTTATATCGAGATTGACGAAAGGCTCGTCCATCAGAAGCAGCTCCGACGGATAAAGAAACGCCCTCAATAAGGCAACCCTTCTCGCCATGCCCGCGGAAAGGGTTTTCGGATAGGCGTTAACATAGTCTTTCAGCCCCACGCGCGCAAGCGCGGATTGGGCATCCGCGTCGGGACAGACCAATTTAAGATTTTCCGCCACCGTGAGATTTTTTACCAGCCTGTCGCGCTGAAAAACGAAAGATACGGGCGAAACGGCGCCCGTTACAGAGCCGCCGTATTCGGTGAGTCCCGCCAGGATATTGAGAAGAGTGGTCTTTCCCGAACCGCTTTCGCCGAGAACGCACAAAATCTCTTTTTCGCGAATATCGAACGAAAAATTTTCGTAAACGGCGTTCGTGCCGTAGGCTTTGGATATATTTCTCAGTTCAATCATTGCCATCTCCCCGCCCTTTTCGATAAAAACCCGAACACGCTTTCGATAATAAGCCCGGCGATGACCGAAACGGCAACCAGAGCAATCATAACGGGTATTTCCGCGTTGTATTTCGCCGTGCTAAGCAGATACCCCAGCGACTTTGACGCCGCGCCGAGCACTTCCGCCGCCACCATAAGTTTAAGATTGAGCGACAGTCCCGAGCCCACCCAGGATAACAGCGCGGGCGCCGCCGCGGGCAGTTCCACGCGCAGAATAACTCTTTTTCTCGGCACCTTATATAGCCTGCACATCTCTATAACTTCGCCGTCTATACCAGAAAAGGCTTCGTATAAGCCGCTGAACAACGTGGGAAATACCACAAGCATAGTCACTATAACCGCCGCCGCGGAAGAAGTGGTCCAGAAAAGCAAAAGCAAGATAACGGCAATGGTGGGAAGGGCGCGTATTATTCTCAGCACGGGCATAAAAAGCCCCTTGAACACGCTGCTTTTAACCGCGCCGTACGCCGCCGCGAACGCCAGGCAAAAAGAACACGCGAATGCGATAACGCTGCGCAAAAGCGTCATAGCGAAAGCAACGTAAAAATCCGCCTGCGTAAACAGCAGAATGAATTCTTCCGCCACGGACGGAACCGACGGAAGAATATATTCGTTATCCGTCACCGCCGCCGCCACGCTCCAGACTGTAAATATAAAAGCAAGCGTTATCAGCGGCAGCAGCGCGCTTAAAAGTTTTCCGTGTTTTTTCATATCCTCGGCCTTTAAGGCGTTTTATATAACCTTTTTACTCAAAGTTTTCTTTTAAACAAACGTTATAAAAACCGTTTTAACCGCTTTACTCGCGACTTTTTTCTTTAGCGGTTTTACCCGTTTACTTTCTCTCCCTTTATCGGGGCGGAAAAATAGCGTGGTAACGCGGAAAAATCAGTCCGCCAAAGCAAACGTTATGCCGTTTTTCTTTAAAACCGACTGAAATGTCCAATCGGGAACCTGCCCCCTGTTGGGAACGCCTATTCTCTTTCCTTTCAGGTCCTGAACGGTTATTTTTTCGGTGCTCATAATGTAGAAATTCCCGTGGGTGATCACCGCCGCCATTTTATAAGGGTCGTTTTGGTTGTTCCCCGCCGCGTACAACTTTGTGGCGGCGTTTACGGGCATAACGATGATATCGCCCGCGCCCGTGGACATGGCTGTGGCTATCGCGGACGCCTGCACGACGTTATAATTTATTTCCGCGCCCGTACCGAAATCGTAACCGTCGAAGATAAATTTCGCTATCGCCAGCGCGGGCGCGCCGTCGGGCGCGTAAACGGCAAGCGACTCGGCTCTTTCTCCGCTTTCGGCGGCAGACGGCGCGTAATAAAACGAGTCGTCCATGGCGTTTGCGGCAGCGGAGTCTATGGCGCGGATATCTTCCAGATACTTATTTACTTGCGTTTTGGCGTCCGCCGCGCTCTGCCAGTATATTTTGCAATTGTCGATAACCTGCGCCGTCATAGACTGCGCGGAAAGCGTGGTACTCTCGTATAAGCCCTTAACGGCATTCACGGCGTCCGAAATATAGGTTTTTGCCCACGCCACGTTTTCGGAAAGTTTTTCGGAAAACGCGCCGACTATGTCGGGATACGCTTCCAGAACCGAACTCTTTACCATAAGCACGGCCTGCGGATAGGCTTTTTCTTCGCCGTCGTACAGTTCCTGAAGGTCGAGCCTGTACCACGTTTTTTCGCCCTGGGTTTTCTTTTCCAGCGTGCTCGCCGCGGGCTCGGGCAGAAGTCCTACCGTTTCCTTACCCGAGATAAGCATGGGCAGAAGGTCCGAACCTGCCGAATAATATTTTATCGTGAGATCGCCGCCTTTATCCGAACAGGCGGTAAACGCCGCCGTTCCGAAAAGGAGAAAAAGAGAAAGCATTAAAGACAACAGTTTTTTCATATTATATCTCCGTTTTTTTATTTAAACCGCAGGCAAAGCCGAAAAGAAACTCCCTTCGCCAAAAATCGGCAAAGGGAGGAACGCGAGTTAAAGGAGCATTAAAGCCCCGTTAAATCCATATTCATCCCTTCGCTGTCAGGCTCACCTTATAGTTTAGGTATTTTTTACGCAATTATTTTAATATTTTGTCGTTTCTTTGTCAAGCGTTTTAATCGGTTGACAAAAATCTTCGTAAAAGTTAAAATAACTGCGTGATGAGTAAAGAAAACGTAAAAAAAGTCAGACGTCCGCACCCGCGGAAATTCTATATAAGAATAACCTGTCTGCTGCTTCTTGCGGTAACGGCGGCCGCCTTCGTTATCACAACCTGGTTTGCGGGCGACAGAAGTCTTATCGGGTTTATAGAAAATTACCGTATAGAAAATCCCGTACCGCAAAACGCAGCGGTAACCGTCACGGAATACCCCGAAAAGGGCTATTCGGTGATCAACAAAAACGGAGAAGAACCGCTTAAAATAATGCAGCTGACCGACTTGCATCTCGGCTGCGGCGTTTTTACCTATTCCACTGACAGAATGGCGGTGGAACAGGTCATTAAATCTGTAACAACGCTCCGCCCCGATTTCATAA
>CAUHGY010000098.1 GCA_959605945.1 uncultured Clostridia bacterium | reverse complement strand
GGGAAGGGTGTCGTGCAGGTACAGCCGCACCTGCTGTCCGTATTGATTGTAAGACATTGCGTAAGGGCGGGGCATGGTTTCGCTTTCCTTCCATTCGGCGCCGAAACCGAAAAAACTGCGCGGCTTGCCGCGGTAGATAAGGCCTTTTTCGGGCTCCTGCCCGGGAATTATGGTCGAGCAGTAATATCCCCAAGGTATAAAATCCGCGTCGATTACGGCGGAACTTTCTTCGGGTTCAAACAGTCTGTCGCCGTTGGGAAGAAGAACTCCGCAGCTGTTCTGTATGTCAAAGGGCGCTTTTTTCCAGGTGGCGCCGTTATCTTCCGAAATAAAATAAATCCGTTTGCTGCCGAACTCTGTTTCCTGCGCGTTATATAAACTGCATGCGATTTTTCCCTTTTCGAGAAGATATGCCCGCGGGAACTGGAAAGGTCCCCAGCAGTCGGCGTCCTCGATATTGTAAACGGGACCTTGAGCTATCATTACTTTTTCCGAAAGGCTGATTTTCATATAAAATGCTCCTTTAAACAAGCTATGTCGTGTAGCTTTAAAAAAATTATAGCACACCCGTATAGCTAAATCAATACACAATTAATATCTATATGCGACAATTAAAATATAAAAAGTCGTTAGTTGATATTGAAATCAGGGGGGGGGTGTGATAGAATTGCTATTGAAATATTGTACAGGTGAAAAATATGACGCATGCGAAAAAACAAATTAATAATAAAATGCTCGGTAAAAAGCCTATAAGCTGGCTGCGGGTAATATTTATTATAAGTTTCATAATTATACCCACGGTGCATTTTCTTATTACTTACGTATACGTGAATATCGATTCGATTTTAATGTCTTTTCAGCTCACCAAGGGAGACGAAACTTACTGGACGTTTGAAAACTTTATCCGCTTTTATCAGCAGCTTGCCATTGATAACTCGGAAATGCGCATAGCATTTAAAAACACCTTTCTTACTTTCCTGATAAACGAAATAATGTTTGTGGTGAGTTTTTTCGTTTCTTACTTTCTTTATAAAAAGGTTCCGGGCTATGCGTTTTTCAGAATATGTTTCTTTTTGCCGGGGCTTATAGCCGGCACGGTAGTTACCAACGTGTATCTTAAATTCATCGGTCCCGACGGGCCTATAGCTCCGCTTATTCAGAAATTGTACGGTCTGGACTACGTGCCTACCTTGATAAGCGAATCGCAGTTTGCCAACAAAGCCATTTTGTGGCAGGTTGTATGGCTGGGGTTCCCTTCGAATATGATTTTGTTCGGCGGAGCGTTTTCCCGCATACCGAACACAGTGCTGGAATCTGCCGAACTTGACGGCGTCAACTGGTACCAGGAAGCATTCAGGATAATAATACCCATGGTTTGGCCCACCGTTTCCATGCTGATGATGATGAGCATAGCCAACGTCTTTGCGGCATCCGGCAGCGTGTTCCTGATGACGCAGGGCAAACTCGGCACGCAGACTATATCGTGCTGGATGTATCTGCAGATTTATAACAGCCCGGGCGTAGAATACTCCAACGCGTATAACTATATGTCGGCGATAGGACTCAATCTGACGGTGATTTCGGTCGCTCTGGCGCTGGGCATAAGAAAACTTTCCAATAAATTCTTTAAGGACGTGCAGTATTGATATGACGAAAAAAATGAAAGCCAAAGAGAGAAGAAATTTAACGCTCGGCAATAAAATTCTGTACGCATTCGTAGTTCTGTTTTTTACCGTGCTGGCGTTAAGCTATCTGTATATATTCTTTTTCTGTTTCACTTCGGGGTTAAAGACGCACGACGAAATTACCCTGGATCCTTTCGGGTTGCCCGCGAACCCGCGGTTTATGAACTATATCGACGTTTTCACGTTGCTGACGGTCGAAGGAGTGGGCTTTTTCGAAATGATCTTAAACAGTCTCTACTTTTCGGTGGTGGGTTATCTTCTGACGTGCATGCTCACCTGTATGCTGGCGTATGTGACGAACAAATATAAATTCCCCGGCGCAAGGTGGTATTTTCTGATAGTTACCTTCACCACGATACTTCCCATATACGGAAACGGCGGCAGCATGTATCGGCTGCTGTATCAGCTTAACTTTATAAATTCGCCGCTGTATATATTGATGTATTGCGGCGGCATAAACGTCTATTATCTTTATTTTTATGCAACCTTTTCGAGCCTGTCCTGGAGCTATGCGGAAGCCGCGCAGATAGACGGCGCCAATGAATTCACCATATTTTTCAGGGTAATGTTTCCGCAGGTAATAAATCTCTTCGGGGCGCTGTTCCTTATCGGCTGGGTTGCCGACTGGAACAATTACAGCACGGCGCTCGTATATCTTCCCAAAATGCCCACTCTTGCGGCAGGCATCTATATATTCGAACTGAACATAGAAAGAACGCCGCAGCAGCACATACTTTACGCAGCTTACTTCATAAGCGCGCTGCCTGCGCTGATTCTTTTCATATTCTTCAATAAAACGCTGATGAGCAACGTAAGTCTCGGAGGCATAAAAGAATAAAAAACATAAAGGAGGACTTTTTATGAAAAAAACGAAATTCATATCGGTCGTCGTTGCGGCGGCGATGGCGATGACGCTGGGGCTTACCGCATGCGGCAACAAAAACGAAATTCCGCAGACGCCTAACGATATCACTTTAAGGTATTGGCGATCGGGTCTCGGCGATGCCGGCATACAGGAAGTAATCAGACTTTTCAATGAAAAACAAAGCACTTATAAAGTATGGTTCGACCCTTATACCGCAAGTTCCACCGGCAGTACGTTCGGAAATCCCGACACCGATCCCAACGATATTTATATGATGGGTATTTCTGCCGGCACAGAGCAGCTTTTGCTCGATTATGCCGAACCTTTGAACGATGTTTTATCGTATACTCCCGAAGGAGAAACGGGAACGATAGCGGACAAGTTCCCCGATTATTTTCTCGACGCCGTGAGATCTTCGGACAACAACTATTATAAACTTTCCATGGGCGGCGGTATCTACGGCATAGTTTACAACACAAACATTATCGACGGCGTCAACTATCAGGTTCCGACGACCACCAAGGAACTTGAAGAGCTTGCAATGATGCTCTATGAGGACCGTGCAAACGGCAAAGACGTTCCCGTGGCGTTCATGAACACCAACGAAGAAGGCGATTACTGGAAATCCGTTTTAACCACCGCACACGCGCAGTATGACGGGCTTGACTATTATAATGAAACTTTTCTGCCGCTGAAAGCCGAGGACGGCACACTCAATTCCGAAAGCGTGCTTTTAAAGGAAGACGGCAGGAAGAAGGCTCTGGAAGCTTATGCCACCATCATAACTCCGGATTACAGCTTTAACGGTTCGCTCGGAGAGGGATATATGGACGCGCAGACGCGTTTTCTTAACGGTCAGTCCGCAATGATGGCGAACGGCACCTGGCTTTTAAACGAAATGGCAAGCACCAGTACCAATTTTGCCATGATGAAAGTTCCCGTGATCTCTTCCATAGTCGAAAAATGCCCGGGTATTGACGATAACGACGATTATACGCTCCGCAATCTCATAAAAGCCATCGACGCTGCGGAGACAAAAGACGACGTCAAGCTCGTTGGCGACGGATATTCGGTCACGCAGCCGGATTTAGATATAGTCTGGGAAGCACGAAAGACGATATATTCCAATTTCGACGTTCATGCGGTATTCGTTCCCGAATATTCCAATGCCAAGGAAGGCGCGATAGAATTTTTGAAATTCTTTTATTCCGACGAAGGAATGACCGCTTATTGGAATGCAGGCAAGGGAGCGCAGATATTTAAACTTTCCGGCGACAGAGAACCTGACATGACCGGCTGGACAGACTGGCAGAAAGCTGCGCAGGAAATGATTTACGACTCGGTTTCGGTGTTTGAATTCAATTCGAACATGAGCCCCATATTCACGCGCGGCGGCGCAACGCCGTTTGCAAATCCCGCTATTTATATCACCAACGCTTTTGCCGCGCAGCGATCGGTAAGCGAGGGCGGCGACCGCATGTCTGCAAGCGAAGTGTGGGAGATCATAAGGAACTGGCACGACACCAACTGGACAACTTATATGACGAACGCCGGGTTATAGAAAAAATCTTATTCGCCGTTTTTTCTTCGGGTCAGATGACCTGTCGAAAAAACGGCGGAAGAAATAATAAGATGTAAGGAGGATTAAAAAATGATACTCAAAAAGGTGAAAAAAATCTTACTTTTTGCTGCCGTAACGACGCTCTTGCTGTCAGCGGCGTGCGCGTTTGCTTTCAATAACGCCGCCTACGCTGACGATACCGGTTATACAACACCGTCTTACGGCGAAATCGCAACGCATGCGGAAGCCGATACAACGCTTCAGCAGATTGCCGGCAGAATACCCGACAGCACTACGAGTTTTGAAGTCAAAACGAGCGGCATGCCCAACGAAAACGAAGGCGGCGCGGTGGAGAGCGGATATGCTGTATATATTCATCCTTTCCATTCTGTGGTAACCACAAACGCCATCGTATTCGACACGCCGATTTCCGCAGCGGATATGGAAAAGAGCGGCGGACTTACCATCCGCATGTATGCCGAACTTTCCGCAGGCGAAACATTTATGGTACTTGCAAGATCTTCCGACTTTGCTTACGGAATTTATTTTTACGGTCTCGGTGCGACGGGCGTCGTTACAGACAGCCCCGTGTGGGTTCCTGCCGACATAGAACAGAATAAGTATATCGAT
>CAUHGY010000097.1 GCA_959605945.1 uncultured Clostridia bacterium | reverse complement strand
CGTGTCAGACCTGTTTTATGTCTCGCAGCGGCGGATATGTTGGGGGTTCCCAAAGAAAACGTAATAAATTATGCTCTTGCCGTCGAAATGATACATTCGTATTCTTTGGTGCACGATGATCTTCCGGCTATGGATAACGACGATTACAGGCGGGGTAAATTATCGACCCATAAAAAATTCGGAGAAGCGTACGGGATACTTGCGGGGGACGCTCTTTTAAATCTTGCTTACGAAACTTGTCTCAATAAAAAAAATATAAGTGACTGTGATATAAGAGCAATGAAAGTAATTGCCGAATGTGCGGGGCATAACGGAATGATTGCGGGACAGGTTCTTGACCTTAAATATGAAAAATCGCAAGCTGCGGGAGAATCGGAATTACTGAATATTTATATCAATAAAACGGCTAAACTTATTTTGGCGCCTATACTTTCAGCTTCATGCGTTTCGGGGAACAAATATTATAACGAACTTTATGAATACGGATATAATCTCGGCATAATGTTTCAGATTATCGACGATATAATGGATGTGGAATGTTCTTTTGAAGCGATCGGCAAAACCCCGATGAAAGACAGCATTGAGGACAAACTTACCTCAGTTAAAGTCTATGGACTTGAAGGCGCGAAAAAACAGGCCGAAAACTTATATATGAAATGTAAAAATATTCTCGCAGCCGTTCCGGACAGCAAATTTCTTGAAGCTTTTACGGAGAAAATGTACAAACGGCGCAGCTGATATATTTTTATGAGACTCGATTCTTATTTAACCGAAAACGGATATTTCGATTCCAGAACAAAAGCAAAACAAGCGGTTGAGCGCGGTGAAGTCTGTATAGACGGAAAAACCGTTGTAAAACCGTCTTTTGATATTGGCGAAAATTCAAAAATAGAACTTCTGCGTAATATAAGTTTTGTGTCGCTCGGCGGATATAAACTTAAAAAAGCATTGTCTGATTTTTCGTTTTCGGTTAAAAATTTTGTTGCGGCCGATATAGGCGCCAGTACCGGAGGGTTTACCGATTGCCTTTTAAAAAACGGAGCGGCAAAAGTATACGCTGTGGATCTTAATGACAAATTGCTTCATAAGAATTTAAAAAATGACAACAGGGTTGTTTCCGTGATTAAAAACGCCCGTTTTTTGTCGCGAGCGGATTTTCACGATAAGATAGATCTTATAACCGCCGACCTTAGTTTTATTTCATCGACTTACGTTATGCCTGTCCTGGCAAAACTGATAGACAACGATGCTTATATAATACTTCTTATTAAACCGCAGTTTGAGACGGGCTCTAAAACAAAATTTAAGAACGGAATAATCAGAGATAAACAGGTTATATATGCTGCAGTCAGGAAAGTTTGCGGCTGTGCGGAACAAAACGGCCTGGAACCCGTAAACATTACATCAGCTCCCGAAGATAAAGAAAAAAATTCGGAATTTCTTGTATTATTGCAGAAAAAATCGGAAAGCATGATCAATTGTTTCAATCTGAACGAATATTTCAATAAAATCTGACTTTTATTCATTTTTTTATTCAATATCGTTGTATTTCTATTGTTTTTATGTTATTCTTTATACAGGTGAAAAAATGAAAGTTCTGATTTATGTCAATAAAGAAAAGACAGGCGGAGTTATTTGGTTTAACGAATTGACCAATATTTTGGACAGCGAGAATATTTCGTGGAACGTTCTTGGCGAAAATACCGCGGAAAACAAAGATGCGGATGCTTTGCTTGTTTACGGCGGCGACGGTACAATTTTACGGCTGACTGAATTTGCCAATAAAAATTGCGTTCCCATTTTGGGAATAAATGCCGGAAAACTGGGCTTTCTTACCGAATTTGAAAAAAACCAGACAGGTGAAGCGGTATATTGCCTGAAAAACGGCGAACTCATTCAAGACCGGCGCAGTACTTTGGCGGTAGAATATAAAGGTAAAATCTATTTTGCGCTGAATGACGCCGTATTGCAGCGTATTTATACAAATGAACATACCGGTCTTGTAGTTAATATTCGAATGTTCATCGACAAGACTCCCATAGACGATGTCATCGGCGACGGACTGATAATAAGCACTCCTACAGGTTCAACAGCATACTCATTGTCTGCGGGGGGCGCTATTCTCGCCCCGGGAATCAATGCTTTTTCGGTAACGCCGATAAATGCACATTCTCTGCATCACCGTCCGATAATATATTCGGCTGACAGCACAGCCGAAGCGTGCATTAAAAGCGGCAGCGCTACAGGGCTGTTTATTGACGGACGTCTTACCGATGTTTTGGAAAACGGAGACTCGGTAACTGTAAAAAAAGCAGAAAAACCGACGGTCTTTCTGCGCAGAAGAGAGTCCAACTTCTATAAACGTCTGATAATGAAATTCAACAACGGAAGGATTATGGGGTAATATATGACGAAAAAACAAAGGCAGGGTAAAATTCTTGAACTGATAGAAAGCTATGAAATCGATACGCAGGAAGAGCTGACGGAAAAACTTAACCGTGAGGGTTTTGCCGTTTCGCAAGCAACTGTTTCCCGCGATATAAAAGAGCTGGATCTATCAAAAGAAAACGGAATAAGCAAAAAATTCAAATATGCAAAAGCCGGCGCGACGGGCACTGAAGTTCCGCAAAAAATTATAGGGCTTTTCAAACAGGTTACGCTTTCTATCATACCTGCGGGTAATCTTATAGTCATCAAAACGTTAAGCGGCAATGCGGGCACTGCAGGCATGGTCATAGATGAAATGAGGCTTTCGCAGTGTATCGGAACAATTGCGGGAGACGATACGCTTCTTATAATAACCCGTAACAATACCGATGCCGAAATTATAGTAAAACGCTTAAGGACACTCTGATGCTTGAAAAACTTATAATTAAAAATGTCGCGCTGATTGAGAGCGCGGAAATAGAGTTTACCGAAGGGCTCAATGTTTTGTCCGGAGAAACAGGTTCGGGAAAATCTGTTATAATCGAATCGCTGAATTTTGTGCTGGGGGCAAAGGCCGATAAAACACTGATACGCAACGGCGAACGTGAATGCTCGGTCAGTGCCGTATTCGGTGTTAATGACAATGAATATATATATTCGGTTTATAAAGAATTTGATATTGAAGAAGACGATGTTCTGATTATAAGCAGGAAAATGAGCGTTGACGGCAAGAATTCCGTAAAAATCAACGGTAACACCGTCACCGTAGGAATGTTGAAAAAATTCACGGCATACCTTGTGGATGTTCATGGTCAGAGCGAACATTTTTATTTGCTTAAAAACTCCAATCAGCTCAGTTTAATCGATAAATTGGGGGGAGAGAGCCTGGCGGAGTTAAAAAAATCATGTGAAAATCTTTATGCAGCTTATAAAAAAGTTTTGAATGATCTGAACGAGATAGGCGGAGATGAAAGCGGCAGAGCAATTCGTCTCGATATTCTTGATTTCCAGATTAAAGAAATAGAAAAAGCCGACGTAAAGGAAAACGAAGAACAGGAACTTGTTGAGATCAGACAGAAATTAGCAAATCAGGAAAAAATAATATCTGCTCTCACTGCCGTCAACAGAGCCTTTAGCGAAGAAGGCGGAGCAATTGACGTTCTTTCAAATGCAGAAAAGATGCTGTCCGGAATATCCGATTATTCTCCCGAGTACAGCGAACTGTATGAAAGACTGAAAAGCGCAATCTCAGAACTTGATGATATATCGGAAACTGCTTACGGAATCGCTGATGATTTCGATTACGGCGAATACGATGCGGATTTCGTCGAAAACCGAATTGAAACTATAAAAGCGATAAAGAAAAAATACGGGACAACGGTTGAAGAAATCAACGCTTTTCTCATAAATGCAAAAGAAGAAAAATATAAACTCGAAAATATCGGAGAGATAAGCGGAAAACTTATTTCAGAACGCGACAAACTGGAGCGCGAACTTTACGATGCTTACATGCGGTTACACAAAAAACGGGAAGAATCGGCGCAGTCGCTTTGTAAAGACGTTCTTTCGGAACTTGTCGAATTGGGTATTAAACGAGCGCAGTTTTGCGTTGAATTCAATGCTATCCCGAAATTTGAAGAATGTTCTTTCAATTCACCGCACGGTTTCGATCAGGTTGAGTTCATGTTTTCAGCCAATCTCGGCGAACCGCTTAAACCTTTATCGTCGGTTATAAGCGGCGGCGAAATGAGCAGATTTATGCTCGCACTTAAAGTTCGCACATCAAAATATAACAATATATCTACTTTCATATTTGATGAAATTGACGCCGGCATAAGCGGAGCAATAGCAAAGACCGTTGCTGAAAAATTTGCTAAAATCGCGACAGAAACTCAGATAATAGCCATAACGCATCTCCCGCAGATTTCCGCCATGGCCGACAATAATTTACTGATATCGAAAAACGAGAATGCGGGAAAAACACTTACTGTTATAAAACATCTTGCCGCCGATGAAAAAGTTAATGAAATAATTCGGCTTGTCGGGGGAGATTCGGACAGTAAATCTGCAAGAATTCATGCTGAAGATCTTATTAAAAAAGCCGATGAATTTAAAACATTATTAAAAAAACCGATTTAGCAGTCGGTTTTTTGCATATTTAATCTTTTTTCACGCATAATAAAATTTATCGGAGTGAAAATGAAGATTAAACGCACATTTATTTTATTGATTCTGTCGCTTTTGTTTGCTTTTTCGGGCAATTACGTTATAGCTTTTGCTGCTCAGGAAACCGTTTATCTCGGCGGTATACCGGCGGGCTTTTCGCTTGCCACTCGCGGTGCATATGTGGTAGGGCTCTGCGATGTGGTG
>CAUHGY010000096.1 GCA_959605945.1 uncultured Clostridia bacterium | reverse complement strand
GCGCTGTATCTCGCCGTCAATGCGGCAATGGAAAAAGATATGCCGTTCCTGCGATTAAAGGAGTGCCTATGATGCTTTTGGAAACACATGCACACTGCCTTTACGGCAGCCGTTGCGGAACGGCGCCGCCGCAGACGCTTGTTGCGGAATATATGGCTGCCGGGTACGGAGGGGCGGTGCTGACAAACCATTATAACCCGCACAGTTTTGCGTCGTATCCCGGCGAAAGTAAAAAAAAGAAACTGGATTTTTATTTTTCGCTTGTCAGAGCTCTTGAAGAAGAAGGGTCAAAATTCGGGTTCAAAGTGTTTTTCGGGTGCGAAATACTTGCACGTTCTGACGCAGGGCATTTTTCCGAATATATGCTGTACGGCTTTGAGGAAAAATTTCTTTACGATAATCCGCCGCTGTTTGAACTGACTCAAAAAGAGCTGTATGAGCTCGCGGAGAAAAACGGTCTGTTTCTTTATCAGACGCATCCTTTCCGCGACGGAGTGACTGTAGGCGATCCGCGGTATATGCACGGAGCAGAAGCGTTTAACGGACACGTAGGGCACATAAACAACAATTATCTCGCAAACGGGTTCTGCGAAAGCAATTCGCTTATAAAGATGAGCGGTACAGACTATCATGACCCGGGACAGCCCGTAACAGGCGGTATTTATGTTCCGGAAAATATTGCGGACGGCAGAGCGCTTTGCGATTACATATTGGGAAGCGGCGGCGCTCTGAAACTTCATATAGCGGAAAATTTTTGCGAACTGCCGTAATTAATCAATGTTGTAAAGCGCGACGGATATCGAGAAATCTCCCCGAAAACATCGCGCGCAACGGAAACGTTTTCGTTCTTTCTTGCAATAAAAAGCGGCAAAAATTCAGCTGGCATAGGAATTTTGCGGGGCCGCAGCCGTTTTGCCCGTGAAAATACAGGTTTCCGCAAATTAAACGTCAAATTAAACGTCGCGCTTAAATTCGTCGGCGTTTTTAAAAAGCGGAGGATTCGCGGAAAAAATTAAAATAGGCAACGTATTGCGTGTTTGAATTCGGACGATCGATCGGTTATATTTTTATGCAAAGCTAATGAAAACACAGCATGAAAGTAAAATATAGGCAACATATTGCATATGTGCCTGTATACAGATGAACATAAGTGCAGCCGTATTTTTGCGTATGAATACGCGCGGCACAGGCATGGTCCGCCGGGCGAATAAAAACGTAGAGCATGGATCTTGCCGGTGCGGAAGCGGAACTTTGTTTTATAAAAGATCGGGAACGCGTTTTAAAAATAACGCTTGAAAAAGCGGGGGGAGCATTGCGATTTTATTACAATCGACTTGTTCCTCCGTCCCCGAAATTGCCGACTGTAAACGCGCTTGCCGAAAACCGTTCGCACGGCGGTAAACAGCGGTAAAATAAATCGTGCGGTAAGAGGAAAAATAATGCAGCTTGATTTTATTGACGTTCTGACCACTGTGTTTTCATTGGTGGTGTTGGTTTTGCCGGGTTTTATACTTGTAAAGACAAAAGTGCTGTCGGCAAAGGCGGACGCATATGTTTCGGATATAATACTCTACGGCAGTCAGCCGTTTTTGCTGTTTATGTCATTTCAGAAACGCGAATTTACGTCGGAAATAGCCATAAATATGCTTGTGATAGCGGGGCTTTCCGTCGCCGTGCACGCGGTCATGATAGGGCTGATGTATCTTATTTTCCGCAATAAAGATAACAACCCGACTATCAACATCATGCGCTTTGCCAGCGTTTTCGGCAACGTGGGTTTTATGGGCCTGCCGTTTTTGCAGACGCTTTTTTCGGGTCAGCCCGAAGTGCAGGGCGAAATTCTTATATACGGCGCCACGGTGATTGCGGTGTTTAATATCATCAACTGGACGATCGGCGTTTTCATGGTGACGGGGGACAGAAAAAGCATGTCGCTTAAAAAAGTGATACTGAACCCCAACATCATTGCGATAGTGCTCGGTCTTATTCTGTTTCTGACGGTGAAACAGCCGCTTGCCGGTATTGCGGAAGCAAACTCGGCGGCAGGAAAATTTTTGAGCAAGCTTATGCAGAGCTTTGATTTCATGGGCAATATGGTTACGCCGCTTGCCATGACTCTGATAGGCATTAAACTTGCTGGAATCGGCGTCAAAAAACTGTTTATGGACAAATGGGCATATACGGCATGCTTTAATAAACTTATCCTGGCTTCGGTCATAGCCACTCTGTCGGTGGCGTTCCTGCCCGTGGCGGACGTGATAAAATACGCGCTGTTTTTCATTATGTCGATGCCTTCGGCGGCGAACGCGGTGATGTTTGCCGTGCGTTTCGGCGGCGATTCGGACGGGGGCACGGTGATGGTGCTTTTGTCGACGGTGCTGTCTATTGTAACCATACCTTTGATGTTTCTGCTTTTCAGCGCGATATGCGGCTGACGCGGCTGTAAAATCGTGCCCGAGGAGCGTGAGCAATAAATTAACGGCGGAAAGCATAAAAAAGTGCGAAAAAACGCTTAAAATACCGATATCGGCGGAGAATGCAGATTGGCGGCGATGAAATTTATTCTTCCCTTGCCGATATTTTTGCATCTGCAGGCAGAAAGCCGAGGGTTTTTAAGGCGCGTGCAGTTTTTTATTGCGGCGTTAATTCGTTTTCAGTCAATTCTCGCCTTACTTTTTTCGCAAATTTGAAAGGATAGTACTCTGCATAGCCTACAATATTACGCCCCCGAGCCTTCTGAAATGGTTCCTTTGGCAGAAAGTACTTTAACGCCGTTGTGTTGAGCATGACTTTATAATGCGCGCTGCCATAGCGGTTACGAGCATAGCGATCCGGCTTCCAAACAATGGCTAAATCGAATAAGCCCTTGAAGATGGCTTCTATCAACTCTGAAATTTCGAACGGTGGTCTGTCTTTAGCCGAAAATGCGCGGTCGATGTAGTAATTGATACCGTCAATTCCGTTAAATTTTGCGGATTATATACATTCGCGGAGTTGCCCTTTACTCTCTTCGCGTTGATTATCGCTTGAATAACGGGCATAAATAACGGCTTTCAAATTCCTTCCCGACCTTCTTGTTTTGGTATGGCGAGGTACGCAAGCGGCTTGCCGTTTGCCGAATTTCGTTTGCCTCGTTAGGGGGATATTTCCCCTAAAACCCTTTGTTTTTGTGTGGGCAAAACCCCGTAGGGAACGCAGCTTAGCTTGCTAAGTGTAGTGAGATACGCTTCAATTTTGAATAAATGGCTTTATTCAGCACAGACGGATAAATTGTAATATATTATTTCATTACCTTTTCAAACCGAAAAAAGTAATCCCCGCCGACCATATCGTCAGGAACTTCGGGATCTCGATGGTACGGATTAAAAAATTCAACGGCATGAAATCCTAAACGGTTGATATAAAAATGAATATTTCTTTTTTCAAAATAAGGCGTAACCGTTTCCCAAACTTTTGTGTATGGGTAAAGCCTTTCGATTTCATTCCAGATTTTTTGTCCTATTCCTTTGCTTTGTATGCCGCACTTAACGTATAAAAAGTCAAGATGGTTACGCTGGGTGCTTTCGTCAATAACTACGATAACGCCGCCTGACATTTTTTCATCGACTATCGCTTTATAAGCTGCCGCACCTTTCTTGGACAAAGACTCGTCAATATCTTTTTCCGGCAATATTTCAACGTCTAAATTGTGAAATTCATTTGCCGCACCTTGTAGAAATGCTTCTTGCATATCTCTTTTAAACGCAATTAAATCTTCATTTTTAATCGGTTCAATGGCAAAATTCATTTTTGTTTTCTCCGTTAAATTACTGTTTATCGTACAACCATTGTACTACAAAGAAAGGCAGAAATCAATATAGCGGCGTATATATAAAAAATAAATCCGAACGCTCTGCGATTAAAATCGGTTTCGGGTTCGGAATATAATGATTTGGCGCATCGAACGGGTTATTGAATCGTATCGGCGTGAAAAAAGGCGGAAGATTAAAAATCTGCCGTGCGGGCGCGCAACCGCGGCAGCGCGGCGCGTTTTTAGCGTAAGTAGGCATATGTTTCGATAAAGAGAGGGTGCGAGCTTTAAAAAGCGCATATATTTCAGGGGCGATCGGTAACGGTGCGGCGAAGGGGCGCTATTTTTGGTAAATTCGGTCAGAGGTTGCGAAAACGCGAATACGTATTTGCAATTTCGGCACGGAAGACGGGGAATTTTTTTGATTTTTCGACCGTTCAATCTGTTTTTTTAAAAAACACAAAAAATTTTTGCAATTTCCGCCTGAAAAGATTGAAAAAAGCTTGAAAATAAAAATTTTTGATGATATAATAAAACAAAACGGTATGTTTTTTCAAAAACGCACACGCGTAAACCGACAGATCGGCGGAAAAGGCGATGGGAAAATTCGTCGCAAAATCCGTTCCGAACAGTCAATCGACGCAGTTACCCGACAGAGCAATTGATAAAATAACCTGCACCGCCCTTTAAATAACGGGACCGCAGGCAAAACGGCCTTATTCTTACCGTCAAAAAAAGGCGCAGAATGAGGGGTAAGCTGAAAAGAGGGGTAAGCTGAAAAACCGATCAATAAATTGCGAACCGCGTACTTAAAAACGAGAGTTCTTGCGTTAACCGACAGCTCGGCAAAGCTTTCGGTGCAGAAAAACGCCGACATATAAATAACCGCACCATTCCTTTAAAAAGTGCATACGGACAGAACGATTAAGGATAAATAAATCAATAAGTTAATCGATATATTTAATTGTATTTTACGAGAGACCGGTCTCTCGGCGTGTTTTTCGGTTAAAAACACGTTTTGGCATTGACGGCTGTATTTTTAAGGGCATGAAAGTATGCGGTCTGCTAATCAATATAATACGTGAACGTTTCCGCTATCAGAGCCTTGGAAAAACCGCTGCAAAACACCGAAAAAACATGAACGGCAGTAAAAAAACGGTCATTCTATACTCCGATAAGCGGATTTTTTAATAAAAAACGCCAAAAAAAGAAATTTTTTAGAGAAAATGCGCCCTTTCCCTTGACAAAAATCGGGGGG
>CAUHGY010000095.1 GCA_959605945.1 uncultured Clostridia bacterium | reverse complement strand
CGGAAAACAGCGCGTCCATATCGAAAGCTATTGAAAAAACAAGTCCCACCGCTCCGGCAGGCACTGTCGCCAGCACAAGATACCAGAATTTATTGAAAGGTCTTTTGAAAAGCCCTATAATTTCCCGCCACAACACGACTATCACGGGTATAAGCGTGCCGACATGCAGCATTACGCTGTAAAAAACGACGTTTTCGCTTATTCCGAACCAATGTTGCAGCAAAATGAGATGCCCGCTCGAAGAGACGGGCAGAAATTCCGCAAATCCCTGCACCGCGCCGAGTATTATTGCCTGCCATATTTCCATTATCGACTATTCTCCGATTTTATCGTTCAACATTCTTAAAAATTCTTTTACCGCAAAAGTAAGCGTCTCGTTCTTGGGAAGAGCCAGTCCTATCGCGCGAGTGGGCAGCGACGGGCTTGTTTTGATCTCCACAAGACTTTTTTCTTCATATAATTCGTGAGCGACGAATTCTCTCGGTATGCACGCTATTCCTATGCCGTTTTTGGCAAGTTCGGTCATAAGCTCAAGGCTTGCCAGTTCTATTTCGGGATGAAGATGCACGCCCTGCGAATGCGCGAACGAAACTATCGCCTGCCTGGTGGCGGTGGAAAGTTCGAGCATCAGAAGGGGATAATCCTGCAATCTTTTGAGGTCGACGGTCTCCGCGGCAAGATCTTTGAATTTATCGCTGGCAACAAACGTATCGTGAAGCTGCATTACCGTGTTCGACAGATTTATCTCGCTGTCGTCAATGGGAAGATTTACAAACCCTATATCCCCTTTTTTGTTTTTCAGAAGCTCTATCGTTTCGTTAGAAGTGCAGTTTTGCAGCATCAGATTGACATCCGGATATTTTTCGTGATATTTCTTTATGTACGGCAGAAGAAAGTGTGTGCTTACCGTATCCGAAGCGCAGATGCGCAGAATTCCGGTGGCGGTGTCTTTGAGTTCGGCGTATTTGTTTTCGGCTTCGTCGAACAGTTTCAGCGCCTGCTCGACGGTTTTGAAAATCTGTTTGCCGCCCGTTTCGGAAAGCTCCATGCCTTTGTGCGTGCGGTTGAAAAGCTGCCCTCCGAGCTGGGTTTCCAGCTGCTTTATCGCCTGCGAAACGGCGGGCTGGCTTATGAACAGTTCCTCTGCCGCTTTTGTAAGGCTGCCGCATCTCGCGACCGTATAAAAGACCCTGTAAAGTTCGAGATTGACCATTTTTCCACCTTTTTATCCGTCTATTTTCCGACGCAGAATTTGGAAAATATATTGTTAATAATTTCTTCGGAAGCCGTTTTGCCCGAAATTTCGCCGAGAGCGTCCCACGCCGTTCTTATATCTATTTCCAGCAGATCGAGCGTGACGCTTTCCGCGTCGGCAACGGCGCTCTCTATGCTCTTCAAAGCGCGCGAAAGCGCGTCATAATGCCGTTCTTCGGTAAGAAAATCTCCATTTATATCTATGTTGCTACCCACAGTTTTATTATATATCTCGCGGCGCAGCGCGTCGATATTGGTTTTCCCGAGCGCCGAAATCTCTATGTCTGCCCGTTCGTATTTAAAATCGCTTTTATCGATTTTGTTAAGCACCACAAGGGTGTTCTTGTCCTTTACCAACTCGTATATTTCGTCGTCTTCTTTCCCCGCGTCCGACGCGTCGATGACAAAAAGCACCAGATCGCACTCGTTCAAAACTTTTTTTGACAGTTCGACGCCTTTTTCTTCAATTTTGTCGCCGCTGCTGCGGATGCCGGCAGTATCCGAAAAATAAAAGCGCACGCCGCATATGTCCGCACTGCCCTCGACCACGTCGCGCGTGGTCCCCGCAATGTCAGACACTATGGCCTTATCATAGTTTAAAAGAGCGTTTAACAGAGAGCTTTTGCCCGTGTTCGGTTTACCGACGATACCCACTCTGACGCCGTTTTTAAGCACACGCCCCGTTCTGAAAGTGGACATCAGCTTTTTTATTCTATCCGCGCTCTTTACGAGCAGTTCCTTCGCCCTGTCGTGTGAAGATATTTCCAGATCTTCTTCGGGGAAGTCCATGTCCGCGTCTATTTCGGCAAGCGCGTCCGCAAGATCCTGCTGAACCGAAGTTATCTCATCCGTCAGTTTTTCGCGGTAAAGATAATATCCCGCACGGACGCCGCTTTCAGCCTCGCTGTTTATCATGTTGATAAGCCCTTCCGCAGACGAAAGAGACAGTTTGCCGTTCATGAACGCACGGCGGGTAAATTCGCCGTTGGCGGCAGGACGGGCGCCGCATGCAAGCGCTTTTTTCAGCACGCCGCCCGCAATCGCCACACCGCCGTGACAGTGGAATTCCACCACGTTCTCGCCGGTAAAGCTCTTCGGCGCTTTAAAAAATACGCACAGCCCGGTGTCTTTAAACCCGTCGCAGATTATTTCGCCCGTATACATTTTGTTCGGCTCGAAGTCGCCGACGCGCGTCTTGCCGAACGGACGGAACATTTTTTTCGCTACGTCCAACGCGCCGTCGCCGCTTACCCTGACTATCGCCACGCCGCTTGCGACCGCACCCGTCGATATCGCCGCGATGTTTTCGCTTGCCATTTAATTTTCCCCTTTACCGTCTCCGCCGTTTGATTTGTCGGAAAACTCTCCGAAAGGATCGCCGGGGTCTATTTCGCCGCGGTCGGCAAATTCGGGAAAGGGGGTTTCGGGCGGTTTGGGAGCGCCGGCTCCGTTATTAGGCGCGCCGCCGTAAGGATTTTGATAATATCCGTACCGCATGCGCAGAAATTCTTCCCTCGTCATGGGCTTTTTGTTTCTTATCACGAACGCGAACACCCCGAAAAGCCCGAAGACGCTCAGAATAGATGCAATAATCGAATGCGCCGGCCAGAACTTTCCGAACAGCGCGAAATAAAAAGTCACGGACAAGACTATCATCAACAGATCGAGTATATTCGAAATGATGCCGAGAGCATTGAAAAATTTTACGAAAGACTGCGAAAAAAGATAATTAACCGTTATATCGGTCTCCGTATATATATTATACAGCAAAGGATACTCTACCCAGCCCTGAACGTCGGATGACGAAGAGACGTAATAAATCGTTCCGCCCTGCAAAAAATATCCCGCTATGGGGTAATAGGTGAGAAAATAATAGACTAAATTAAGTGCCTGCGTCACCGAAAACATGGTGACGAGAAGCACCACGAAACCGCCGAATTTTTTGCCGAAAAACGTCACGTTGCCGCACATTTTGCCCGCAAGATAAATCCAGGCAAAAGGGATCCACCCGAGAAAAGCATGCGCATAGCCGTTGTTTTTTGCAAGTTTATAAATGCCGATCGAACGCAGAACGTAAAACGTCAGCGACACGGCCAGGCTTACGGAAACGCTTGCCCAGATCCAGCCGTTCGGCATTAACACTAAATTACCGCCGCTTACAAGATATATCATAAAAACTCCTTATCAGTCCCTTGAATTTACTCTCAAAAAAATATCGACCCTGCCTCAAGAACGAACTCAAAAACCGTCTGAAAACAGCCTTTTACGCCGGCCGCCGCGCGTTATTTTGAAGTATATTATTCCATTATAAGACATACGTATTATACCACGCATTACCGAAATATACAAGTTTTTTAAAAGTATTTGCGGAAAAAGACTTGAAAAACAAGCCCTTATGCTATATAATTGATGTGTTAATCAGCTTGCCGTACAAAAAACATAACTTACTTCGGCAAAAAAGCATACGTTCTTCAAGGAGGTTTTTATGAACGACGTAAAACAGCTTACGATAAACGCCATCAGGGTGCTTTCCGCGGAAGCTATTCAGAAAGCCAATTCGGGTCACCCCGGAATGCCGCTCGGCGCTGCGCCAATCGGATATGCGGCTTTTACCAATATGACGTTTAACCCCAAAGATACCGCGTTTGACAACAGGGACAGATTCGTTCTGTCGGCAGGACATGCTTCCATGCTCGACTATTCGCTTTATTATCTGTTCGGTTTCGGTCTCACCAAAGACGATATAATGAACTTCCGTCAGCTGGGCGCCCGCACAGCGGGTCATCCCGAATATAAAGTCTGCCCCGGAGTGGAAACCAGCACCGGTCCGCTCGGACAGGGTGTTGCCAACGCCGTCGGCATGGCGATAGCGGAAAGTTATCTTGCCGCAAAGTTCAATAAAGAAGGCTTCCCCGTGGTCGACCATTATACTTACGCTCTCTGCGGAGACGGCTGCATGCAGGAAGGCATAGAAAACGAAGCCGCTTCGCTTGCGGGGGCTTTAAAACTCGGAAAACTGATCGTTTTATATGACGATAACGATATTACCATAGAAGGCAGCACGGACATCACCTTTACCGAAGACGTCGGCAAACGCCACGAAGCGCTGGGCTGGCAGGTCATAAAAGTCAAGGATGCCAACGATCTTGCCGCACTGAACCGCGCCATCAGAAAAGCAAAGGCGGAAACCGAAAAGCCTTCTCTTATAATCATTAAATCTACCATCGGCTTCGCTTCACCGCTCGCAGGCAAGGCAAGCTGCCACGGAGCGCCTCTCGGCGAAGAAGGCGTTGCTGCGTTAAAGAAAACTCTCGGCTGGGATTACGCACCCTTCGAAGTTCCCGAAGAAGTGTTCAAGCACTGCAAAAAATTCGGCGCCAAGGGAAGAAGAGCGCAGAAGGCATGGAAAGAGATGTTCAAGGCTTACTCCGAAAAATATCCCGAACTCGCCAAAGAATACACCGAATGGAAGAAAAACAAATTCACGGATCTCGCTTCCATCGACGAGTTATGGCAGTTTGAAAAGGACGACGCGTCGAGAGGTTATTCGAGCACCGTTCTCAACAAACTTGCAAAATACGTGCCCAATCTTATCGGCGGCAGCGCAGACCTTGCGCCGGCAAACAAATCCAACATGAAATCGCGCGGAGACTTCTCCCCCGAAGACAAAACGGGCTCCAACATGCACTTCGGAATCCGCGAACACGCCATGGCAGCCATTGCTAACGGCATGTATCTGCACGGAGGGCTGATCCCCTACTGCGCGACTTTCGCGGTATTCTCCGACTATATGAAAAATGCCATGCGCATGTCGGCTATCATGGAAATCCCCGTGACAT
>CAUHGY010000094.1 GCA_959605945.1 uncultured Clostridia bacterium | reverse complement strand
CAAAATCTTTTCGGGATCCCCTTTTTCTTCTATTCGTTATCTCTTCTCTTATTCGCCTGTACTCTCATTTTATGCGTTTTGTTCTACGACACTTTTCGGGAGTCTTTCTTTCCGCACGGGTGTCCGCAGTTTGCCTTCTGCAAACTGCAGGACTTCCGGCGGGCTTCTCCTTTTTCCCGAAAATCTTTTGTTCCGCAAAATCTTTTCGGGATCCCCTTTTTCTTCTATTCGTTATCTCTTCTCTTATTTGCCCGTGCTCTCTTTTTATGCGTTTTGTTCTACGACCCTTTTCGGGAGTCTTTCTTTCCGCCCGGGTGTCGGCAGTTTGCTTTCTGCAAACTGCCGGACTTTTGGCGGGCTTCTCCTTTTTCCCGAAAATCTTTTGTTTCACAAAATCTTTTCGGGATCCCTTTTTTCTGTCGCTTAGCATCTGCGTTTTATTTGAGCGCACATTTCGCTGTTGACTTACCGTTCTTTTAATGATATAATTACCAAATATGATAGGATTAGAACACGGTAAAGTAATTTTATGTTCCCATAATTCAGAATGGATTACTGAAGCTGCCCGCACAATAAAGATTCTTAAAAATATTCTGAAAAACGTTGCGTCAGAAATAGAACATGTCGGAAGCACTTCAATATGCAGCATAAAAGCCAAGCCAATAATAGACATTGCCGTTGCCGTCCATAATTTTTCAGATATAATATGCTGCAACCAAGAGCTTGAAACACATGGCTTTTATTATCGCTACGCAATGGACGATACTAATATCTTTCGCGGTAAAATTGATTTTTATTCGACAGATATACGGCAACTTTTATATGCTTGCGGCGGATATTATGACGGTTCAAATAATTTACAAACACATTTTATACACGTTGTAAAAGCCGGAAGCATAGAATGGAGAAATTATTTAAAATTCCGCGATTATCTCAACACTCACCCATCGGCAGCCAAAGAGTATGAAGATCTAAAAATAGAACTTTCTGCAAAATATGCAGACAAACGAACAGAATACACGGCGCATAAACATGATTTTATTGAAAAAATACTTAATCGGCTCTAAAATTTATCTCCGAATACATAAAGCCCTACATGGTTTATAAATTGTGTATAGCCGGCAAATTCAGATATTCTCTTATTAAAATTTAATATAAAAAAACAGCTGCCGGCACGAATAACAGCTGCTCTTTATAATTATTTTAAAATCAAGACAGTTCTCTTTTGAAGAAATTAAAAAATTTTATGCCCTGATTTACAATCTCCAATATCTATAACCTGATTTATCTAATACATTTTTATTGAATATTCCTTTAACATCTATCAATACTTTTTTATTATTGTCCATTTTCTTATAAAGACTATCAAGATACTCCAACGAAAACTTCCTGAACGACTCGTGCGCGACGGCAACTATAATGCAATCGAGTTCCGAAGCTTCATTCATATCTTTCAACTCTATACCGTATTCAGCCTTTGTTTCTTCCTTATCGGCAAGCGGATCTATCACAATAGGATTTATATTATATTCTTTAAGCCTTGTTATTATATCAACCACTTTACTGTTGCGAATATCTGGGCAATTTTCTTTAAATGTCAACCCGAATACAGCCATTTTTATTAGCGACGGTGCTTTATCTGCCAAAACAAGCTGTTTGATTGTTGCATCGGCAATAAATTGCCCCATGCCGTCGTTAACTTTTCTGCCCGCCAAAATAATCTGACTGTGATATCCGAGTTTTTCCGCCTGATAGGTAAAATAGTAAGGATCAACCCCTATGCAGTGCCCGCCTACAAGCCCTGGGCGAAAACCCAAAGCATTCCATTTGGTGTTCATTCCGTCTACAACTTCGTTGGTATCTATGCCCATACGGTCGAAAACCATAGCAAGTTCATTCATGAATGCGATATTAATATCTCTTTGACTGTTCTCTACCACCTTGATTGCTTCAGCTGTTTTTATATCGGAAACAGGATAAGTGCCGACCTTAATAACAATGTCATAAACTTTCTTGATCTCCGAAAGCGCTTCCTCATCCATTCCCGACACTATCTTTCGGATGTTTTCAAGACGGTGAACTTTATCGCCGGGGTTTATTCTCTCCGGAGAATACCCTACTTTAAAATCGCGCCCGCAAGTTAATCCCGACTCTTTTTCCAAAATGGGTACGCATACGTCCTCCGTAACACCCGGATAAACGGTCGATTCAAAAACAACTATAGAATTTCTGCTCAAATTTCTGCCTAATATGCGCGATGCCCCTTCGACAGGAGCAAGATCAGGCGTGTGATCTGAATTTACGGGAGTAGGAACTGCTATTATATAAAACTTAGCATTACGCAACATCGTTTCGTCCGATGTAAACTCAACTTCGGTATTTTTAATAACTTCGTTTCCGACTTCTCCCGTAGGATCAATGCCTGATTTATAAAGTTTTATTTTATCTGCATTCAGGTCAAAGCCGATCACATTTAATCCTTCTCTTGCAAAAGCAACGGCAATCGGCATACCGACATATCCCAAACCAATCACTGCAATTTTTTCTTGTTTTGCAACTATTTTCTCATAAATAGACATAAACACACCTTTTTATAATTAAAAATCAGTAAATTCAATGTTAAAATATCTGATTAATTTAAATCAGTTTTTCATCGTTATATTTGACTTTTTTCTTATATTTAATTTTTTTAAAAAATCCGTAAAATAAATTATTTACGGTTAAAAAGAAAGACATAACGCGGGATTTACCCAAAGCTTTTCTGAACATGATATAATGATGTTTTATCAGCTTAAACTTGCTTCCGCTTGAAATAGACTGTTCTCTTTTACAGTAAACCGAAAGACTTTCCGCAAACCTGTAGCAGTCAGCATATTCAATAACCTTAAACCACATTGCATAGTCGTTATTTTTTTTGACGTCGGCAATCTGGATCAATCCGACCGCATTTCTGTCATATATCACTGTAATGGTAGAAAAATAACAATAATGATATAATTTGCGTTTTGTCACAACGTCAGGCCCCGTATAAATATACGGCAGCATTTCTCCTGACGGAGAAACAATTCGATAGTCCGTAAACGTAAAACTATACCCGTTGTCGAGCATAAAAGCTATTTGCCGCTCTAATTTTTCGGGAAGCCACAGATCGTCGGAATCCAAAAATGCAATCCATCTGCCTTTTGCTTCTCTCAAAGCTTTGTTCCTGGATACTGCAGCTCCGCTGTTTTTATCGTTTTTCAAATATCTGATTCTTTTATCATCGAAACTCTTGATAACTTTTTCGGTATCGTCCGTCGAGCAATCGTCAACTATTAAAAGTTCCCAATTTTTATAAGTCTGATTTAAAACCGATTGTATACTCTTCCCTATATATTTTGCCGTATTATAAGACGGCATGATTATAGAAACCAGCTCTTCCATTACTATTGAATTGCTCCTTTCGGGCTAACTAATTTTTTCTGAATTATGATGAAAATTATAGCACAAGGCTTTATTTCTGTCAATTATTTGTCAAATCGGATTATCTTATATTTTCTCAAGTTCTTTTACGCTTGCTTTATTTATATCTTGAAGTAAATTTACTTATATTTCTTTAATCATTTTTGACATAGCATCTCCAATTACTAACTTTTCTTGAATACAAATAAATACTCGTGAGCGAGTAGTAAAAAGTTATGCTTAATACTATTCGTTTTCCAATAACCCGTTGCTTTGCAGTTGTGTTGTTCTTTAATTATAATTTCTTTCGTTTTGAACCCTGCCATTTCAAAAATGCGCATTGTTTCAAAGGCAATCGGTTGAACCATGCCTTTTTTGCGCGTATCTCCCATAAGTATGGCACAAAACTTATCTTTCTTTAGTACCCGATAACATTCGTCCGCGACTTTACCAATTTCAAACAAAAAATCTTTTATCGGCATAAGCGACATATCGCCGTCAATATCTTCGCTGTAATGAATAATATCTGCATAAGGCGGGTGCGTACAAATAAGGTCTATTAAATTATCGTCAATCGTAGAAAGATTACGCGCATCACCATGCAAAATATTTACCGCCGGATTAAATTCACACTCAAAATTTAATTTGTTTTTTGTTATTTCAAGCGCATTCGGGTTAATATCGACACCGATAAAATTTCTGTTTGTCAATTTTGCTTCAACGGCAGTAGTGCCGCCGCCGACGAACTGATCTAAAACGGTGTCGTTTTCTTTCGAATAACGCAATATAACATTTCTCGGGATATACGGCGACCAATTTCCGCGATATTTAGCGTCATGAGTTGCCCATTTACCGCGATCGGGAAACGCCCAAACTGTATTTGTTTCAAGCTCGAAATTTGCGGGTTGTAATGGTATGCTTTTCTTTGCCATATTATTTGAAAAGTTTTTTAACAATACCGTTTTCTAAATCGGCAATGCAGTACATATTGTCTAAAACATCAAAAGTTTCTTCTAAATTGTGGCGTGCAGACTTCCAGCCTTGACCGTCGGTAAACCATACAAATGCAAAACCGTCGATTTCTTTCACTTCCAACGCAATCGTTTTGTAACTTCTTGCCGTTTCGTTTAATTTCGAGCCGCCGCCCGTGTAAAAATTCGTTTCTATCGCGTATATTATTTTGTCTTTTTTAACGACAAAATCAAAACGCTTTTCGGCTTTACCTTGATTGGAAATACCCGATAAATCAATATTCCATTTTCTTTCGATTGCGGACAGTTTCATTTCCTTAAAATATGTATCGCCTTTAACAAATCTTGCCTTTATAAGATAATCTTCCACCAAATTTTCCATTAAATGACCGCCGCGATTTTTACGCCCGTTGCTATCAAGTCCGACTTCAACGCCCGTAACATAATCGACGATATTGTTTATCAAATGCTCCGAAATAAGCGAAAATAAACCCGTTTTTCGCATAAACATTATATATTCGTCGATTGAATAGTTTTGTTTCGCAAAGTTAAACCAAAATTCTCCGTCGCTGTCAATCGCATATATTTCGCGACTACGGACTGCAAGCAAGATCGGAATGCATTTCAAAACTTTCGGGTATTCCTCTACAAGGTTCCTAAAATCGTTTTCAATATTTTTTGAACCAATAAGGGAGTTGAGAATATTCAACTCAATTTTAACGTTGTTGACATTGCCGTAAACTTTTTCAAAGTCAACGTAAAATTTATAGTCACAAATACTGCTTCTGAATGTATCAAGCCATTTGTTAAAATCCCTTTTCATTTGTTTTTCTCCTCAATTGCAAATAAGCAATTCGTTTATTTTGCCGCGTTTATCGCCTTTGCTGTTTATTGCTCGACTTGCTTCAACACGATTTATTTTGTAATTTTTGTATAAATCGTCAAAGAAATTATCTTCAGGGTTTATATTTTTCGGATCAGAATTACTCAAAACGATTTTTGCACCTGTTTCATTTATCTCGTCAATAAATTTGGCAAGACGCATCTGTTCTTTATCGTCAAATATATCGCTGTTGTATGAAGTAAACGCAGACGTCTCTGAAATGGGACGATACGGAGGATCCAAATAAACGAAAGTTTTATTGTCTATGAAAGACTTTGACAAAGTATAATCCCCGCACACAATATTCACATTTTGCAAGGCCACATGAATATTGTGAAGATTTTCTGCATCACAAATGGTTGGGTTCTTATACGCACCCATCG
>CAUHGY010000093.1 GCA_959605945.1 uncultured Clostridia bacterium | reverse complement strand
GATCCGAAAAATCAACCGGCGCGAGATAGGAGGCTTAAAAATGGCTAAAAGAATGAAAGAAAAAACCGCGAGAATCGCGGAAAATAAAGACAGACGCCCCAAGGCGATTGCTAAACACGTCAGGATTTCGCCTTTCAAAGTAAGAATCGTTCTCGACATTATACGGGGCAAGGGATACAGGGAAGCTTTGGCAATCCTTGAAAATACGCCCAAATCTGCAAGCGAACCCGTAAAGAAAGTGCTGATGTCTGCAGCAGCCAATGCCGAGCACAATCTCGGACTTTCCAAAGATAACCTGTTCGTGGCGGCATGCTTTGCCGATCAGGGACCGACTTTGAAAAGGGTCATGCCCAGAGCGCAAGGCAGAGCGTTCAGAATTTTGAAACGTACCAGCCACATAACCGTAGTGCTGGATGCAAAGGCATAGGAGGAAGGATTATGGGACAGAAAGTTAATCCGCACGGTTTAAGAGTAGGTATTATCAAAGATTGGGATACGCAGTGGTTCGCCGATAAAAAGGATTTTGCGGTCAACATCAAGGAAGATTACGATATCCGCAAGGCTCTGAAAGAAAAGTATTATCAGGCGGCGATTTCAAAAATCGTCATCGAAAGGGCGGCCCTCAAAATAACCATAACTATCTTTACGGCTCGTCCCGGCGTGCTGATCGGCAAACAGGGCAGTGAAATAGAAGTTATCAAGAAAACGGTTGCCAAAATTTGCAAGGGCAAACAGATATCCATCAACATTTCGGAGGTCAAAAAACCCGATTCCGACGCGCAATTGGTCGCAGAGGGCATTGCGTCGCAGCTTGAAAAGCGCGTGTCGTTCAGAAGGGCTATGAAACAGGCCATTTCGAGAAGCATGAGAAGCGGCATCAAGGGAATTAAGGTGTCGGTCAGCGGCAGACTCGACGGCGCCGAAATAGCGCGCAGCGAAAGCTACCATGAAGGATCCATTCCCCTGCAGACGCTCAGAGCGGACATCGAGTACGGTTTTGCCGAAGCGCACACCACGTTCGGCGTTATCGGCATCAAGTGCTGGGTATATAAGGGCGAGATAATAGGCGCACCCAAAAAGAAAACTGTTGAAGGAGGCGAGGCGTAATTATGTTGATGCCCAAAAGAGTTAAAAGAAGAAGAGTGCATCGCGGCAGAATGACCGGAAAATGCACCAAAGGCAATAAGATAGCATACGGCGAATACGGTCTGGTCGCAACCGAGCCCGGTTGGATCAAATCGAATCAGATCGAGGCCGCCCGTGTCGCCATGACGAGATTTATAAAGCGCGGCGGTAAAGTATGGATAGATATATTCCCCCACAAGCCTGTTACCAAAAAACCTGCGGACAGCCGTATGGGAAGCGGTAAAGGTTCGGTTGAATTCTGGGTTGCGGTCGTTAAGCCGGGCAGAGTGCTGTTCGAGATGGCGGGCGTTTCCGAAGAAGTCGCAAAAGAGGCAATGAGACTTGCAGGACATAAACTTCCCGTAAAGACGAAGTTTATCAAGAAAGAAGTTGTTGCCGAAGAAATCAAAGAAGAAGGCGGTGAAGGTTAATGAAAACGAAAGAACTTCACGAATTAACGGTAGACGAACTGAACACCAAGCTCAATGAGCTTAAAGAAGAATTGTTTAACCTTCGTTTCCGTCACGCGATAGGACAGCTCGAAAATCCCGCGTCCCTCAAAACCTGCAGAAAGAATATTGCAAAGGTAAAGACCATTTTAAGGGCAAGGGAATTGCAGGTTAAAGCGTAGGAGAATGAATATGGAAAGAAATTTGAGAAAAGAAAGAGTCGGCATCGTCGTTTCCGATAAAATGGATAAAACGGTGGTTGTGGCAATCGAAGAGAGAGCAAAACATCCCCTTTATAAAAAGACGATCAAGAAAACTCATAAATTTAAAGCGCACGACGAACTTAACGAGTGCGGAATCGGCGATAAGGTGCTTATTGTGGAAACGAGAAAACTTTCCAAGGATAAAAACTGGCGTGTTGCCGAAATAATAGAGAAGGCTAAATAAGGAGGCGCAGAATGATACAACCACAGAGCAGATTGAAAGCGGCGGATAACTCCGGCGCAAAAGAACTGATGTGCATAAGGGTACTCGGCGGCTCTTTCAGAAGAACGGGTAACATAGGCGACGTTATAGTTGCCTCCGTCAAGACCGCAACGCCCGGCGGCGCCGTTAAAAAAGGCGACGTAGTAAAAGCGGTTATAGTAAGATCGACGAGCGGGGTCAGAAGAAACGACGGCACATACGTTCGTTTCGACGAGAACGCCGCAGTTATCATAGACAACCAGAAACAGCCCAGAGGAACGCGTATCTTCGGGCCGATAGCAAGGGAATTAAGAGATAAAGACTATATGAGAATTATCTCTCTCGCGCCCGAAGTGTTATAAGGAGAAAGACTATGAAAGTTAAAAAGAACGACACGGTTTTGGTTATAACGGGTAAAGACGCGGGAAAAACCGCAAAGGTTTTGGTTGCTCTTCCCAAGACGAACAAAATCGTTGTGGACGGCGTGAACGTACAAAAAAAGCACAAAAAAGCAAGAAGCGCGCAGGAAGTGAGTTCTATTCAGAATCAGTCCGGACCTATCGACGCTTCCAACGTATTGGTGGTATGCCCTTCCTGCAACAAAGCCACTCGTGTGGCTTATAAGGTAGAAGGCGATAAAAAGGCACGCATCTGCAAGAAGTGCGGAGCAGTGCTCGATGCCGGCAAGGAAGCCAAAGAAGTCAAAAAGGCTGCAAAAGCCGCTAAGACCACTAAGAAGAAGACTAAAAAAGCTGCGGAAGCTCCCGCAGAGAGCAAATAACGGAGGTTAAATATAATGGCAGCGAAGAAAACTCAGGTTGCTAAAGAAGCTGCAACCGAGAAGACTCCCAACAGAGTTAAAGCGTTATACGACGCCACGGTGGTGCCTGCGCTCATCAAGAAATTCAATTATAAGAACGTAAATCAGGTCCCCAAGCTCGTTAAAATCACCATAAACTCCGGTCTCGGCGACGTCAAGGACAACGCCAAGAGTGTTCAGCTCGCTCAGGAAGAGCTTAAACTTATTTCAGGCCAGAAACCTGTTTTGACGCAAGCTAAAAAGTCGGTCGCAAACTTTAAGATAAGAGAAGGGCAGAGCGTCGGCATGAAGGTCACCCTCCGCGGAACGAGAATGTATGAATTTTTTGATAAATTTATATCTATCGCTCTTCCGAGAGTCAGAGACTTCAGGGGCGTTTCCAAAAAGTCTTTCGACGGCAGGGGCAATTATGCAATGGGTGTGAAAGAACAGCTTATCTTCCCCGAGATTTCATACGATCAGGTTGAAAAAACAAGAGGATTCGATATCTGCATCACCACCACTGCAAAAACCGATGAAGAGGCGAGAGAATTGCTTGCAATGCTCGGTATGCCTTTTGCGACGAAGTAAGGTTATAAGGAGTTAGAAAATGGCTAAAAAAGCAATGATAAACAAGCAGCAGAAACCTGCTAAATATTCCACAAGAGCCTACACGAGATGCAGTATATGCGGTCGTCCCCACGCCGTTTTGAGAAAGTACGGTATCTGCCGTATATGTTTCAGAAATCTGGCTTATAAGGGTCAGATACCCGGCGTGAAGAAGGCAAGTTGGTAAAGGAGGAGAAAGATATGACAGACGTTATTGCGGATATGCTTACCAGAATAAGAAACGCTCTTATGGCAAAGCACGAAACGGTTGAAATTCCCGCTTCCAACACGAAAAAGGCGATTGCGGATATATTGCTGAAGGAAGGTTACGTTTCCGACGTCAAGATAGAAGACGGCGTTCAGGGAACGATAGTCATTACGTTGAAATACGAAAACGGCAGAAAAGTTATCACCGGTTTGAAGAGAGTCAGTAAACCCGGACTGAGAGTATATGTCGGTACCGATGAAGTACCGCAGGTTCTCGGAGGATTGGGCATTGCGATACTTTCTACTTCAAAAGGCATAATGACCGGTAAAGAAGCGAAGAAAGCCCATCAGGGCGGCGAAGTTCTCGCTTACGTTTGGTAGGAGGTAAAGCCATGTCAAGAATAGGCAACGCGCATATCGATATACCCGCCGGCGTAACGGTGGAAATAAAAGACGGCGTAATGTCCGTTAAAGGTCCTAAAGGCGTATTGAGTCAGAAATACGATACTATCATAACCCCCAGCGTGGAAGGTTCGGTCATAAAATTCACCAGAGCCAACGACTTAGGACCCACAAAAGCAAAACACGGCCTTTACAGAGCGCTTTGCGCCAACATGGTAAAAGGCGTAACCGAAGGGTTTAAAAAATCGCTCATTGTCAACGGCGTCGGCTGGAAAGTCGCCAAACAGGGCAAAAAGCTCGTCATGAACGTGGGATTCAGTCATCCCGTGGAAGTTGAAGAAATTGACGGCATTGCCTTAGACTGCCCGTCGCAGACTGAAATTACTGTCAGCGGCATAGACAAAGAGAAAGTGGGGCAGTTCGCCGCAATGGTCAGAGGCATAAGAGAACCCGAACCCTATCACGGCTACGGCATTCGTTACAGCGACGAAGTGATAGAGAGAAAGGTCGGTAAAGCCGCGGGCGGCAAAGGCTAAAAATTTATTGACTTTTAGTGGACGCGTTTGATTTTGACGCGTCTGCCGAGTGTGTCGGATACGGCACGAAAAGCGATTAATCAGGAGTATAACGATGATTCAAAAAATCAATAAAAATCAGGACAGACAAAAAAGACATAAGAGAGTGAGAAGCAAGGTGAAAGGAACTGCGGAAATTCCCAGACTTTCGGTTTACAGAAGCTTGAATCACATCTATGCGCAGATTATAGACGACGTTAAGGGAAATACCTTGGTTACGGCGTCTACGCTCGACAAAGAGATAAAAGGCGCTTTGGAAGGCAAGGACAAGAAGGCACAGGCATTTGCCGTAGGCGAACTGCTGGCGAAGAAAGCTAAGGAAAAGAAGATAAGCGCGGTCGTGTTTGACAGAGGCGGCTATCTTTATACCGGACGCGTTCAGAATCTGGCTGACGGCGCAAGAAAAGGCGGCCTGGAATTCTAAAAAATCAAGGAGAAAACTAAAATGGCAAGAGATAATAACAGAGCACCCAGGAAGGCCGAAGAAAACGACGGGCTTATCAAAAAGCTTATTGCTGTAAACCGTGTTACCAAGGTCGTCAAGGGCGGCAGAAATATGAGATTTTCGGCACTCGTCGTCGTCGGAGACGGCGCGGGCAAAATAGGCTGTGCCATGGGTAAAGCCAACGAAGTTCCCGAAGCTATCGACAAAGCCACTGCAAGGGCGAAGAAGAATATGTTTGCCTGCGCGCTGTTAAACAGCAGCATTCCTCATGAAGTAATCGGTAAATTCGGCAGAGGGTCCGTGCTGATGATGCCTGCCGAAGAAGGTACCGGAGTTATAGCCGGCGGCCCCGTCCGCGCGGTTATGGAAGCAGTGGGAATTAAAGATATCAGAACCAAATCTCACGGAACAAACAACCCCATTAACTGCGTAAAAGCGGCTATGGAAGGTCTTAAATCCCTGAGAAGTGCGGAACAGATTGCGGCTGTACGCGGCAAGACCGTGGAAGAAATTATCGGTTAAGGAGAGTACTTTTATGGCAAAAGCAAAGAAAACCGAAGCGAACAAAATAAAAGTTACGCTCGTGAAAAGTACGATAGCGGTTCTGCCGCAGCACAAGAAAATTGTGGCTGCGTTAGGACTTAAAAAAGTCAATTCTTTCAGAATTCACGATGAAAACCCCTGCATTCTGGGAATGATTGCAAAGGTTAAATATCTCGTGAAAGTAGAGAAGGCGTAATAAGGAGATTCGATATGAGATTAGGTGATTTAAGTCCCGCGCAGGGTGCGACCACTGCCAAAAAAAGACTGGGAAGAGGTATAGGTTCCGGTCTCGGCAAAACCAGCGGAAAAGGACATAAAGGACAGTGGGCGAGAAGCGGCGGCGGAGTGCGCCCCGGTTTTGAAGGCGGTCAGATGCCCCTTATCAGAAGAATCCCT
>CAUHGY010000092.1 GCA_959605945.1 uncultured Clostridia bacterium | reverse complement strand
CGGCGGCAAACATGAGAGCGGGTCCCACGGTGTTCGCACGGCAGGGAACGAGGCTGGTCCTGCTCTTGAAGGAAGTGAGCGCGTTCTGCTCTATTGTCAGCGGGTGCAGTTTTGCGGCGATTCTGTAAGGCTGAGCTTTCCACTCTTCGTCGCTTTTGAATTCGGCGCCGAAGTGGGGTTCCCAGAAAGCTATATGGCACATTCTTCCTATGCCGTAAACGAGAACGAGTTTTGCGCCTTCTTTTTTCAACGCGGCGATCTTTTCGGGATAGGTGGGAAGATTTTCCTTGGTGGCAAAGTTTCTGTGATCTTTCGGAACCGTAAGTTCGCCGAGCGGATTATAAAACGCTGTTTCCATTGCATTCCGGAATGAAGCTTCGCCCGTGATGGTGTTGCCTTCGGCATCCGCCCATTCATCCATGTTAAAGCACCACACGTTTTTGCAGCTTATGTTCCATTCCTTAATAAAGTAAACCGCCCATTTATACATGCCCATGGGTCCCACGGGCAGAATAAAGCAAATCTTCTGATTGCGTTCGTTTGCTTTTCTTATCTCGTTTGCTATTTCATGGCCCATCTTGACGTCGAATTCGCCGAGATTTTCGCACTCCACGGGATTAAAATCCCTGTTCCAGAAAGACTGTCTCTCGGTTATCTCTTCGGGAGAATGAGAACAGCATTCGTCTATTTTTTTAAAGTCCCAGCCTTCGGGGTAAAACCCTTCGAGCAAACTGCCTTTAACCGTTGAATTGAAATCCATGATAAATTCTCCTTGATATTTATGTTTTTAATTTTTTGTTCTTTCAGTTTTGTTTTTCGGAATATACGGCGTCAACAACTCTCTGAACGCCGACGGCAACGTCGGTATAGCGATAATCCGGTTTCCCGCTGTTCACGACCCTGCAAAAATCCGCAATCTGTTTAAGATACAGATTGCCGCCGTTTCCGTAAAACACAGCGGATTTACCGCTTGTTCTGTTCTGTTCCGCCGAATATGCCCCCTGCGGTGCATAAACATAAGCCATGCGTCCTTTTTCTTCCTGGCCCATGGTTCCGCTGCAAATTATCGCGCCTTCGGAACCGTATATTTCGACTTTGGATACCGACGCTTTGTCCGGAACATTGAAACCGACGTCTATCTGCCCTAAAATTCCGCTATCCGTTCTGAATGCCATGACGGCGCCGTCTTCCACTTCGTAGGAAAAACAACGGTTGGAATAAAAGGCTTTCGTTTCGGCGATGTTTTCTCCCAAAAGATATTCGCAAAGCTCTATGCAGTGCACGCCGAGATCCATCACCGCACCGCCGCCGCCAAGCGCTTTTTTCTGTCTCCACGCACCTTCTATGTCAGGATACCAACAGGTAAATTGCAGCCTGACGCTGTTCACTTTGCCTATTTTGCCTGCGGCTATAAGTTTTTTGGCTTTTACGTGCAGGTTGTGGTATTTCATCATATACCCTATCGTCAGCTGCTTGTTTTCTGCCTTGAAAGCGTCAACGAGTTTTATGCTTTCCGCAGCGTTCATTGCGACGGGTTTTTCCATGAAAACGTGTTTACCGTATTTTAAACACAACATTGCCTGCGGATAGTGCATATAGACGGGAGTGCCGATATAAACGGCATCGCAAGCGCACTGCGAAAGCATGCTGTTTTCGTCGGTAAAAGCCGCAACGGAATATTTGGCGCCGAGCTTTTCAGCCGTCTCGGATTTTCTTTCCGTTAGCGCAACAAGTTCACTGCCCGGATGAAGCAGTATTGCGGGAATGGTTCTTCTGTCGGCAATACCGCCCGCGCCGATCACGCACCACCTGATCTTATTTATCATACTTCCCCCATTTCGGCATTTTTCAGGGAAGCAAACGCTTGGTAGTCCCTTTCAAATATACCTGACACTGACGGAAGCCTTCGGCAAAGTCTGCCCCGCACTGATAGCCGCGGTATTTGGAACAGGTTTTGACCATATCCGCAAAGTCTATTCCGTCATGATCTTTCATCCACACAAGCTGGCTTTCGTGACAATTCAGCATTTTGAGCTTTAACTCTATTTCTTCCGAAATATCTACAAATTCCGTAGGATTGAAATTTACCCCCGCAAGCGTATCCATATAATATATGGGAACTAATTTCGCTGCGTTTTTTTCCTTGCTCTTATAGTTAGGCAGCGTCGCGGTAAAACTGGCGTCGAACACCAGCCGCGAAACCGCCGTATGGTCGGGCATATAATCGTCGGGCGCGTGAGTTATTATAAAATCAGGATCGGCGTATTTAATCACGTCTACCATCTTGTCCCGTGCCGCCTTGTTGTTGTCGAAAATATCGAGATCGTTAAAACCGCCCCATATAACTTCTATTCCGGCAAGGCTTCCGGCTTTTTTCGCCTCGTTTGCGCGGATAATCTTAAGCTCTTCGGGAGGAATGATCACGTGTCCGAGATCGCCGCTCGAAGCATGGCACACTATGACTTTGTCACCTCGCTTGACGCATTTCGCAAGAGTACCGGAACATGCAATCTCGACGTCGTCCGGATGAGCGCCGACAGCCAAAATTCTCATATAAATCTCCTTGTTAATTTATTGATTTTAACATTATTATATATTGTAATACAATTTTACCGCGAATACAATAGATAAAAATATACAAAAAGAGTAAAAAAACCTACCTAAAAAATTTTAATATCGTGATATACTTATTTCATGAAAAAATATTTCCGCCACAAAATAGAAAATCTGCTGGTAATAAACAAAATAGTCACGATACATTATTTCGAATTCGACAAGAACTTCCGCTACGGCGAAGAATCGCACGATTTTTGGGAAGCCGTTTATGCAGACAAAGGCGACATTATATGCACCGCCGACGAAAATATAATTCGCTTAAATCAGGGAGAAATGCTTTTTCACAAGCCCAACGAAATGCACTCTCTTGCCGCGGACGGGCAAAAAGCCCCCAATGTTTTTATAATTTCATTCGAGTGCCGGTCGGAAGCCATGCGCTTTTTCGAAAACCGAAAAATCCGCATTTCCAAAAAAAATCTGAGTTTTGTGTATTCCATAATCGAAGAGGCACGAAAGACATTCGATATACCTTTTTCCGATCCCGAATTGAAGAAAATAAAACGCCTGCCTCATCCCACGCTCGGCGGAGAACAACTAATCAAAAACCAACTGGAAATTCTGCTGATAAATCTCATGCGCTCTCTGACCGAAACCGACGGCGGCAACGAGATATTTTTGCAGAAAGACCAATTCGAAGGCAAATTCACCGGCGAAGTCATAAAAATTCTCAAAGACCGCCTGCACTCGCGCATCACCATAGACGATATAAGCGAAATCACAAGTTACAGCCGCGCCTACATTTTCAGGGAATTCAAACTGACGTCCGGAAAAAGCGTCATGGAATATTTCACGGCAATGAAAATAGACAAAGCAAAGCAATACCTGCGCGAAACAGATATGTCCGTAAAAGAGATATCTGTCAGTTTGGCGTTTGACACCCCGAATTATTTTTCAAAAACTTTTAAAAAAACCGTCGGAATGACGCCGACCGCCTACAAAAAACGCACCGCCAGATAACAACAGCCGCAGCGGCTCAACACAGAAAGATGTATGTTCGGCGCGGCGGCTCGAAAGAGGTTTCTGACCGCTCGGAGCGACAATATACAGAAACTTCAGAACTTTTCCGCAAAAATTCAGCTTTTCACATTCTAAAAATCCCGCGCCGCCTGACGCAAGGCGGCGCGGGGTTTTTAAAATGCGGGAATTTTAGAATCCGGCATATTCTGATTTTCTTGCTTTAATTGATTTTCCTATCTTTCGGTTTTCCCGTCGGAAACACTCTGCAACGGAAATTTTGAAAATATTCAATCTATTCTACTTAACGTAATCTTTCATTTTCACGAAAGCCTGCGAATAATGGAAACTGTTGCACAGCGAAGGATTGAGCGCAAAAAGGTGCTTTTCGCACTCTTCCCCGTCGGTATCGATTCTGAAAGCGTTGAAAATAAATTCGCCGTCGCCCGTTCTCGCCTTTTCCGCGTCGAAACTGATGCTTACCTTATACCCCGACGGTGTTTTTTGAGCGCTCGTCTTTATAAAACACTCGTTTTCGGGAATATAATCGAGATCGAAATCGTTGTTCCCGCGGTCGGTAACTTTTATGAGAAGTTTCGCGCCGTTGGGCGCGACCACCATTTCGTAATATACTATCCGTTTTTCGTCCGAACCGAAAAACACTTCGCAGACATCGCCTTCAAAGAGTTCGTCGTTATAATTCGCATACGGGCAGTAACATACCGAATGGTCGGCGGTAAAATTGAAAGTCAGAACGTTTCCGTCTTTTAAAATTTCCACAGCAGTGTTATAATGCGCCTTTCCGCCTTTGACGTTTTCTCTCAACTGATATATCATTATCCTGTCTCCGTAAATAAGTATTTATAAAACTTTTGACAAAAACTCCTTAAGCCGCGGGTCTTTGGGACTGCCGAAAAACTCTTTCGGCGTATTCTCTTCTTTTATTACTCCGCCGTCCATAAACAAAACTCTGGACGCGACTTCTCTCGCAAAGCCCATTTCGTGCGTGACGACAACCATCGTCATCCCCTCTTCGGCAAGTTCTTTCATCAATTGCAGCACTTCGCCGACCATTTCGGGGTCGAGAGCGCTTGTAGGTTCATCGAACAGCATCACGTCCGGTTCCATCGCCAGCGCGCGGACGATGGCAACGCGCTGTTTCTGTCCGCCAGAAAGCTTTGAAGGAAATTCATTCGCCTTGTCCTCAAGACCTATGCGCTTTAAAAGCTGCATCGCCTTTTCTTCCGCCTGCTCTTTTGTCTTTAACTTCAATTTCACGGGCGCAAGCGTAAGATTATTTAAAATAGTCAGGTTATTGAACAGATTGAAGTGCTGAAAAACCATTCCCATTTTTCTGCGCGCGAGATTGATTTTCATAAAGTTTTCGCCGTAAAGCTGTTTAATCGCCTTGTTAAACTCTTTGCCTTCGTGTTTTTTCAGAAGATCGTTTTTCTTGATGTCGCAGATAACGGCGTTTTCGGCATCTTCATCGGAGATCTCGGCGTTTTCCTGCCTGAGTTTTTGCAACAGTTCGCCGTAAGTTTTGGAAAGTTTGATAATATCTCTGTGAAGATACGGGTCGACGGGAGTCAGAATTTTTCCTTCCATCCACACTTCGCCGTAAGTTGGCGTTTCAAGCAGATTCATGCAACGGAGCATGGTGCTTTTGCCGCTGCCGGAGGGCCCCACTATGACCACTTTTTCTCCTTTTTCGATATCGCAGGAGACGCCTTTCAGAACTTTCAGCTGCCCGAAATTTTTATAAATATTGTCAACTTTCAAAACTGTATTAGATTTTATTTCTGTCACCTTGTCTCAGTCTCCTTTCCAATATTTTCTGTATCTGCTGTAATCCGAGCACTAAAATCAGGTAAATCACGGCTATAATAAAAAGCGGCATATAGAGTTTCATTTGCTGTGTCGTGATATAACTTTGTATTTTCGTCAATTCGACTATCCCGACATAACCGGCAACGGACGTTTCTTTTACCAAGGTTATAAATTCGTTGAACATAGTCGGAACGGCGCTTTTCAAAGCCTGCGGAAGCACTATGCTGAAAAACGTGCTGAACCAACCAAGGCCCAAACTTCTGCCGGCCTCCATTTGTCCGTAATCGACAGAATTTATGCCGCCGCGCAGTATCTCCGACATATATGCGCCGCTGTTGATGCCGAATGTGAATATCGCAACAACAATCCCCGCCGTATCCGGCAGACCGAAAAACGACACAGCTCTCAGACCTTTCATAATAACAAAATAGCAAATAAAAAGCTGTAATACTACTGGAGTTCCGCGAATGACAGTAACATATAATTTAGCTACACCGTTTAAAAAGCGCATTAACCCGTTATTTTTAGGTGCAATTCTTATACAGGTCACTACTATGCCTATAAGCAACCCGACAAGGCATGCCCCTATTGCTATAATAACCGTGTTCCTCAAACCGGTGAGATACAGAAGGTAACTGTTGTTTTTTAAAAAACAAGAGTAAAAATCCTCCCATAATCCGTTGAAAAAGTTACCTATGCTTCCAAACATACATATC
>CAUHGY010000091.1 GCA_959605945.1 uncultured Clostridia bacterium | reverse complement strand
AAAACCGAGCTTTCCAAAGCGCTTGCCGAGGCGGTGTTCGGCAACGAAAACAATCTTATCCGCATCGATATGAGCGAATATATGGAAAAGCATTCGGTAAGCAAAATGGTCGGCGCGCCTCCCGGATACGTGGGGTTTGACGAAGCGGGCCAGCTGACCGAAAAGGTCAGAAGAAAACCTTATTCCGTCATTTTGTTCGACGAGATAGAAAAAGCCCATCCCGACGTGTTCAATATAATGCTGCAAATTCTCGACGACGGCAGGCTTACCGACAGTAAAGGCAGGGTGGTCAGTTTTAAAAACACCATTATCATTATGACGTCCAATGTCGGCGCATCCGAAATTCAGCATAAAAACACGTTGGGTTTTGCAGGCGGCAGACAGGCGGAATACGACAATATGTGCGACAGGTATATGGACGCGCTCAAAGAAAAATTCCGCCCCGAATTTTTGAACAGGATAGACGATATAATCGTATTCCATAAACTTGAAAAAGAAGATACCGCGAAGATTGCGGAGATTATGCTTTCAAGTTTAAGAAAACGTCTTGCCGTTCTCGAAGTCAAGCTGGATATCACGCCCGCGGCGATGGATCTGATAATCGAAAAGGGTTACGACAACGCTTACGGCGCAAGACCTTTGAAGCGCGTTATTCAGCGTTATATAGAAGATAAGCTGAGCGAAAAAATACTCAGCGGCGAACTTAAAGAAAAATCTTCCGTAAAAGTGGATGCGAAAGACGGCGAGTTCACTTTCGGGAATGAGTAAAATTTAAATTTAATTATCCGCATGAATAAAGGGTTTTTAAAGGTTGATTCAGTAATATTATATGTAAGAAAACCGTCGTCAATTATCGCGCGTGCCGAACGCGTGTGATATAAGGAGGAACTTTTCATGAAAATTGAAATCACGGCAAGAAATTGTACGGTAAGCGAACATTTGAAAGAGATAACCGAATTGAAAATCGGCAAACTCGATAAATATTTCGAAGGTTCCGATACCAAGGCAAAGGTCTGTTTTAAAAAAGAAGCGCAGTCCTTGACCACCGAAGTCATGCTCGATTATGCGGGTAAATTTGTAAGAGCGACCGCGTCGAGCGATAATTTTTACGATAATCTGGACGCGGTGCTTCCCAAACTCGAAGGGCAGATACGCAAATACCGCACCCGGTTCGACAAGAGCAGCAAAAATGCCGCTTACCGCGACGCGGCGCTGTTCGCAGCCGGAAAAGAAAGCTTTAAGCAGGACGCAAAAGTCGTCAAAGAGAAAAAATTTTCTCTTGCGCCCATGACCGTCAAGGAAGCCATAGAAGAAATGGAACTGCTCGGGCATTCGTTTTATGTTTTTTTAGAAGCCAAAAGCAATTCGGTGCAAGTACTTTACAGGCGCAACGACGGCGACCTCGGGCTTATCGATCCCGAATTTTAGGAAGGGCTATAAAAGTCAGTAACTGAATTCTTTCAGCCGGCGAAAGCCGGCTGAAAGGCGGTTAATAAGAAAAACGGGGAAGAGAGTAATGAAATTCGGCATTTCAACCGCATCGCTTTTCGGCAGATACAATACAGAGGACGCTTTGGAATTTTTAAATAAAAACGGCTGTGAAACGGCGGAAGTTTTTTTGGAATCTTTCTGCGAATACAATGCGGAGTTCGGGAAGACGCTGAAAGCCCGTAAAGGCGGAGTCGATGTGCATTCCGTGCATGTTTTGACAACGCAGTTTGAACCGCAGCTTTACAGCCTTAACGAAAGGGCGAAACAAGATTCTTTCTGCATTTTGGAAGGAGCTATGGCCGCCGCGCGCGAAATCGGCGCCGGGTATTATACTTTTCACGGCGGCGCGCGTTTTAAAAAGACGCCCTTAAATATCGATTTTGACAGGATAGGCGCCGTTACCAACGATATAATCGCCGTTGCGGGCAGATACGGCGTGCAGCTTGCGCACGAAAACGTGCATTGGGGATATTATAATTACATAGGTTTTTTCAAAGAGCTTAAAAAACGGGCTCCGGCTCTCAAAGGCACCCTCGACGTAAAACAGGCGCGTCAGAGCGGCATAGACTGTGCCGAATTCATCGACGAGATGGGGCAGGACATTGTTACGGTTCATCTTTCGGATATTGACGGATGCGGTAAAATGTGCCTTCCGGGCAGAGGAATAACCGATTATAAAGAGCTGTTTTCGCGTCTCGGCGGCGCGGGGTTTGACGGAGCAGTACTCCTGGAAGTTTATAAAAACGATTTCGAGAATGTTTCAGAGCTTTTCCGTTCGCTTGACTTCGTAAAAACCATGGCGGAAAAATACGTCTGATTTTAAAATGTTTTTAAAGAAAATCGATTGTTTTCGATGAAAGAGAACAGAAAAAGACCGACCTACCGTGCGGACGTTAACTCCGGGAGTTTTTGTTCGAGTTATATGTCGGTAATTCTGAACAGGTAAATAAAAGCCGGCCGAAACAGAGAGATGCTTAGCTGGTTCTGCCGTATAGCTTAGTTAAGAAAAATTAAACGGATCGTAAAAAAGGCGGAAAAAGCTAATTCCGTCTTTTAGTTTTCATTTTAATATTATAAATTTTGCTTATAATTCATGCCCCATTCCAACATAGCATCGAGAACGGGTTTTAACGATTTGCCGAGCGGCGTTAAAGAATATTCCACTCGCGGCGGAACTTCCGCAAATACTTCCCTTTCGACAAGTCCGTCTTCTTCCAATGCGCGGAGATTGTCTGTTAGCACTTTTTTGCTTATTGCGGGAATTGATTTCAGAAATTCTCCGAACCGCTGTTTTCCGTTGTATATCATGTTGCGTATGATAAGCAGTTTCCATTTGTTGCCTATAAGCTGCACTGTGGTGGCAACGGGGCATTCCGGCAATTCTTCTTTTGTCAGCATGGCGGTGTTCCTTTAAATTTTTTATAATTATAACAGGATTCATGGAAAAAGTCAATAGTTCAAAAAAGAAACCTTGTAATAAATCTATTATCAGATAATAGAAAAGTAACGTTCTTGCATAGAGGATTTCTATTTGTTATACTTCGGGCGTAATCGATGAGATTGCAAAAATCAAATCAATTTTTCGGAGGTATCTGTTATGACTGACAACATTCAGAAGGCAAAAGAACTCATCAACTGTTTTGCGACCGGCGACGCGGAAAAGGCAAAGTCGCTTTTGCAGGAAGGTTACATTCAGCACAATCTTGCGTACGGAACGGGAAGAGATGCGTTCTGCAGTTCGGTTGCATATCTCGGCAGCGCTCCCGTCAAAACGACGGTAAACACGATACGCGCTTATCAAGACGGAGACAAAGTATTTATGCAAACCGTTTATAATTTCGCGGGCGCGGGCGAACAGGTCGCGTTTGACATTTTCCGTTTTGAGAACGGCTTAATTGCCGAGCATTGGGATAATCTTGCGGAAAAAGCACAGGCTAATCCGTCGGGCAGAACGCAGATTGACGGACAAACCGAAGCAAAGGATCTCGAAAAGACGGAAGAAAACCGCGAAATCGTTAAAAATTTTCTGTACGATGTAATGCAGGGCAAAAATCCGCAGAAAACGCCCGATTACTTTGACGGCGACAGCTATCTGCAGCACAATACGGGAATTGCGGACGGTCTTTCCGGGTTGGGCGCGGCGCTTGAAGCGCTTGGGAAAGCGGGGATTGCAATGATATACGATAAGGTTCATCAGGTGCTTGCGCAGGGCGATATGGTGCTGGCCGTATCGGAAGGCACATTTGGCGGCAAACCTACTTCGTACTATGATTTATGGCGCGTTGAAAACGGCAAGATTGCGGAGCACTGGGACGTAATGGAAACCGTTGCCGACAGAGCGGCGTGGAAAAACGATAACGGAAAATTCTGAAAACATAATGCAATGTATTTCGGAAAAACCCGACTTAACGCGAGGCGGCCGTCTCATATGCCGATTGCCGCCTCAACATGTGATGCAGCAATGGAGACAATTCAGGTATTTCAATATTTGCATGAAAGAATACGCACGGTAATAATGGCGACAAACGATGAAAGCGGAAAACCCGTAACGTGCGCTGCCGACATTATGGACTATGACGAAAACGGCCTTTATTTTCTGACCGCAAAAGGTAAAAACTTTTACAGACGTTTGAAAGAAAACACCTTTCCCTTACGGGTATTAAAGGCGGAAACACACTGTCATGCGTTGCCGTATCCGTTCGGGGAAAAGTCAAAGAAATCGGTCAGGAACGTTTACGGAGACTGCTCGGCAAAAATCCTTATATGTACAAAATATATCCGTCCGAACAGTCTCGCAAAGCACTGACGGTTTTTTGCATATATGAAGGCTGCGGCGAATGGTTTGATTTATCTGAGAAACCCATTGAACGGTTTTCGATTTCTTTCGGCGGAAACTTCGCTCAAACGGGCAGATATTTCATAACAGACGAATGTATATGCTGCGGCAAATGTCTATCGGCATGTCCGCAAAACTGTATTGATTTGGACAAAGCGGCTATCAGACAGGAAAACTGTCTGAACTGCGGAAACTGTCGGGATATTTGCCCCGTAGACGCCGTCATAAGGAGGTAAGAAAATGGACCAGACAGAAAGAATAAAATATTTAATAGGCTGTCTTTTGAATGAAACGGGGAAACAGTCGGTTATTCCGTCCGATGCCGAAGAACAGAAAAGGCTTTTCCGCGCGCTTGTAAACGTGCGTATGCCGAAACCGGCCGACGAGAAATTTCTGCTGATACAGGATGCATATCTGCAAGAAGAACTGAGAACGAAGGGCATAACCGATATAGAAGAACTGACCCCCGCCGCTTCAGGCATATATCTTTGGAAAGGCGATATTACAACGCTGAGATGCGACGGTATAGTAAACGCCGCCAATTCGCGGATGCTCGGCTGTTTTTGTCCCAATCACGGCTGTATAGACAACGCAATCCACACGTTTGCGGGAGTGCAGTTAAGACAGGAATGCGCCGAAATCATGAACGCGCAAGGTTATGAAGAACCTACGGGTCGGGCAAAAATTACGCAGGCTTATAATTTACCTTGTAAGTACGTTCTGCATACCGTCGGACCGATAGTGTACGGCGCGCTGAATAAAACGCACGAGAAGCAGCTTTCGGACTGTTATCGGTCCTGCCTTGCTCTTGCGGATAAAAACGGCTTGCAGAGCATTGCATTCTGCTGTATCTCTACGGGTGAATTCCGTTTTCCGAACGGGCGCGCCGCAGAGATAGCGGTTAAAACGGTCAAAGATTATAAGCGGCAGGCAAACAGCGATATCAAAGTTGTTTTTAACGTGTTCAAGGAGTGCGATTATGAAATTTACGCAAGACTGCTCGGTTCTGATCGATAAACTGAAAGCCGCTTTGCGGCAGGCGGATGCCGTTATAATAGGCGCGGGCGCGGGTCTTTCCGCTTCGGCGGGATTCACATATTCCGGCAAAAGATTTAGCGAGAATTTTCGCGACTTTGAGATGAAATATAAATTTCACGACATGTATTCCGGCGGATTTTACAATTACAGCACTCCCGAAGAATATTGGGCTTACTGGTCGAGATATATAATGCTCAACCGCTATCAAGACCCTCCGAAACCCGTCTATGACGAACTTTATGACTGCGTAAAAGACAAGGACTATTTTGTTTTGACGACAAATGTAGATCACTGCTTTCAGAAAGCCGGTTTCGATAAAAAAAGGCTTTTCTATACTCAGGGCGATTACGGTCTGTTTCAGTGTTCGGTTCCGTGCCATGATAAAACTTACGATAACGAAGAAACGGTGCGCCGTATGGCGTCAGAGCAGAAAGATATGAAGATTCCGCATTCATTGATACCTCATTGTCCTGTGTGCGGCAAACCTATGGCAATGAATCTGCGTGCCGATAACAGTTTTGTTCAGGACGGCGGCTGGTATGCGGCTTGCGAGAGATATGAAAGGTTTATCGAAAAACACAAAACCGGCAGGGTAGTATATTTGGAACTCGGGGTCGGATATAACACGCCCGCAATCATTAAATATCCGTTTTGGCGTTTTACAATGTCTAATTCGGAAGCGATTTATGTCTGTATCAACAACGGAGAAGCGAACTGCCCTCCGCAAATCGAAAAGCGGTCGATATGTATCGATGAAGATATCGGCAAAGTAATTTCTCGGTTATAATGCGGTTCCCGGTTTTTTGCCGAACAGGGCAACGGATTGGTTCGGCGTATAATTTTCTTAAATAACCGGAACGCCGCCCGCAAAGCTGCGGGCGGCGTT
>CAUHGY010000090.1 GCA_959605945.1 uncultured Clostridia bacterium | reverse complement strand
CTATTCTCTGCGGCCTGCTCTCGCAGGCACCCCTTCTCCCGAAGTTACGGGGTCATTTTGCCGAGTTCCTTAACAAGGGTTCTCCCGTTCGTCTTAGAATTTTCTTCTCGTCTACCTGTGTCGGTTTGCGGTACAGGCACCTCCAACCTTATTTAGCGGCTTTTCTCGCCAGCGTGGATTCATCAGCTTCGTTACTCTTTTCACTCCCCGTCAGCGCAATAGTTCCCAGCAGACGTACTTCACTATCTGCCACTACCTCGCCTTAGACACGGTTTTCCACTCCCGTGCTCTGACTATCCTTCTGTGTCACCGCTTCATTTATGCGATTTTCGGTGGTATCGGAATTTCTACCGATTGTCCATCATCTACGCTCTTCAGCCTCGACTTAGGTCCTGACTTACCCTGGGCGGACGAACCTTCCCCAGGAAACCTCAGACTTTCGACGGTGGGGTTTCTCGCCCCACTCTCGCTACTTATGCCGGCATTCTCTCTTGTATACTGTCCATCACCGCTTCCGCTATGACTTCTGCCTGTATACATTGCTCCTCTACCGATACGATTACTCGTATCCCCATGCTTCGGTGTTAGGTTTTAGCCCCGTGAATCTTCGGCGCATCTTCACTCGACCAGTGAGCTATTACGCACTCTTTTAATGTGTGGCTGCTTCTAAGCCAACATCCTGGTTGTCTGTGCAATGACACATCCTTTTCCACTTAACCTACACTTTGGGACCTTAGCTGTGGATCTGGGCTGTTTCCCTTTTGACGACGGCACTTATCTGTCGCCGTCTGACTCCGTTACATCGATTTACCTATATTCGCAGTTTGATATGTTTCGGTAGGTCGTGAAACCCCCTAGACAATTCAGTGCTCTACCCTAGAAAATCTAATAACAGGCTAGCCCTAAAGCTATTTCGAGGAGAACCAGCTATATCCTGATTCGATTGGAATTTCTCCGCTATCCACAAGTCATCACCGACTATTTCAACAGGCGTGTGTTCGGACCTCCACAGCGTTTTACCGCTGCTTCATCCTGCTCATGGATAGGTCATCAGGTTTCGGGTCTACGACACGCTACTATTCGCACTATTAGCACTCGCTCTCGCTTCGGCTCCGTGACTTTATCACTTAACCTCGCAACGCATCGTAACTCGCCGGCCCGTTCTACAAAAAGTACGACATCACACTCGTGTGGTGCTTTGTCTGCTTGTAAGCATACGGTTTCAGGTTCTTTTTCACTCCCCTCCCGGGGTTCTTTTCACCGTTCCCTCACGGTACTTTACTCTATCGGTCACATGGTCGTATTTAGCCTTACGAGATGGTCCTCGCGTTTTCCGACAGGATTCCTCGTGTCCCGCCGTACTCCGGATACTCCCTCCCTTCGAACAATTTCGCCTACGGGGCTTTTACCCTCTTTCGCTCTGCTTTCCAACAGTATTCGACTATCGTTCTTCGTGGATTTCGGAGTCCTTCACCCCATCGGTATTACTACCGGTGGTTTGGGCTCTTCCGATTTCGCTCGCCACTACTTTCGGAATCGTTTTTACTTTCTTTTCCTCCGGGTATTGAGATGTTTCAGTTCCCCGGGTTCCCTTCATTACGCTATGTATTTACGTAATGATACCATAACATTACTTATGGTGAGTTCCCTCATTCGGATATCTGCGGATCTATGCCTATTTGCGGCTCCCCGCAGCTTTTCGCAGCTTGTCGCGTCCTTCTTCGGCGCCATGTACCAAGGCATCCTCCTGTATGCTCTTTGTAGCTTGATCTTTCTTTCCAGATCGCTCTCGCAATCCGTCGAATTTCTTTCTACTTCCTTGACTATACTTTCTACTCGACTATTTCTTCGTGAATCGTTTCCTACGTATTTTTCCGTATTAACCTATTCTTCTTTCTTAGTCTTTTTTGCTCTTTGCCTTATTGTACTTCAAAGTTTTATTTCTCGAGATTTACTTTCTCAGTCTTAATCTCTTCTTTTCCTATGCAGTTGTTAAACTTCGGAAACCGGCAGCTGTCGGTTATGGCTTTATTAAAACGCCACAAAAAATGCCATCTCTTAAACGATAGCTTGTATATATTAACATTATTAAATTTTTAAGTCAAGTGTTTTTCAAAGCATTTTCTACATTTTTTAATTTTTTTTGTAAAAATTTCAGCGTTCTCTTTTCAGCGCGGAAACTTTTCCGCCGCCGCTCCCTAAACTAACATAATATCTCCCTTTAACAAAGTTTTTTATTGCTTTTAAGACAGACCGGTGATATAATAATGAAAAATAAATTGCGCTATTATACAATCAGTTTTGCGGGCGGCTAAACAAAAACCGACATCTGCTAAACAATTATATAGTAAGTCCTGAAAAGTTAGGAGATAAAATATGGAAAAAGAAAATATTAAACAAGACTGCATCAGAGTTGCGACAGAACTCGTCGATGCGGCAAAACTCTGCAAAGGCGACATTCTGGTGGTCGGATGCTCTACAAGTGAAGTAACCGGAGCAAAGATCGGAACAAATTCGGACCCGGACATCGCAAAAGAAATATTTGACGGTCTCTATTCGGTATTAAAAGAAAGGGGCTTGTTTCTTGCCGTCCAATGCTGCGAACATCTTAACCGCGCGATAGTCACAGAACGCGCCGCTGTGCCGAATGCAGAGCGCGTGAATGTCATTCCGCAGAAAAAAGCAGGCGGATCTCTTGCAACTATAGCATATGCGAATTTTGAAAATCCTGTAGTTATCGAAGAAATTAAAGCCGATGCAGGACTTGATATCGGCGGCACCCTCATAGGCATGCACCTGAAAAAAGTGGCGGTGCCCGTGAGACTTTCGGTAAACAAAATCGGCAAAGCTAATATCGTTTGCGCACGTGTGCGCCCCAAATTCATCGGCGGAATAAGGGCTATATACGACGAAAATCTGCTTTGACGGATTTTGCCGCGAATTTATCATTTACTTATCAAAAAATATTTCGAATTTTGTCGGGCGGTCTGCATTTTACGCAGACCGCCCGACAAACATTTTAAAACATAACCGTGCAAAATGCCGTGGTCGCTCATAAAAAAGCTCTTTTACGTTTTTCTATGCGCGGCGGAAAAATTTAACAAACCGAAAAATAAAGTTTTTAATTTTACGCGCTTTCAGTCCGTCTCTCCGATAAAATGAAACAACTTATCTGCAGATTTTCTTTCGGCGTGCATGGCGGAAGGCTTGGCGTTTTCTCCTTTATAGCCCGCAACGATAAGGCATTCCGGCAAAAGGTTATCGGGAAGACTCAGATTTTTTTTGACTTTTGACGGATCGAATGCACATACGTATACCGACCCCAGCCCGTATTCTTCACATGCGTACATGATGGTGGTGGCAACGATACCTATATCCTGCAAAGTAAAGTCCCTGCCGCTGAATCGGTTACACCAGTATCCGTTACTGTCCGAACATACAACGAAAACGAGTTTTGCGCCGAACATCATGGCGTTTGCGTCTGTGATTTTTGCCACCGATTCATCGCTGTCGGCGATAAAAATCTCGTAAGGCTGACGGTTCCTTGCACTGGGAGCAATCCGCGCAAGCGCGGTTATTTTAGCGATTGTTTCCCTGTCGACGGGTTTATCCGCAAAACTGCGCACGGAAAATCTGTTCAGGCAAATCTTTTCAAAATCCATTTATCCTTTATCCTTTTTTATTTTATGATATTATCTTTAAGCTGAAAATGCAACAAAAAAATATTAAATTTTCAATTTTTCTTTTGTTTCATACAAATCGCCCGCGAAGTCGTTTAATTGCAGAAATATGCATTCAACGGTTTTCATTTATTCGGCAAGCAAATTCAATTATAAAACAGAAAACCGTAAACAAATTCACACCGATCCTGATAACAATAAAACGCAACCTGTTATTAAAACAAATGAGTTTTAATTTTTATAGAATCAGAAAAATAATTATTATAGAAGCAGTATGAATAATGGTTCAATTGATTTTTGCACATTTTAACAACAAAAAAACCGATAACGTTTTACCAACGAAATCGGTCTTTTTTATTGGAGCTGGTGAGCGGACTTGAACCGCTGACCTGCTGATTACGAATCAGCTGCTCTACCGACTGAGCCACACCAGCAAAAATAAACCTTTATCTTAAAACAGCTTAATTATCTTATCACAAAAATTAAAAAAAATCAACGGATTTTTTTAATTATTAAGGTATTTTTATTAAAAATTCGGTGCGTAATTGACAAACCCGGTATTTTGAAGAGCATAATAAATAATTTCTCGGAAAACAAAAAAATCTATCGTACTCAAACCTTACCCGACTTTAATTACACTCAGCAGAACTCGCATAAGGCTTATGCGAGCTCTCTGCTAAAAGACATACTGCAGCCAAGTTAAAAAACGTTCAACTTAACAGCTGCTTAATTTTTTCCATATTCTCGATGCCGCATTTATAACCCGATTCATAGGATTTATCAAGATCTTTAAACTTATATTGAGACATATCTCCCATATCGGGTTCCAAAAACAAATCCGGATGTTGCCCCGGCAATTTCAAAGCGGTCACTTCGGCATCCATTATCTCGCAGAAACGCAGCAACAGCGACAGTATGTTGTATTTTTTATCGCAAACTCGGGTCTTTCCAAGCACGTCGACACCGATAACGACATCCGCGCCCATATCTCTCACTTCGTTTACGGGAACTCTGCATTTTATGCCGCCGTCCACCAGCACCATGTTGTCCTTGATGACGGGGCGGAATATGCAAGGTATCGAAGAACTTGCGGTGACGGCTTCCGCCACGTTGTTTTTTCCGCCGAGAACCACCAAATTACCGCTCACCACGTCCACGGCGACGGCGCAAAACGGTATTTTCAGTTGATCGAAAGTCAGATCTTTAAGAAGCGATTTTAATTTTTTATGCATTTTCCCGGAGCGCAGAAGCGCGGCATTGCCGAGCGGATTGACAGAAAGATCAAAAATATCCGAAAATTTAAGTTTCATCACTTCCCGATACATGGCGTCAGGCGACATTCCGGATGCATAGCATGCTCCGACAACCGAACCCATTGAACTTCCCGCAATATAATCGGGCTTTATGCCGTTTTCTTCCAATGCTTTTAAAAAGCCTATATGCGCTACTCCGCGGCTGCCGCCGGAGCCCAATGCCAACCCCAATTTTTTCGTCATTTTATATTACGCTTCCTTTTATTTTTTCAATCCGAAATTTCTGTTTTCCAGCCAAACAAAGGCCAAATCAAGCCATTTTTCAACGGCGGGCCATACTGCCCCGTTCTCAGACGTTTCCTCGTTACAGACGGAAAGTCCGTGCGGACCTTCTTCAAACATGTGCAGCTCGCACGGCACGCCTGCATCCAGACATGCTTTTGCCATAAGCAGACTGTTTTCCGCAGGCACTGCACTGTCTGCGGCCGTACACCATATAAATGCAGGCGAAGACTGCGCCGTCACCCGTTTTTCAAGCGAAAGCCTCTTCTTCAACTCCGTATTGCCGCCGCTGATGTTCTCGATGCTGCTTTCATGAGCTTTGCTTCCCGATGTTATTACGGGATAAGACAGCACGACTGCATCCGGGCGGCACAGCTCCGCTCTGTTTCCGAGAGCGCTTATAACTTCTTCATCGCCGTACATTGTCGCAAGCATTCCCGCAAGATGTCCGCCTGCGGAAAAGCCCGCCGCAACTATATGTTCGACGTCTACGCCGAGCGAGACGGCGTTTTCCCTTATATAAGCTATAGACATGCACCCTTCGATAAGCTGAACGGGAAAATGCAGCGGCGTGCACGAATATTCCAGCACAAAAACATTATATCCTTTCGCAAGAAAACGGACGGCAACAGGTTCTTTTTCCCTTTCCGATACGTAAGAATATCCTCCGCCGCCGATAATTAAAGCCGCGGGACGGCGACGGTTCGCATCGTAACCTTGCGGATAAAAATTTTTATAAACGATAAGATTCCCTTCCGCACCCGGCTGCCGTTTCAGCCCGAAATAATCATATAAATCTACGCGAAATATTTCCATAAATATCTCCCTTACAATATTTTAACCCGCTGCGCGCCGTACAACTACAGGCAAACACGTTCTCAATTTATCTTGCGACGCTTATGTTATAACTAAACCTTTAAGAAAAAACTTATTTTTGCCTAAGGCTGTCGCCTTGCTTTTGCCTTGCGGCAAAATACGGGTTTAGTTGAAATACTGTTTTTTTCTTGTATTATAATATTAAAGTCCCGCTGCCGCGCACAATGCCAAAGCATTGTGTT
>CAUHGY010000089.1 GCA_959605945.1 uncultured Clostridia bacterium | reverse complement strand
CGACCGTCCGCACGGCAAAGGTCTATCTGCTTTACGGCGATATCACCGACGCGGAAGTTGAGGAGATAAAAAAATACGTTATAAATCCCGTTGAAAGCAGGGAAGCGTCTTTTGAAAAACCCGAAACGCTGAAGATAAAATACGACATTCCCACAGAAGTAAAAACACTTTGCGGTTTTAGTTCTCTCGACGAAGAAGGTTTGAAAAAATTTCTCGGAGAATATTCGCTCGCGATGGACCTTGACGACATCAGGTTCTGCCGCGATTATTTTGCGTCCGAAAAACGCGACCCGACTATCACAGAAATACGCATGATTGACACTTATTGGTCCGACCACTGCCGTCACACCACTTTTCTGACTACCATAGACAGTGTTTCTTTTGAAGATAAGCTTCTTGAAAAGGCGTTCAAGGATTATATGTCGGTCAGAAAATCTCTCGGCAGGAAGAAACCCGTCAATCTGATGGATGTCGGGACCATTGCCGCAAAATATTTAAAGAGTACGGGCAAACTCGATAAATTGGACGAATCCGAAGAAATAAATGCCTGTACCGTCAAAATTAAAGTGACCGTCGACGGAAAAAAAGAGGACTGGCTGCTGCTTTTCAAAAACGAAACGCACAATCATCCCACCGAAATCGAGCCTTTCGGCGGTGCGGCGACGTGCATAGGCGGCGCTATACGAGACCCTCTTTCGGGCAGATCTTACGTATATGCGGCGATGCGCGTCACGGGGGCGGCAGACCCACTCAGACCCGTTTCCGAGACTATAAAGGGCAAGCTTCCCCAGCGCAAAATAGTGACGACTGCGGCGGCGGGCTATTCTTCTTACGGCAACCAGATTGGGCTTGCTACCGGTATGGTCGATGAAATATATCACGAAGGATACGCAGCAAAGCGCATGGAGATCGGCGCGGTCATCGCAGCGGCGCCGGCGGCAAACGTGCGCAGGGAAAGGCCCGCCGCGGGAGACAGGGTAATACTTCTCGGCGGAAGAACCGGCCGCGACGGCTGCGGCGGAGCGACAGGTTCGTCAAAGTCTCATACCGTAAACTCGCTTGAATCGTGCGGGGCGGAAGTGCAGAAAGGCAATGCTCCCGAAGAGAGAAAATTGCAGCGGCTTTTCCGTAACGAACAGGCAAGCCGTATGATAAAAAGATGCAACGATTTCGGTGCGGGCGGGGTATCTGTAGCTATCGGCGAACTTGCCGACGGGCTGGACATCGACCTCAATGCCGTTCCGAAAAAATACGAGGGGCTTGACGGGACAGAGCTTGCCATCAGCGAATCGCAGGAGAGAATGGCTGTCGTTGTTGATGAAAAAGACGTTGCGGCGTTTAAGGAACTTGCGGAAAAAGAAAATCTCGAAGCGACGGTGGTTGCCGTCGTCAAGGATGAGCCCCGCCTTACCATGGTCTGGAACGGCAAAAAAATCGTCGACGTCAGCCGTGAATTTTTGAATTCCAACGGTGCGGAAAAACACATAAACGTAAAAGTAACAAAGTGCGGCAACTATAAAAAACGCACTTTCGGCGAATTCAAAAGCGAATATCTTTCGCTTGCGGGCAACTTGAATGTGTGTTCCAAGCGCGGGCTTTCGGAGAGATTCGATTCGACGATAGGCGCAGGCACCGTTTTGATGCCGTTCGGCGGTAAGTATCAGCTTACGCCCATTCAGGCAATGGCGCATAAAATATCGGTGGAAAAAGGAGACACGGACGATTGCTCGTTCATGTCATGGGGATACAATCCTTTCATAACCGAAATAAGCCCCTATCACGGCGCATACCTTGCGGTAGTGGAGTCCGTGAGCAAACTGATCGCGTCGGGCGCCGATTTCAGCGACGTATATCTTACGTTTCAGGAATATTTCGAACGTCCGGGAAAAGACCCCGAACGCTGGGGCAAGCCGCTGGCGGCTCTTCTCGGTGCGTTTACCGCGCAAAAAAAACTGGGTGTGGCGGCGATAGGCGGAAAGGACTCCATGAGCGGTACTTTCGAGAAACTTGACGTTCCGCCCACTTTAGTTTCCTTTGCGGTTACAACAGGTAAAGTGCAGTCTGTCAGATCTCCGGAATTTAAAAAAGCGGGGAACAGAGTCGTTCTTTTAAAACCCGAATACGATTTGAACGGCCTTCCCGAAACGGCGTCGCTGATATCGCTTTTCGAAGCGGTTACCGAGATGCTGCGTTCGGGCAAAGCGGTTTCGGCATATACTCCGACGCTCGGAGGAGTTGCCGAAGGAATAATGAAAATGTGTCTCGGAAACGGTTACGGCTTCAGGTTTAACAGCAGTCTGACCAAACGGGAAATTTTCGGTTACAATTACGGCAGTTTTATACTCGAACTTGACGGCGAACATAAAATCGGACTGCCGCTCGGAACGGTAACCGATGACGGAAATATCTCTTTCGGCAATGATTCGATAGCCCTTAAAGAGCTTTCCGCGGAATATGAAAATAAGCTGGAAAGCGTTTATTCATGCAATACGGAGCAGGGCGCGGAAAAACCCGAAACCTATACTTTCAACAGCGGGAAAGAGTTTTCCGCAACGGTCAAAGCTGCCGTTCCGCGAGTGCTTATTCCCGTTTTTCCCGGTACAAACTGCGAATACGATTCGGCAAAAGCCGTGCGCGAAGCCGGGGCGGAAGCGGATATTTTTGTAATAAACAATCTGACTCCCGACGGCGTTTCGAGAAGCGTGGAAGAATTTGCAAAAAGAATAAGAAAATCGCAGATAATATTTATCCCGGGAGGATTTTCGGGAGGAGACGAACCCGACGGCTCGGGTAAATTCATTACGGCGTTTTTCAGAAATTTTGCGGTGAAGGAGAGCGTAACCGAACTTTTGGAGAAACGCGACGGTCTTATGTGCGGTATCTGCAACGGCTTTCAGGCGCTTATAAAACTCGGGTTGGTTCCTTACGGTAAAATTATCGATACCGACGAAAATTGTCCGACACTCACTTTCAACACTATCGGCAGGCACCAATCCAAAATAGTCAGAACCCGCGTTGTTTCCGATAATTCGCCGTGGCTTAAAGGCGTCAGACCGGGAGACGTGATAAGCGTTCCCATATCTCACGGCGAAGGCAGATTTTTTGCCGACGAGAAGACCGTAAAAGCGCTTGCAGCGAACGGGCAGATCGCCACGCAGTATGTTGATTTTGAGAATAACGCCACGTTTGACGTGCATTTCAACCCCAACAATTCCGCGGCGGCGATAGAGGGTATTCTTTCTCCCGACGGAAGGGTTATAGGCAAGATGGGGCATTCCGAAAGAGTCGGAAAAGGTCTTTACAAGAATGTTCCCGGCAACTACGATATGAAACTCTTCGAGAGCGCCGTCAAATATTTTAAGTAAGCATATATAATAAACTTGACAACGACGCCCGATTAAGGTATAATTAAAAAAATTAAATCTTAATTGGGCATTGTTGCGGCGAGATAAGATTTTATGTACTTAATAAATTGCGTTAAAATTTGTCTGCCTTCATCGGCAGACTTTTTTTGGGAGTATAAATGACATACTATTCGGAAAAAGATTTGACGTCGGCCATAGAAAAGATAAAAAAGCATTATGAAAACGATGAGGGGATGTTTCCCTGTTTTTCGTATTTGTCCGACGGTATCGCCGTTTTCCCCGGTTTTTGTGACGTGCATGTGCATTTCAGAGAGCCGGGTTTTTTTTATAAAGAGAGCATAAAATCGGGGACCCTTTCAGCTGCCCGCGGAGGATATACTGCGGTGTGCACGATGCCTAACTTAAATCCTGTGCCGGACAGTGCGGAACACATGCAGACGCAGCTGGATATTATAAAAAAAGACGCAGCAATAAACGTTTACCCCTATGCTGCGATAACAGTCGAAGAAAAGGGCGAATCGCTGTCGGACATGAAGAATCTGGCGCCGCTCTGCGTTGCTTTTTCAGATGACGGGAAAGGCGTTCAAAGCGAAGATATGATGCGTAAAGCGATGCTCGAAGCCAAATCTCTCGGCAAAATCGTAGCCGCGCACTGCGAGGATAATTCTCTGCTATTCGGCGGATATATTCATGCAGGGAAATATTGTGCGGAGCACGGCCATAAGGGGATAAGCCCGGAAAGCGAATATCTGCAGATAGAGCGCGACCTGAAACTTGCCGAAGAGACGGGCTGCGCCTATCACGTCTGCCACGTTTCGGCAAAGGAGAGCGTGGAGCTTATCAGAAAAGCCAAAAAAAACGGCGTCGACGTGACATGCGAAACAGCTCCGCACTATCTTGTTTTAGACGACGGCGATCTTAAAGAGAGCGGCGCATTCAAAATGAATCCCCCTCTTCGCGGGAAAGAAGACAGAGATGCGCTGACAGAAGGTATAATCGACGGCACCGTGGACATGATAGCGACCGACCACGCCCCGCACTCGGCGGAAGAAAAAAGCAAAGGTTTAAGCGGCAGCGCGTTCGGAATTGTGGGGCTGGAAACCGCGTTTCCCGTTCTTTATACCAAGCTTGTAAAAACCGGCGTCATAACGCTTTCGGCATTGGCGGAGTTAATGGCGGTAAACCCGCGCAGGCGCTTTAAAATTCCGTTAAGCGACGGTTTCTGCGTGTGGGATTTAAACCGCAAATTCACTGTCGATCCCGATAAATTTTATTCCAAAGGCAGGTCAACTCCCTTTGCGGGAGAGCTGCTGTGCGGAGTGAACCTGAAAACGTTTTTAAACGGAAAAACCGTATATTCATTATAGAGCATAAGGAGACGTAAAACTATGGCAAAGAGAACAGATTTAAAAAAGATACTCATTATCGGTTCGGGACCGATCGTCATCGGCCAGGCGGCGGAATTCGACTATGCGGGAACGCAGGCGTGCCTGGCGCTGAAAGAAGAAGGGTATGAAGTGATACTCGTGAACTCCAACCCGGCCACCATAATGACTGATACCACCATTGCCGACAAGGTTTATATGGAGCCTTTGACGCTCGAATACGTAGCCAAAATTTTAAGATACGAACGTCCCGACGCCATCGTGCCCGGCATCGGCGGTCAGACGGGACTTAATCTTGCCATGCAGTTGCAAAAAAAAGGCGTTTTGGAAGAGTGCGGCGTAGAACTTCTCGGAACTCCGGCTGAAAGCATAGAGCGTGCTGAGGACAGAGAACTTTTTAAGGAAATGTGCCAGTCGATCGGCGAGCCGGTGATTCCTTCGGAGATAGCCTACGGACTGGAAGAAGCGGTTGCCGCAGCTGAAAGAATAGGCTATCCCGTGGTGCTGCGTCCGGCGTTTACGCTCGGCGGAACAGGCGGCGGATTTGCCGAGAACAGAGAAGAACTTACGGAAATCTGCCTGAATGCTTTCAAGCTTTCGCCCGTGCATCAGGTGCTTGTGGAAAAAAGCGTCAAAGGGTATAAAGAGATAGAGTTCGAGGTGATGAGAGATTCTTCGAATAAAGCCATAACCATATGCGGGATGGAAAACGTCGATCCCGTCGGGGTGCACACGGGCGACTCCATAGTAGTTGCGCCTATCATGTCTTTAAACGAAAAAGACTTGAAAATGCTGAACGACAGCGCTTTGAAGATAATTAAAGAGCTTAAAATCGAAGGCGGATGCAACGTGCAGTTTGCTTTGAATCCCCGTTCGAGCGAATATTATCTGATAGAAGTCAATCCCAGGGTTTCGCGTTCTTCGGCGCTTGCAAGCAAGGCGAGCGGCTATCCGATTGCCAGAGTTACCGCAAAAATAGCCGTCGGCATGACGCTTGACGAGATTAAAATTGCCAACACTACCGCCGCTTTCGAACCTTCTCTCGACTACGTGGTGGCGAAATTTCCGCGTTTTCCTTTCGACAAATTCTCGCAGGCTACAAACAAACTCGGCACTCAGATGAAAGCTACCGGCGAAGTTATGGGAATAGGTTCTTTTCTCGAAGAGTGCATGCTGAAATCCGTGCGCTCGCTTGAAATCGGCGTCTGTCATCTGTGGATGAAGAAATTCGACGGCATGACAGAGAAGGAACTCAAAGATTACATAAAGGATTTCCGCGACGACAACATTTTTGCCATAGCGGAACTTTTAAGACGCGGCGTTTCAGTTGAAGAGCTGCATAAAATAACGGCGATTACCCCGCTTTTTATCGAAGCCGTAGGGCGTATAGTGCAGATGGAAAACATACTTAAAGAAAAGGTCGGAGACGTAAGAGCGCTTACCGGCGCAAAGACGATGGGCTTTTCGGACAAGTTTATAGCTAAACTGTGGGGAACGGACGAACCAGAAGTGTACGAACTTAGGAAAAAACATAAGATTTTTCCCTATTACAGAATGGTTGACACCTGTCATACGGGCGCTTACATACCGTATTTTTACTCTTCCTATACCGGCAAAACCGATTCGAAACTTTCAGACAAAAAAAAGATAATCGTTCTCGGCGCAGGTCCTATCCGTATCGGTCAGGGCGTAGAATAATCGAATTCCACGCCCTGACCTATCAGGATAGGTCAGGGCGTG
>CAUHGY010000088.1 GCA_959605945.1 uncultured Clostridia bacterium | reverse complement strand
GTGCCGCTATTTCGCGAGCCAAACCTAAAATCGATTGACAATCAGGTCTGTTTGCGGTTACGTTTATGTCAAACATAACATCATTTAAATCAAGTATCTCTTTAATATCAGCGCCGAGTTTACAGTCTTTGTCGAGTATAAGAATGCCGTTGACGGAAGCTCCGTCATACCAATCGTCGGTTATGCCGAGCTCTTCCCCGCTGCAAAACATCCCGTTAGATTCAAGTCCGCGGAGTTTGCCGCTGCGTATTTTTTCACCGTTGAAAAGGGTGGATTTATCCAAAGCTACCGGAACGACCGCTCCGACAAAAATATTAGTCGCCGCGGTAATAATCTGCAATTTTCCGTAAATGCCTGCGTCAACCTGAGTTACAAAAAGTTTATCCGCATCGGGATGTTTTTCTACAGAAAGAATTTTACATGTAACGATCCTGTCGATATTCTGTGCGGGATTAAACATATCTTCCACTTCAAACCCGCATGAAAAAAGCTTATCGCGCAGTTCTTCGGGAGTGCAGTCTATATCTACATAGTCTTTTAACCAAGAAAGTGGTGCTTTCATATTCTAATTATCTCCTGTTGAATTGTTCTAGGAATTTAACATTGCTTTCAAAAAGCGTTCTTATATCTGAAATGCCGTACTTTATCATCGTGGTGCGTTCGATACCTAATCCGAAAGCCAAGCCGGAATAAACGTCGGAATCGATACCGCTCATCTCAAGAACTTTTCTGTTGACTACGCCGGCGCCGAGTATTTCTATCCATCCCGTTCCCTTACAGAGACTGCAACCTTTTCCATGACATTTGCTGCAAGTTACATCAACTTCGACGCTTGGTTCGGTGAACGGAAAATAAGAAGGTCTGAACCGTGTTTTAGTCCGACTGTCAAAGATGATTTTAACAAACTCGTCTAAAAGGCCTTGCAAATCGCTTAACGAAACGCCTTTATCCACAACAAGCCCCTCTATTTGATGAAACATCGGAGAATGAGACGCATCATCGTCCGCCCTGTAAACTCTGCCCGGGCTCAAAACCTTTATGGGCGGTTTTTTATTTTCCATTGTTCTGACTTGACCGGGAGAAGTGTGAGAACGCAAAAGAACGTTGTCAGTGATATAAAAAGTATCCTGCATATCTCTCGCGGGGTGATCTTTGGGAATATTCAGAGCCTGAAAACAATAATAATCGGTCTCAATTTCAGGCCCCTCAAATATCTCGAACCCAAGCCCGCAAAATGCGTCAAGAATTTGATTTTTTACTAAATTTATGGGATGAAGGCTGCCGAGAACAGGCTTTTTGCCCGGAAGAGTAATGTCTAAAGCCTCGCTCTGATATTTCTCCGTTAGCTCTTTTTCTTTAAGGTCTGCTTCTTTTCTGTCAAAAATTGCAACGATTTTTTCTTTAAGATCGTTTATATTTTTCCCGAAAGCGGCTCTTTCCTGTGCCGGTATGTCTTTCATTCCGCGCAGAAGCATCGTCACTTCTCCGCTTTTGCCGATGTATTTTACTTTTAATTCATTTAATTCTCTGCTATTTGAAACGCTGTCCGTTTCGGCTTTTGCCCGTGCTGCAATATTGCTGAATTTTTCCTGCATAATGTACTCCTTCGATAACAAAAAAACGACGCCCGAAAAATAGGGCGCCGTCAAACGCTGTACCACCTAAATTCACAATCAAAGATTGCCTCGTATATTCTTTAACGGGAATAATCCGTTGCGGCCTACTCTAAAATTTCGGTGCAAAGCTCCGGAGTGAATAATTCGCCAAAGAAACGATAACCTTTCAGCCTATCGGGTTATTCTCTCTGAACTCTCTTAAATAAGGGCGAATCTGTCTCCATCACTGCCTTTAAATATTTTTCTTTATTATAAATAATAAAAATTACTTTGTCAAGGAGTTACCCGCCATTTTTTATATTATATCAATTAATATGATATTTTCTTTCTTATTTACCCGAACAAATGCCCGTTAAGATATATTTCCGGAACTTTTCCAATCAAAACGGCTTCGCTTATCAAAACTGACGTGACACATTCTTCTGTTCTCGAATTCAGCGGCATATTGATCTTTACGGTACTTTTAACTTCTATGTAAACCGAATGAAGCGTCTGGTTAATTCCCGTTGTCGTAAATTTAGAACCGAAATCGCATATTACGCTCACTACCGAAAGAGACTTGAATAGCACCGGTCTTCCATAGCCTGCAAGAAGAGTTATTCCGCTAAAACACATCCACGGAATCGGTATGCCCTGTCTGATTTTTGCATCCAGCCTTATTTGGCATTCGCTTGCAATTTCACGGCTGATAGCGTTGATTTTATGAGAATTGGTACTCATAAGAACGATATCTCCGCTGCTGTTTTTTTCAACGGTTATAAGATCCGTGTATTTTATCTCCTGCTCAAGAGAATTAAGCACCGTTTTATTTACGGCATAAGCGGAATAAGAATAAGCATAATCGCCGCACAGTGAAATAACTTGTGCGGTAATTACCCATTTATAATAGGCGAATAATCCGAATGATAAAATAATAGCCATAACCCAGCACAAAAAACGTCTCTTTTTTCCGGGACGTTTTTTATACCATATATTTTCATTGCAATATTCTATCATAATATATCATATTGCAAATCAATTCTTTTTAGACCTCGCGCGGAATATAAGAGCAAAAATATAACCGAAAACTATCGCTGCGGTAAGCCCCATCGCTGCCGCGGATATTCCGCCTGTAACGGCTTTGAAAAGACTTTCTTTTGCCCCTTTCATCGCTCCGTCGGCAAGCAGATATCCGAAACCTGAAATCGGAACCGTAGCACCCGCTCCGGCAAAATCAACTAAATACTGATACAGCCCAAAAGCTTGCAGAAGCACTCCGGAAAGAAGAAAATAAACAAGTATTCTGCCAGACGTAATCTTAGTATAATTTATCAGTAATTGTGCGATAACACAAATACTTCCGCCAACAGCAAATACCTTTAAAAAAGTAAAAACAATATCCCAAACCATTTAGCACTCCACCGATACCGCATGAGCAATTCCCGGAATACTTTCGCCTTGTTGAGTCGATATTGACGACAATAGAGCTCCGGTCGCCATAAGCAGAACCTTTTTTAATTTTTTTCTTTTAAGTTTATCGTAAATATAAGAGTTAAAGACCAGCGAACTGCAGCCTGCACCGCTTCCTCCCTGATACTCATCTTCACAGATATTATAAACAAGTTCTCCGCAATCTACGTGCTGCTTTTCTATGTCATACCCTTTTTCCCAAATCAAATCCTTTAATATCCTTGTGCCAAACGTTCCGAGATCGCCTGTCAGAATCAAATCATATTCTTCCGGAGAAAAGCCTGTTTCTTTAAAATGAGTCAGAAGCGTATCCGCTGCCGCCGGAGCCATGGCGGCTCCCATATTGTTTGCGTCAGACACACCATAGTCTACTATTTTACCAATAGTAGCGGCGGTTATCTTTGGCCCGTTGCCGCTCTTAGACAGCACGCACGACCCGGCGCCTGTCACCGTCCATTGCGACAGCGGCGGGCGTGTACATCCGAGTTCCAAAGGATAGCGGTATTGTCTTTCCGCAGATGAAAAATGACTGCTGGTACCGCATACCACGTTTTCCATATATCCTCCGTCAATAAGCGTTGCTCCAAGCGTAAGCGCTTCGGTAAAAGTCGCGCAGGCATTATAAACGCCGAGATATCCGATCTGAAAGTTTCTGACCGAAAATGTAGCCGCTATAATCTGATTCAAAAGGTCCCCGGCAATTACTGCATTTATATCGCGCTCGGTTTTTCCCGAATCTTCTATGGCTCCTTTTATAGAATAGAACAGCATTTTTGTTTCTGCCTGTTCAAAAGTCTTTTCTCCGAACATATCGTCTTCGAGTTTCATTCTTATTTTTTTACCTATGCTCCCGGCAGCCTCTTTAGGACCTGAAACGGTATATGTTCCCGTTATAACGGGTTTATTTTTGAAAAAAATCGTTCTATACATCAAAATACCCTGTATATAATAAAATACGAAATACCAACAAGAACACTGCTTGCCACGCCGAATACAATTATCGGTCCGGCCACTATAAACATTTTAGCCGCAAGACCGTATATATAGCCTTCTGTTTTGAACTCCATAGCCGGCGATACCACTGAATTGGCAAATCCCGTTATCGGAACAATTGATCCGCCGCCCGCATATTTTCCGATCCTGTCATATATTCCAAGGCCGGTAAACAGCGCGCCTAAAAATATCATCACCATAGACACGTATGCGGAAAGTTCATCTCCGGAAAGACCTAAACCGAGTTCAAAAAAGTATCTGAACCCTTGTCCTATCGAGCAAATCACACCGCCCACCCAAAATGCATGCCAAAGCGATCTCGCTTCCTTGGTTCTCGGCGAAATCAGATGAACGTAACGCAGATAATTATTATTCAAACATTTATCGGCCGTTTTCATTTCGGTTCTCCTTTTTTATAAAATCTTTTATAAGCACTTCTCTTTCGTCTGAGTTTTTCATGTACTCATAATTTATCGGTTTTCTCATAACACTTTTAATATGAGTATTCTTTTTTTGTTTAATACGGAAATGGATGAAATATTTTATTTAAACAACGTAAAGCGCAGCTATATATGAAATATCATAAGATATATTGCGATATTATATAAACAATATTTAATTTAGTCTTTCATCGACGGAATACCTTACGCCTCAACTCAGATATCAAAATATACAGCCATTCCGGAAAAAATCATCTTGCCCGCGGAAAAACATATTTATTGACTGTTCCGAACATTGGCGCCGTGAATAATGTCGATATAATTTTCATCCCCTCTCTTTATTTCTTCGGTTTCTTTTGATATCGGGAAATATTGAATTACACAAAGCTATAATAAAAAATACGGCTAATATTTAAGCCGTATTTTATCTATAATTCTGTTTTCCAACCTTGAAACCTGCACTTGCGACACACCCAGCGATTCCGCTATTTCACTTTGCGTTCGGTCTCTGAAATATCTTAAAACGATAATTTTTCGCTCTCTTTCCGATAGCCCGTCTATTATGTTGGAAAGATGAATCTTGTCCACCATTTTTTCTTCACTGTCCTCGCAAGGTATTTTATCAAGCAGTTCCTGAGAGTCGTCTTCGTCTTCAAATTTATCGTAAATGGAAAGAGGCATTCTTGCACTGTCGAGAGCAAGTACAACTTCTTCGGCGGTTACTCCGAATTTTTCCGCTATAAATTCTACGGACGGAGAGTCGCTGTTTTGCGTCTGATATTCTTCTATAAATCTATTTATTTTATTGGCGAGTATTTTTAACGTTCTGGAAACTTTAATCGCTCCGTTGTCACGCATATAACGTTTTATTTCGCCGATCACCATCGGCACGGTATAGGTTGAAAATTTAACGCCGAAGCTTTCGTCAAAGTTATTTACTGCTTTCAAAAATCCTATGCAGGCAATCTGATAGAGATCGTCGTATTCTACGCCTTTGTTTTTAAATCGGCGCACCAAACTTTTTATAAGCGGCGCATTACTTTGAAAAACTATCTCTTTGGCTGCTTCATCTCCATTTTTGGCTTTTCTTACGTAATCAAGCAAAAGATCCTGATCGAGCATCATTAACCTTTAAACAGCATCGCTTTTTATAGTTTTTGTCATATAAACATTTGTACCTTTACCCTTTTCCGATTCGACTTTTACATCTTCCATAAAACTTTTCATTATCGTGAATCCCATTCCGGAGCGTTCTTCATCGGGTTTTGTAGTATAAAAAGGTTCAAGCGCTTCTTCGAGATTGTCGATGCCCACCCCGAAGTCGTGAATGTTTATATGTATTTTCCCGCCGCTAAGCTCTGCCTCTAACATAATTTCACCGACGGAATCCGGATATCCGTGTACTATTGCGTTAGTAACGGCTTCGCTTACAGCCGTCTTTATATCGGCAATCTGCGCCACGCTCGGATTGAGCTGTAACGCTAAAAAAGCGACAACGCTTCTTGCGAAACCTTCATTTTCCGATAGAGATAAAAAGCTCAACTTAATTTTGTTTGTGTTTTCCATATTATTCTCCTGTCAATATTTGGGCATAATTTTATAAAGGCCCGCAAGTTCGATAACTTTTTCCGTTGCCACCGACGCCCCTGATATGTATGACGGAACGCTGAATTGTTTTAATTTTTTGTATCTTCCTATGAGAAGTCCTATTCCCGTGCTGTCCATAAATGAAAGCCCGGATAAATCAAAAACAACTTTATTTGCGTTTAAGTTATCCTGCAAAATTCTATCAAGTATATTTTTGGCGCTTGAAGCGGAACACTCATCCAACTCGCCGTAAACATATACAGTGAGTCCGCCCCCGCTTTTTTTATATTTAATTTCCATACGCCCTCCTTTCAATAACATAACATTACCACAAGTAACCTGGCACAATTTGTCAATATTAAAAGAGTAAACGATTTTTTTGTCAAAAACGTCTTAATAAAAAACTTAAAAAATCACTAAAACTTTTTTATAAAAAGTAGTGTTTTTCGGTTGACAAATTTTGCGATTTATTATAAGATATTTAAGCGTCGTGAGGAACGGGGTGTAGCGCAGTTGGTAGCGCACGTGGTTTGGGACCATGGGGTCGGGAGTTCGAGTCTCTTCACCCCGACCAAAAATGGCTTTACCGCCAACGCAACTGCAAAAAATTTTAAGGGCCTTTAGCTCAGTTGGTCAGAGCGGTCGGCTCATAACCGATTGGTC
>CAUHGY010000087.1 GCA_959605945.1 uncultured Clostridia bacterium | reverse complement strand
TACCTGCCCTTGGGCACGATGGTGAATTGAGAATAAAATGAAACGACGCCGTAAACTTCGGATAAAGATACGTTCAGCTCTTCCGCCACGATAATCTGCACTTCCTTCGGCAGATAGCCGTATATTTCCTGCGCTGCCTGCAACGCCGGCATCAGCCCGCCCTGCACGCTTTTAAGCTCGTTAAGTTTTGCCCTTAACTTTTTTTCCTGTTCCTGCGTGCCGCGGAAGGGCACGCCCGATGTTTTTGCCATAAACCTATCAATATCCTCCGTATATTTTATATGGTGCATTTAACTGCGCGCCTTACGGCACGCAAAATACATTTTAACACAAACTGTCCGTTAAAACAACTTTTTTTGACGTTTTTTACGCCCGTTAAAGATGATTTTAAGCGATATTCGGCGTTTTCTTCCGAAAAAATGCAAAACCGCCTGTCTCAGGCAGGCGGTTTACGCTACTCAATATTTTACGCTGTAAAGAATATCCTCGTATGCGGGAAACGCGGCAAACTTTTTGCCGATGATAAGCTCGGTTTCGTCAGCGACCGCACGCAGCGCTTCCATATCTTTTAAAACGCGGTCACGGCAGAATTCGGCCTTTTTAAGCGTCCCTTCGGTCTTAGATAACGCACTTTCGCTTTCAATGAGCAGTTTAAGATTTTCGCAGAACGCTCCGGAAAGCGAAGATAACTTGGTTTCCAGCTCTCTTTCGAGAGAACTGTCCAGGCAAAGCTCTCTTTCTCGCGAAAGATACTCTTCTTTCAGGTTGAGTTCTTTTAAAAGAAAACTCTGATAGCCTATGATTGCGGGAACAATCTGTTTCCTTGCCATATCGATCGCCGTAAGCGCTTCGATGTGCACTATGTTGACGTAATTTTCAAGCAGTATTTCGGTGCGCGACGCTATCTCGTTTGCCGAAAGCACGCTGTGCCGCGCGAAAACTTCCACGTTTTTTTCATCGGTAAACCGCGGCAGTGCGTCTGCAGTGGATTTTAAGTTTAAAAGACCTCGTTTTTCGGCCTCTTTCACCCACTCTTCGGAATAATTGTTGCCGCTGAACAATATGCGCTTGTGTTTTATTACCGTTTCCTTTATAAGACTGTTGAGCGCAGCGTTGAAGTCTGCGGCTTTTTCCAGCGCATCCGCAAACACGCGAAGTTCTTCGGCGACAATGGTGTTTAAAATAAAGTTCGGGCAGGCGATGTTTTCTGCAGAACCGACCATGCGGAATTCAAACTTATTGCCCGTAAACGCAAAAGGCGACGTGCGGTTTCTGTCAGTGGTATCTTTGGGAATGGGGGGAAGCACCGAAACACCGATTTTAAGCTCGGTCTTTTTCTTTGCCCCGTAACTTTCTCCCGTCTCTATAGCTTTCAGAATGTTTTCGAGCTCTTCGCCAAGGTATACGCTGATAATGGCCGGCGGCGCTTCGTATCCGCCCAGTCTGTGATCGTTGCCGGCAGACGCCACCGAAAGACGCAAGAGGTCCTGATATTCGTCCACCGCCTTCACGACGGCCATCAGGAAAAGCAGGAACTGCGCGTTTTCCTGCGGCGTATCGCCCGGTTCCAGCAAGTTCTCGCCGGTGTCGGTCGCCATCGACCAATTGTTGTGCTTTCCGCTGCCGTTGACCGAAGCAAAGGGTTTTTCGTGCAGAAGGCATACCAGACCGTGGCGGTTGGCAACGCTTTTCAAAATTTCCATCGTCAGCTGGTTCTGGTCGCTTGCTATATTTGCCGAAGTAAACACGCACGCAAGCTCGTGCTGGGCAGGAGCGGCTTCATTATGTTTGGTTTTTGCGTAAACTCCGAGTTTCCACAGCTCTTCGTCCACCTCTTTCATAAACGCCGAAACGCGGGATTTTATCGCCCCGTAATAATGGTCGCCCAGTTCCTGTCCTTTGGACGGGCGGGCGCCGAAAAGCGTTCTGCCGCAATGTATCAGATCTATGCGTTTTTCATAAACGCTTTTATCTATCAGAAAATATTCCTGCTCGGCGCCGACTGTGGGAGTAACTTTTTTGACCTTGTCGTTGCCGAACAAACGAAGAATCCGCAGCGCCTGGCGGTTCAAAGCTTCCATGGAACGGAGCAGCGGCGTCTTTTTATCCAGCGCTTCGCCGCCGTAAGAACAGAATGCCGTGGGAATATAAAGACTGTCATCTTTCACGAATGCGTAAGAAGTGGGATCCCACGCGGTATATCCCCTGGCTTCAAACGTAGCGCGAAGTCCGCCCGAAGGGAAACTCGACGCGTCCGACTCGCCTTTTATAAGCGACTTTTCAGAAAAATTCATAATAACGTCGCCCCTGCCGAAAGGAGATGCAAATCCGTCGTGTTTTTCTGCGGTGATTCCCGTCATGGGCTGAAACCAATGCGTAAAATGCGTGGCGCCTTTTTCTATCGCCCAGTCTTTCATGGCCGCGGCAATGCTTTTGGCATGAACGTGCGAAAGCGGAGTGCCGTCGTCAATGGCCCGTTTCACCGCGTCGTACGCTTCGCCGGGCAGGCGCTCTTTCATTACTTTATCGTTAAAAACCATAGATCCGAAAATTTCGGGAACGTTTACACTGCTCATAAATTCTCCTGACGTATAAACTTTTAAATATTTTATCATTTTGCCGCCGTATTGTCAATCACTGATAAATACTCGCGCGCATTATTATAAATTATTGTAATTCAAACAGCCGCTAACAGCAGCAGTGCTTTAAAAATACAGAAAAAGCCTTGTTGATAAACTGAAAACTGCCAAACAATTCCTAGAATTTGCGTAAAGCGCGGACTTTTATTTTTAAATGTAAAAGTGCTGTATTTTTTTGCACCGATTTTTTGAATTTTGCAAAAATGCAAATTCCACTTATGTCGGTGCAGTAAATCCGTGCTACGTAAGAATTGTTTGGCGACAATCGGGGTTTGCGTTTTTCGTGCGCCGGCTCCGGTCGGCGCACTTTTTATTTTTAAAGAAGTTTTCTAAAATATAATAGATAATTACTATCAATAAAATTCACAGCGCGCTCGAACAATAAATTCAAAATAACAGACCGGATAATCAGACAACGGCTTTTAAATTTTTACATTTGAAAAAAGGAAAAGGAGTATAATAATGGCAAAATTTACATATTCAATGAGTCAAAGCGAAGCAATATTAGCCTTCAAAAAAGGTTTTATGGGACAAGGCGTCGGGAACGTCGCGATTTTAAAAGACAAAGGCAACGAATTTGTGCTCGGAGCACCGATGATGACCGTCAAAGTTAAATTCGATAACGGTGTTTGCACGACCGGCGCCTCGCTGTTCGGAAAAGCATTGCTGGCAACGGTCAATACCAAAATCGAACTTATCGACGGATTTAAAAAAATAAATTAACGATTTTACTTAAAGCCATTGTAAACCATTGATATCCTGCGGCAATATAAATTACCGTACGGTCTGTTTATTAAATGAAGCCGGGGAAATTAAAAAAGTTTCTCGGCTTTTAATATATTCGGAATAATTTTCGTCTAAATATAACTGTTTTTTATACCCGTACCGAGCAATAATTATATAATTTTACGGGCTTTTTATTTTCAGTTTATTGACTTTTTTGCCGTAAAAGCGTATACTTAAAAAAATTAAAAATGCGACGGCGCGCACGGCTTTCGATATGCGCCGCAGCGTCAAAAATCTATCAAAAATTACAAGGAGAAAAATTTATGAACAAAGACGTTCGTCCCGAAAGTATGGAGAGAATCACAAATAAATCGCTTGCCGCTGCTTTTATCGAAAACGAAATCCAAAAAATCCGCAATCAGGTAAAAGATAAAAAGGTGCTGCTCGCCCTTTCGGGCGGCGTTGACAGTTCGGTTGTTGCCGCACTGCTCATAAAAGCTATCGGCAAACAGCTGGTCTGCGTGCACGTAAACCACGGGCTTTTAAGAAAAGGCGAACCCGAACAGGTAATCGAAGTTTTCAGAAATCAGATGAACGCCAATCTCATATACGTTGACGCGGTCGACCGTTTTCTTGATAAACTCGCGGGGGTAAACGATCCCGAGACCAAAAGAAAAATCATCGGCGCGGAATTCATTCGCGTGTTCGAAGAAGAAGCGAGAAAACTCGACGGAATCGCTTTTCTCGCGCAAGGCACCATTTATCCCGACATTCTGGAAAGCGACGGCGTAAAAGCCCACCACAACGTCGGCGGTCTGCCCGAAGACCTGAAATTCGAACTTGTCGAACCCTTGAAATATCTTTACAAAGACGAGGTCCGCGTGGTCGGACAGGCTTTGGGGCTTCCCGACAGCATGGTTTTCCGTCAGCCCTTCCCCGGTCCCGGTCTGGGTGTCAGATGTCTCGGCGCCATCACCCGCGACAGGCTGGAAGCGGTTAGAGAATCGGATGCTATTCTGCGCGAAGAGTTTGCCAAAAACGGTCTTGCAGGCAAAGTATGGCAGTATTTCACCGTCGTTCCCGACGTAAAATCAGTAGGCGTCACGGACGGCAGACGTACATTCGCCTACCCTGTAATTATCCGTGCGGTCAACACCAAAGACGCAATGACCGCCACCGTAGAAAATGTGCCTTTCGAACTGCTTTGTCACATAACCGACCGCATAACCAAGGAAGTTAAAAACGTAAACCGCGTGCTTTACGACCTTACCCCTAAGCCCTGCGCAACCATTGAATGGGAATAACCCGCGCACAGCGCCGTTATAACAACCCGTTCGCGCGTACGGTGCAACACAGATATAAGAATTAAAAGATAATTATCGGCATGAAAAAAACTTTCGTCACAACCATGCCCGACAAAGCGGGCGCATTCTTAAAGGCAAGCGAGATTTTCGCTTGCCTTAAAATAAACATCACGCGCGTCAGCTACAACAAAGCTGTAGATACGCACACTCTGTTCATTGAAGCGGAAGGCACGTCCGAACAGCTCAAAAGCGCCGCAATGCGTCTCGAAGAGATAGGTTATCTTTCAGATGCGGGATTTTCAAGCAACGTGGTGCTTACCGAATTCAAACTCGACGACAAACCCGGCCAGCTGCTTAAAATTCTCGAACTGATAGAAAAATACAAGATGAATATCTCATATATCAGTTCGCATGAAAACGGGCTTGGCTTCCAACTTTTCAGAATGGGGCTTTTTGTCAGCGACAACGCTGCTTTTTCGCGTTTTCTCGGACAGGCTGAAAAAATCTGCCCTGTTACGCAAATAGAATACAGCCGCAGCGAAGTGGTGCTTGACAACAGCATTTTTTACAGAACTTACGTGGATGAACTTGCTTCCGACGCAGGGCTTAAAAGCGAACTTAAAGCAAAACTCGCCGTCAACGTAAACCGAGCCATGCAGATACTCGACGAGAAAAACATGTCTCCCCGCACCGCTTTCGACAGTATAGCCAAAGTTGCAAAGCAAATTTCGTCAAGCAAAGGCACGGCGTTTAAGCCGCGTATAACCGAACACGCGATAACGCAAAACTCTTCCGTCACCGTCATCGAGCCGCCCTGCGGCAGCAACACGTATATTCTCAAAAGCAACGGAAAATTTTTGTTTATAGACTGCGGATATGCATCTTACCGCGACGAAATGAAAAAAATTTTCGACGCAATCACAGGCGATTTTTCCGCCATTGACAAAAAAATTTTCGTCACCCATGCCGACGTTGACCACACGGGACTTCTCGATATGTTCGACGAGATACTTGTAAGCGATAAAACAAAGGAATTTTTCCTTTTACAGGCGCAAAATAAACGCGATTTCCGCGAACAAAACCCCGTGCACCTTCCATACGTGCGCATTTGCAAACTGCTGACGCACTATGCCCCGCCGCCCGTCGAAAAACTGAAAATCGCATGCCGGGTAGAAGACGATGCGGAAGAACCTGTATATAAAGCGGGTGAATACCGTTTCGGCGAATTTGAATTCGAAATCTATGCAACGGCCGGCGGGCACCTGTCGGGCGAAATTATTTTGATAAACAGAAAATACAAACTCGTTTTTTCGGGCGATGTTTACGTCAACTTGCACGGTTTTACGCCCGAACAGGCCGTCTATAACAGGTATGCGCCCATTCTGATGACTTCGGTCGATACCGACGTCGAACTTGCGAGGCTGCAGAGAAAAACTCTTTTATCAATCCTCGGCGAAGGTACCTGGCGCATATTCGGCGGGCACGGCGCAATGGCTGAATGCGTGCAGTAACCGACGCTACGAACGCCGCAGCTCGAAAAAAAAGATACTCATCAGCGTTTCGGAAATATATATTATTTGACGCCGATATTTCTCCCTTCCGACGCGGTATAGACCGCATCGGAAGGGAATTTTTCCTCTCGTTTTATCTTAGTGCGACCCGCGCCGTATCCAAAAGTATTTCAATTGTCGCTTATCTCCGCGCGGCTATACGTGTTGCGGATTGCTGGCACCGAAAATTTAAACGGATATTTAAAAAAGCGAACCTTGGAACGCATATAAGCGGCAATCAACATAAGGCCACGAATGTCATTTACAAATGCGCCGCTGTCTGTTTAGGCAGGGTATAATAAAAAACCGTCTGACGAACGTTTTGCCGTTATACCGTAAACGTCCCCGAGCGGAAAATTCTTCCGCTCGGGGACGATCTGTTTATACAGCGATTATCAATTTTTATTAACGTGACGATTATTAACGTATTATTTGATTTACACAGCAAATTTAACCGTAATTTTCGCCGTTTTTAGCGGGTTCAACCGCTTTATTTTGCATACTCGGTTGCGCGCCACTCTCTTATGACGTTGACTTTGATCTGACCGGGATACTCCATTTCCTGTTCTATCTTTTTTGCAATCTCCTTGGCCAGGAAAAGCGTCTGCGCATCATTGACCTGTTCGGGCTTCACCATCACGCGCACT
>CAUHGY010000086.1 GCA_959605945.1 uncultured Clostridia bacterium | reverse complement strand
TCAGCGGCGCGTAAATTTTTTGCAACGCATAAAAATTTACTCTTTTTCGATTATATTTCCACAAGGTTTTGTCTGCAAGCGCGGTTCGCATTTGTAAGCAAAACCGACGGAAATTCAAGAGAATTTCGCGCCGTGCCCCTCCGCTCGGCGCGGGCGGCGCTTTCAGCGGCGCGTAAATTTTTTGCAACGCATAAAAATTTACTCTTTTTCGATTATACACCATCCTCAAAAAAATTGCAATCGTTTTTTGCAATATCTTTGACGGCGGCTTGCGTTTTTTGCCGTATGAAAAGCGGCATTACCGGGTTTTTTTCCCGCGGACACCGCCGGCGAGAACAAAACTTGCATCTATCCCGGCAAATATTTCTTCATCCCTGAGATTACCGTCTAAAATCAAGGTAATCCAATGCTTTTTATTCATATGATATCCCGGAAAATAATTTACTCCGTCAATAAGCATGTCAATATCTTCCGGGGCGGCACGTAGGTCCAGAACTTCTCTTTCTCCGCTGTCCAGACCGAGCTTGGTTCCGTCTACGGTAAGCAGAGCTCCGAACCATTTTTTGTTGTCTGCCCTGCGCCATACGGCGTCCCGAGGGAATTTTTCCCACAGATATTCGGGTTCAGCGCCGTAAGTTCTGCGAACGTATTCAATAACGGCGTTAGCCCCGCTGCTTAAACATGGTTCTTTTTGAAAACATTTCTCGGCAACGTCTCTTAAAATTTTTTCAAAACCTGAGCGAACCGTGCCGACAAACCCGCCTTCCGCAGCATTGTCATAAACGAGTGCATACTCTTCGTCAAAATCCGTATCTTTCACGCAGGCAAAAACTCTTCCGACAGAGTCTATTTCAACGGTTAACCGCATGGTTCCGACAATATTTACGCCATAAGCCCATACGTCTCCGTTTTTTATAAACCCGTAATCGGTCAACGCGTTTACATCAACTTTGCCGCGACTGAAAAAACGTTCGGTAACATCTTTCATTTTACTTCCGCCTGTTTTTCCGAATTATATTTTACCGTCTGTAACCGTGCGTCCGCCTTTTAACCTGCGTATTCGGCAGCCGTTTCTAAAAAAATACGCAGAACTTCAAGCATTTCCCTGTTATTTTCTCCTTTCCGCTCGAATTCAACGGCAGGGCTGTCCGCAACGGTAACGCGCGCGCGGCCCTTCATGGCGCTTACGGCGCGGTTTACGCCCGCGCTCCAAAGTGCTTTTACGTCGTCGAAAACGAGATTGACGCACTCCTTCCTTACATTAATCGCACTGACGCCCGCAGCCATGGCAAGACGTTTCACGAGTGCGATATCGATAAGATTTTCGGTCTCGACGGGCAGATCGCCGTAAGCGTCGGTAAGCATGGTTTTCACTTCCTCCGCATCTTTTTTCCCGCTGATTTCGGCAATCTCTTTATAAGCATCCATACGTGCGGAATTGCTTTCTATATAGCCGTCCGGAATAAATGCAGTCACTCTGACGTCGAGTTCGACCGTTTTTTCTTCCTTGCCGGTTAGCTCTTCACGGAGCAATTTCGAATAGAGTTCGTAACCGATTTTATCCATATGCCCGTGCTGTTCGACGCCGAGCACGTTGCCGGCACCTCGTATTTCGAGATCTCGCATGGCAATCTTGATGCCGCTGCCCATCTCGGCGAATTCGATGATGGCGTTAAGACGGTGATATGCCGTTTCGCTGAGAATTTTTTCACGTTTGAAAGTAAAATAAGCATACGCGAGGCGATCGCTTCTTCCCACCCTGCCCTTTAACTGATAGAGCGTGGAAAGCCCGAGCTTGTCGGCGTCGATGACTATCAGAGTGTTGGCTTTGGGAAGATCGATGCCGTTTTCTATGATAGTGGTGGAAATAAGCAAGTCGCTTTCACCCCTGTAAAACTCGAGTATGCCGCGCTCCAAGGCCCGTTCTTCCATCTGTCCGTGCACCACGGTTACGCGCAACGACGGCATAAGCCGCTTTATTTTATCGGCAAAAGTGAAAATGCTTTCCACCCTGTTGTACAGTAAAAATGCCTGACCGCCCCTGTTTATCTCCCGCGTTACGGCGTCCTTAATCAGCATATCCGTCTCTTCCGTCACATACGTCTGAACGGGCAGCCGTTTCTTGGGAGGAGTGTTGATTGTGCTTATCGAACGTATCCCGGACAGCGACATGTGCAAGGTTCTCGGAATCGGGGTTGCCGTAAGCGTAAGAGTATCTACATTGGCTTTGAGCAGTTTTATTTTTTCTTTGTGCTCCACCCCGAAACGCTGTTCTTCATCGAGAACGAGTATGCCGAGATCTTTAAATCCCACATCCTTTCCCAGCAGCCTGTGAGTGCCTATCACGAAATCTATATCACCGCTCTTGAGCTTTGAGATTATTTCTCTTTGCTGTTTATCCGTTTTAAATCTGTTAAGACATGCTATTTTAACGCCGAAGCCCTTGAAACGTTCGGTCGCGGTGTTATAATGCTGTTCGGTAAGAATAGTCGTAGGCGCCAGCATGGCAGCCTGCTTGCCGTTGACGACGGCGCGGAATACGGCGCGGAACGCCACTTCGGTTTTGCCGAAACCCACGTCGCCGCAAATCAGCCTGTCCATGACTTTGCCGCTCGTCATATCGGCGGCGATCTCTCTGTCCGCCGCAATCTGATCGGGCGTTTCTTCGAATTCGAAAGCGTTTTCGAAAGCGCGCTGCAATTCTTCGTCGTCTATAAACTTATATCCGCACAGCGAGTTGCGTTCTTCGTAAAGTTTTTTAAGGTCGAAAGACATTTTGCGAATGCTTTCGCGGACATTGCTTTTAACCCTTTCGAAATCCCTGCCGCCTATTTTGGAAAGCCGCGGTTTTTTCTCGCCGCCGAGATAGCGGGTCAGAATATCCATCTGCTCCACGGGCACGTAAAGAACATCGCCGCCCGAGTATTCCACGGCAACGTAATCCTTAGTGCCTTCGGTTGACGATATCTTTTTGGTACCGAGCACTCTGCCGATGCCGTGAATTTCATGTACGGCATAGTCGCCCGCTTCCGGCGCGGTGAAAAAGTTCTGTTTTTTAGATTTGATTTTTCTTTCCGCTACAGGCTTTGCAAACAGATTACCGCTGCCTATGACAGCCGTTTTCTGTTCATGAAACACAAACCCGTTATCGAGCTTAACGGATAAAACCGACACGCCGGCGCCCCTTTCCGCGGGATTTAACGCCGACATTATGTTCTTACCGGAAAAGTCAAAGCACAGTTTTTCGGCGCGCTTTGCGTCTCCTGCGCAGACGACTACCGAATAACCGCTTTTAAGCCAGTTATCCACGTCGGAGAAAATTTCTTTGAAATCCAGCCTGTAATTGGATATGCCGCTCACAGACGGGTTCATTATGCGAAGAGGATTGAAAAAAGGTATCGCCGTGGAAAGCGTTTGCAGAGCGCACATCCGAAATTTCCCGAGCCCGACGTTTACAGTGCCGAAATCGACCATGGCGTCTCTTTCAAAGCCGAACACCTCGCCGCTGTCGCAGAGAGATTTGAATCTCTCCTCGAATTCCGTAAAACACAGCGCGGCAATTTCGTCTATACGCTTGGCCTCGTCGAATACGACAACCGTATTTTCACGGAGCAAATCGGTGATAGACGCCTTGTTCTCAGACAGCGGCGACATGTTGGACAGCGTGTCGAAATCTAAATTTTCGACGGCTTCCTCAACGGTTTCGCACAGCGCTTTGAGCCTGACCCTGCGCTCGCGCGGCGCAGTTTTAACTTCTTCGCGGCACACTGACCGTATACGCTCGATATCGGCATCGGAAAAAACCGTTTCCACTGCCTGTAAAACAAAAAGTTCGTCCTGATAGCCGAGATTTTTGCGTGTTTCCGGATCATAAAACTTAACGCTCTCTACGGTATCGCCGAAAAAATCGATCTTGGCGGGATTCTCGCAATTTACGGGAAAAATATCGAGAATATCTCCCCGCAAAGAAAAACTGCCTTTGCTTTCAGCCGCGTCCGTACGTCTGTAACCTAACCGCACAAGCGTTTTCAAAAGCGCATCGCGCCCTATTTCAAGCTGAGGGAAAAAAGTTATGCCCGCGGTATCGGCCGAAAAATTCTGCATCAGTGCCTGCGGTGTTGCTATAATAATATCGGCGCTTGAGATTTTTGCCGCAGCTTCTATGCGCGCATACACGCCGTCTTTTGAAAATGCCCTGTTTATGAGAAGTATTTCGTCTTTGGGCGGAATCACGGCTACGGTTTTAGACGCAAATTCCCGAACAGCGCGCGCCGCCTCGCCGGCGGCGAGCATATCTTTTACTATAAACAATACGGGTTCGTCGATCTGAGATACAAGATAATATTTGAACGGCGCCGTAACGCCGAACGCCGCCAGCGGCATGCCCTGGCGGAGAAGTTCGAGAAATTCGTTTACCGAATTGCCCTCTTTATTTAAATCGAGAAATTTTCCGAGCATAAAGTTTACCGAATTCCGGTTTTTATCGAGCTTTGAAGTTATATCTCTGCATAATATCCCGTATGCCTACTCCGTGCGCGAAATCGCAGGCGGCTTTGCCCGCAATCTCCGCTGCGCGGCCGATCGTTTCTCTGTCGCCTTCAGGAATTCCTGCCAAAACGTAATCGATAAGCGGAATTTTGCTGTCCGCACCGGGATTAAACCCTATCCTGATCCTTGCGAAATTTTCGCTGCCCAACTCCTTTACGATATTGCGCATACCGTTGTGCGTGCCCGCCGAACCGCTTTCGCGGATACGCACCGAACCTTTGGGAAGGTCGTAGTCGTCATATATGACTATCAGGTTTTCAAGCGGAATTTTATAATAGTTCATCAGCGCCGCAATGCTCTCGCCGCTTAAATTCATAAACGTGAGAGGTTTTGCGAAAAACACTTTTTCTCCGCCGACTTTTGCGTCGGCCACGATTGCGCGGCAGAATTCCCTTTCGTGCGATACGCCGCAAAGTTCCGCCGCCTTTTCTACGCCGAGATAACCTAAATTATGAAAAGTATTTTTATACTGTTCGCCGGGATTTCCCAGCCCCGCAATAAGTTTCATATTCCTGTCTGTCCAAAAAAGCCGTTTTGATTTAAACGGCTTTTTCCTGCGATTTGCTTTTTGTCAGTCCTCGTAAATAGCGGAAAGGGACGAATCCGAATAAATGGTCGTTATCGCTCTCGCTATAAGTTTGGCAACCGAAATAACTTTGAATTTGGGATTGTGTATGTTTTCGGGTATGTCGATGGTGTCAAGCACCGCGATTTCCTTAATGGGAGAATTGACAAGTCTTTCAAGAGCGGGTCCGCTGAATACGCCGTGCGTGCAGCATGCGAAAACTTCTTTCGCTCCGTTTTTGACCAGCGCTTCCGCGCCCTGAACTATAGTGCCGGCTGTATCTATCATGTCGTCTACCATAAGACAGGTTTTACCGGCCACGTCGCCGATAACGTTCATAACTTCTATCGCGTTGGCTTTGGGTCTGCGCTTGTCCACTATCGCGAGCGAAGCGTTTACTCTCGAAGCAAAATTTCTTGCTCTGCCCACGCTGCCGACGTCGGGCGAAACGACGACCCAGTTCTCGTTCATCTTGTTTTTATAATATTTGGCGAGAATGGGAGCGCCGTAAAGATGGTCGACGGGGATTTCGAAAAAACCCTGTATCTGCGCGGCGTGGAGATCCATGGTTAGAACTCTGTCGGCCCCTGCGCTGGTAAGAATATCGGCAACGAGTTTTGCGGTGATAGGATCGCGCGGACGGGCTTTCCTGTCCTGACGGGCATAGCCGAAATACGGCATAACGGCGGTAATTCTTCCTGCGGATGCGCGCCTGCACGCGTCGATCATGATAAGCAGTTCCATGAGATTGTCGTTTACGGGACTTGAAGTGGACTGAATAATGAACACGTCCTTGCCCCTGACCGTTCTCGGGAGAGTTATGCTTATCTCTCCGTCCGAAAACTTGCCCACTTCCGCATTTGACAGCGAAAGGTTAAGTTCTTTTGCAATTGCTTCCGCCAAAGGCTTGTTGGAATTGCCTGCCAGAACCTCGATTGTGTTGCCGTGTGTAATCATTTTATAAAATTTCTCCCAAAGTATCTTTGCGTACTTTAAAAGTACTTTTATATTTTACGACGAATATGCTTTTTAGTCAAGACTTTTTCGCATTCTCTTATCTTTAAAATAACTTTTTATGATATTTGCACAAATGTCGCCCATAATTCCTCCGCAGAATTCCGTTTTATGATTGAGCCCGCTGTCCGACAGCACGGGATATTTGCTCTCGGCGCATCCGCTCTTTTTTTCATGGGCTCCGAAATACACGGTTTTTATTCTTGCGCCCGCAATCGCTCCCGCACACATGGCGCACGGTTCCACCGTTATATACATCTCCGCGCCGTCAAGCCGCCAGCTTTTGAGTTTTTTGGAAGCTTTGTTCAAAGCGAGAATTTCGGCATGAGCGGTTGCCAGTTGTGTTTTTTCGGTCATATTGTGCGCCCGCGCAATGATTTTGCCGTCCATGACAACGACCGCGCCGATCGGCACTTCGTCCGCGGCAGCCGCTTTTTGCGCTTCGCGCAAAGCGGCGCGCATAAACTTAATCTCCATAATCGATCTCCGTAAGAATATTCATAACCCGTTTATTTCTTTTAAAAATTTCCGATAGACTTTCCTTGCCTATGGGATGCGATAATTCGTCGCTTCCGACTTCTATAGTCAACGCGGGAATTTTAAGCGCGCTGATGCACCAGTCTTTATAACCTCCGGCAGAACCTTTTATGATCTTCGCTTTGTATCCCGTTTCCGCCGCGATTTTTTCGGCAACCGCCGCATCTCTGCAAAAATCGGCGCCTTTCTGACCGAATTCCCAATAAATTTCTTCGCCCTTGGAATGATAGCTCACGGTAGCCTGCGGTTTTACTTTGAGCGTAAAATCTCTCAACGCCCGCGTTTCAGGTTCGGAAAAAGGGCTTTCTCCGATATAATTTTCTTCACCGGGAACAAAAACGTTCTTATC
>CAUHGY010000085.1 GCA_959605945.1 uncultured Clostridia bacterium | reverse complement strand
GGGAATGATAATTTCTTTCTTCGGCGCGTGTGTTTTCAGGGTCGTGTGGGTGCTTACCGTTTTTGCCGCAGAACGCACGCTGTTTATTCTTTATATATCTTATCCTATAAGCTGGATAGCGACGGCAGCGGTTAATTTCGTATTGTTTGCGGTTATTTTCGTTAAACTCCGCAGAAAACATGAGTGTGTATCCGCCGACGGCGTACAGGAACATATTGCATGAAAAATGCGCTCTATGAAAAGTTGTAAAGAAGTTACGCAGAAACAGATTGTCGGAACGGTTGTGCTTGACGGCGTGCCCGTCAAGTACACGCTTTTAAGAAAACAGGTTAAAAACGTCAATCTGCGCATTGCCGGAGATATTGTTACGGTTTCCGCGGACAAGCGGGTAAGCATAGCGTTTATAGAAAATTTTCTGCGGAAAAAATCGCGTTTTATTCTTTCCGCTTTGAAAAAGGGAAAAACGCGTGCGTCTCATCTTCCCGAAAATTATACGGAAGGCGAGACGATCGGATTGTTCGGCGACAGGTATGCGCTAAAAATAGCCAAAGGGGGCAATTACGCCGATATCCGCGGAGGAGTTTTCGTCGTCTACGCGGCGGAAAACGATCGAAATCTTATCGCTGCGATTGTAAGGAATAAAATAAAAGCAGCGGTCACGGAGCTGGTTAAAAGACTTTGTCTGAAACATTATTCCTCATTCGTCAAATACGGCGTAAAATATCCTCGCATTATTTTTAAGGATATGCGTTCCATGTGGGGAAACTGTTATAAGAGCAAAGGCGTTCTTACTTTTAACTATCAGCTGGCATTTGTGCCGGAGAGATGCGTCGAATACGTTGTGGTGCATGAATTTACGCATTTTTTGCAGCCCGACCATTCCGAGAAATTTTATGCGCTTTTAGGATGTTTTCTTCCCGACTGGAAAGAACGGAAAACCGCTCTCGGCAAAATCACGATACAGCCTGATGCGTTTACAAAACGTTTTTGAAATAATAATTTTCGGAAAATTTTGCCCGTTTACATTAGAAGAAACGGGCGTTTTTTTATTGCAGTGAAATTCGTTTTTTCAAAAATAAATCGGCAGACAGAACGAACTGCAAAAACAACGTGCACCGCTGCAATCGGCAGCGGCGCACGGGAAAACTGCGTAAATTGATTTTCAAATTCATTAAGTTCTGTCTTTTATCGGCACGTATGCGGAAGAAGGGGAAACGCTTAAATAATTGGGACGGATTATTTTTCCGCGGTTGGCAAGTTCTTCTATTCTGTGTGCGCTCCAACCTACTATGCGGGCAGTGGCGAAAATGGGGGTGAAAAGCTCTATCGGAATGTCGAGCATGGAATTGACAAAACCCGAATAGAAGTCTACATTGGCGGCAACGCCCTTGTAAATCGCCCGTTTTTCGGCGATTACTTCGGGGGCGAGGCGCTCAACTTTGGCGTACAATTCATAATCTTCATGACGGTGTTTCTCTTCGCTGAGCCGTTCCACGTAGCCGCGCATAATGTCGGCTCTGGGATCGGAAAGCGAATAAACGGCGTGTCCCATGCCGTAGATAAGCCCCGAACGGTCGAAAGCCTGTTTGTCGAGCAGTTTTGAAAGATAGTCCCGCACGTCGGCATCCGATCTCGAACGCAGATTGGCTTTCATATCTTCAAACATGCGGACGACTTTGATATTTGCACCGCCGTGTCTCGGACCTTTCAGCGAGCCGAGAGATGCCGCCATGACCGAATAAGTGTCCGTTCCGGAGCTTGAGACCACATGCGTGGTAAACGTCGAATTGTTGCCGCCGCCGTGTTCGGCATGCAGAACAAACATAAGATCGAGAAGGCTTGCTTCGAGTTCGGTATATTTTTCATCGGGACGCATCAGCGCCAGCATGGCTTCCGCCGTGGACAGTTCGCGGCGCGGTTTATGTATTATAAGACTGTCGCCGTCGTGGTAATATTTGTAAGTCTGGTAAGAATAAACGCTTAATACGGGGAACTGCGCTATGAGCTGCAGACACTGTCTTAAAACGTTGGGGATGGATATGTCGTCCGGTTTGCGGTCATAAGAATAAAGCGTCAGAACGCTTCTGGCAAGTCCGTTCATCATGTCCGTGGAAGGCGCTTTCATTATTACATCGCGCACGAACGATATGGGAAGGGTGCGGAAACCGGAAAGCAGCGCGTTGAAATCAGCCAGTTCGTCTGCGGTAGGAAGTTTTCCGAACAGCAGCAGATAAGCTATTTCTTCAAAACCGAACCGTTTTTCGGACGTAAACCCTCTGACTATATCTTTAATGTCATATCCGCGGTAACGAAGGATGCCGTCTACCGGAATTTTTTTGCCTTCGTCGTCAAAAATATACATTCCGTCATCTGTCGATTTGAAAGCAATTATTTCGGATATTTCGGTAAGTCCGGCAAGCACACCTTCGCCGCCTATGTCGCGGAGACCGCGCTTTACGTCGTATTTTTTATAGTATTCGTTATCTATAATCGTGCTCTGTTCCGCCTTGACCGACAGCTTTTCTATAAAAGGCATCGACCTTGCTATAAATTCTTCAAATATTTCCATAGAACCTCCTTTAAGCGAGATTTTTTATATTATCAAAAACAAAAATGCTTGATCGTAACGGCATTTTTGCGTCCTGATTCATGTAGTACGGCGGCGCGGCAGCGCAGATAGACGGACAGTCTCAAAGGCTTGAATAAGCCTTACCGCATATATTATAACACAAAACCGCAAATTATGCAAACGTCTGTTTTTAAGGACTTCCGCTGCGCCCGTCGGTCGCAGTAAAACGAGTTTTTAGGGTTTTTCAGAAAGCTTTTCTTTTTTAAAAAATCGCTGAAAAAAAAGACAAATAGTGCTGTTAATTAAATGACCGGTTTTTTTCTTTTTTGAAGTATATCTGCCGCATAATTGAAAAATTCTTCGCCGAAAAGGGAATTTTTGCCCGTCCCCGTCAGGTAAAGGATAATTTCACGGCGGCATTCGGGGCTGATAATATTTAACAGTTTAACGCCTTTTTTGGAAATGTCGCCCCAGGAAAATTCGGGCCAGAACGCCACTCCTATACCTGCGCCGATAAGATTTTTTACAGTCAGGGGAGAATCGCTTTCGAAAATGGTTTTCGGTTTGAAACCGGCATTCATGCAGTAGGTGTCGCACACCGTGCGGAATAACCGCGATCCCGAAAGATTTACAAAGTTTTCCTGCTTCACGTCTTTAAGCTCTATGCTGTCTTTTTTTGCAAGTTGAGACATTCTCGGCACGGCGAGATAAATTTTTTCTTCGATTACGGCTCTTTTAACGATGCCCGCCGGGGTGACGGGGCTGAACGAGTTTGTGGTGACCAGAATATTGCATTCGGGTTCCGTATCGTTCTGAATCATCTTGAATATGACGTCGGGATGCGTTTTTTTGAACGCCACCACGGCGTCGGTTATTATCGTTGATGCGGAAAGAACGTTTATGGTCACGGTATTTTCCACCGCGGCTTTATTTTTTGCCACCGTCATCGGCAGATTTTCTATTTCGGAAAGCAACGGCGTCAGTTTTTCATACAAAAATTTGCCGTGTTCGCTGAGTTTAACATTTCTGCCGCTGCGGTAAAACAGTTTGACTCCCAGTTCGGCTTCAAGCGATTTGATAGATTTCGTCAGCGCCGGCTGAACAATATGCAGTTGTTCCGCCGCTTTGCTGACATGCTCGAGGCGCGCCGTCTCGTAAAAATATTTGAGATGTGACAGTTCCATGATTTATTCCTTGAAGTTATCGGTTTTATAAATAATATATATTATACTTTATGATTTGTCAATGCTATAATGGTAATGCAAAGAAAAAAGAGTAAATAATTTTTCAGGAGAAAATAGGTATGGCAAATATTTTTGAAACTATCATGTTGATCTGTTTCGGCTGTTCGTGGCCTCTTGCGGTGTATAAGAGCATTAAGTCAAAGTCCACAAAGGGTAAAAGTTTTGTTTTTATGCTGGCGATTCTTGTGGGGTACGCTGCCGGTATAGTCAGCAAAATTGTGGCAGGGGTTTATACCTATGTTTTGTATCTTTACGTACTGAACGCTTTGATGGTCACTGTGGATATAGTGCTGTATTTCATAAATAAAAAAAGAGAAAGTATACAGGAGAAACAATAATGAAGGAAAATTGCGCGGAAAAAGTAAGGTTTTTCAAAAATGTCAACGAACTTGCCGTCAAAGGAGAAATTGCGGTTTTCGGTTCTACGTATTCGGCAAATTTCCCCTTTTACGAATTGATGCAGGGCAGAGCGGACTATGCCGTATACAATCGCAGTATCGAAGGACTTACCGTTAAGGAAGCTGCGGCTGTCGCTTCGGACTGTCTTAAAAGGCTTAATCCCTCCAAGCTTTTTTTATGTCTCGGCGAAGAAGAGCTTAAACGCGGAGTCAGCGCGGACGAAGTGTATGAAAACTATCGTGAGCTGATTAAGACGGTCGGCAGAATGTTTAAATGCTGCGATATTTACGTTTTGCCTGTCATGAACGAAAACGCAGGCGAGTTAAACGGCGCGATACGGGCAGCGGCAGAGCGTGAAAATGTAAAATTTCTGACCATTGCGCCCAAAGACAGTTACCGTTCGGTTTTTAACAGGCTTAACTGTTTTTTCCGCGGGCACGCACCGGGATTTTGCGAAGCGTTCGGTATTTAATCGGGAAATAAACGGTCCAAACCGCATTCTGTGCGGTGCTTGAACGCGAAAACAGTTGACAATTTTTCGACGGGTTTATATACTATATATATTCTAAAACTTATTCGAAAAATCGTTGCGGGGCAGAGAGTTTTTTTTTGAACTGCCGGACGTCAGCGAACGGTGAGAAAAAAATGATTACGTCGAAAGAACTCAGAGAAAAATGGATAAAATTTTACGAGGACCGCGGCCACGTCAATATCGGCGCGGTTTCTTTGATAGGCGACGGTACCACGGGCGTTATGTTCAACGTTGCGGGGATGCAGCCGCTTATGCCTTATTTATTGGGTAAAAAGCATCCGAAGGGCACGAGGCTTTGCAACGTTCAGGGTTGCGTCAGAACGGTAGACATAGACAGCGTCGGCGACGCTACGCATTTTACTTTTTTTGAAATGATGGGCAATTGGAGCCTCGGAGATTATTTCAAAAAAGAAAAAACCAAATGGACTTTTGAATTGCTTACCGAAGTTTTCGGTTTCGATAAAGATAAAATTTGTTCAACTGTTTTCGAAGGAGACGACGCAGCTCCCAAAGATACCGAAACCGCCGAATATTTAAAGGCACTCGGCATCAGGGAAGAAAATATTTTCTATCTCGATAAATCGAATAACTGGTGGGAACTGGAAGGCACCGTGGGCACACCCTGCGGACCGGACAACGAATGGTTTTATCCCAGGCACGACAAAAAATGCTGCGACACGTGCGACGTGAACTGCAGCTGCGGCAGATACGTGGAAATCGGAAACGACGTGTATATGCAGTATAAAAAGCTTGCGGGCGGTAAATATGCCGAACTTGAAAACAAAAACGTAGACACCGGTTTCGGGCTTGACAGGCTGCTTCTTTTTCTCAACGGACTGACTGACGGATATAAGACAGACTTGTTTGACGGCGCGATCAAATATCTCGAGAAGGTTTCAGGAAAAACTTACGGCGAGGTTGAAGAGATCACAAAAGCCATGCGCATAGTCGCCGATCATACGCGCACTGCCGTCATGCTGATAGGCGATATTAACGGAATAACGCCGTCTAATACAGGTGCGGGATATATTTTGAGAAGACTTTTGCGCCGTGCCATCAGATACTGCAAAAATCTGGGCACGGATGCCGTGAACATGTGCGGAGTTGCCGAAATATTCATAGACGAAGTTTACGGTCAGGCATATCCTTTGCTTGTTGAAAAGAAAGATTATATCATTGAAGAAATAACAAAAGAGATCAAAAAATTTGAATCGGCTCTTGCGCTCGGTCTGAAAGAGTTCGATAAGTGCGTTACGGGCATGGAGCGCAAAAATGCGTTTATGGCGGCGAAAGATCCTGCCTATGTTCCCGAAAAAGAGATTTCCGGCAAAGCCGCATTCAGACTTTACGATACTTTCGGATTTCCTCTCGAATTGACCGTCGAGCTTGCAAAAGAAAAGGGACTGGCTGTCGATACTGCGGGATTCGACGAAGCTTTCAGGGCGCATCAGGAACTTTCCAAAGCGCAGGCACAGTCGGCAAAAGGCGGCCTTACGGACAGAAACGAGATAACGGCAAGATATCATACGGCAACTCATATTATGCTTGCGGGGCTTCGGAAAATGTTCGGCAACCACACAGAACAGAAAGGCTCCAATATAAACGAAGAACGGCTCAGATTCGATTTTAACTGCGATCATAAAATGACTGACGAAGAACTTAAACGGCTCGAAGATTTTGTCAACGACGTCATAGCCAGGAAAATTGACGTCGTCCGGGAAGAACTGCCTTATGAAAAAGCGGTTGCGGAAGGCGCTTACGGTGTTTTTAACCCCACTTCGCAGGATCAGATTATATCCGTTTACACAATAGCAGGCGTCGATAAGCAGATATGCGGCGGCCCGCATGCGGCGAATACAGGAGAACTCGGTAAGTTTACCATAAAAAAGGAAGAGAGCTCGTCAAGCGGCGTAAGAAGAATCAAAGCAGTGCTTTCCTGAACGGGCATCAAAATATCAGGTTGAAACGGCAGCTGTCTCGGTGCATTCGCTGCGCCGAGACAGATAGTAATTTAAGACTATTGATGTTTTGTTAAAAATAGATTGTTAAAAATTTGACAAATATAAAAATTTGGTATACAATGTAAAAGCTGTCGGAATTATAAATTTTTTTTGAAAGTTTTACGGCAGAAAGTGCGGTTGTCGGCGCATTGTAACGGTTAAACGGTTTTTCGGTGTGCAGGCGGCTTAAAATTAAATTTGCACCATTAGCTCAATTGGATAGAGCGTTGCGCTACGGACGCAAAGGTTAGGGGTTCGAGTCCCTTATGGTGTGCCACGTCGAAACACGGCGGTTTTCGCAATATCCGACAGATACTGTCGGATATCGGCATTTTCGTCGGTTTC
>CAUHGY010000084.1 GCA_959605945.1 uncultured Clostridia bacterium | reverse complement strand
GCCGGAATTTTCCGACAGCCCGTACTGCTTTCTTTTGCAGTAATTAAAACAGCAGTATAAGGAACTGCGAAACCAACACCACGGATACAAGCGCAATGGGATAAGTTGCCGCATATGCCGAAGCCACATCGTCTGTTCCGGCAACGTTTATCAGCGTGCCGAGCGCCGGCGTCGACGTCATACCGCCGGTTATAGAGCCGAGATTGTTGAGAAGACTTATCTTCAAAACGTATTTTGCAAATATGAAACCGATTATCATCGGAACGATAGTCATAACCGCACCGCCGATAAATCCGTAAAGAACCAGCATTCCGCCGAGTTCGGACTGGCTTATCTCGGAGACAAGGCTTACTCCGCCCGAGACGCCTGCGCCTATAAGGAACAGCATCAACCCGAATTCGCGGAAAACCTTGACAGTTTTATCTGGAACTTCCATGCTCATTTTGCCTATTCTGCCGAAATGCCCGAATATTAAGCACATTATGAGCACGCCTCCCGTATTGCCGAGCGAGAAGCATATTCCGTCATATCCCGCACCGCTGAGCGGTATTTTTATGGCCCCCAGAATCAATCCGCAGACGAGAGCAAGCGCGAAGGGCGCAAGTCCGAATGAGTCGCAATGGAAAAGACCTTGCTTTTTTTCAATGAGTTCATTTTTGCCGACGATCAGCAACTGGCGTTCTCTGTTCATGTCTGCCTTCGTAAGTTTTGGAATAAGCTGCACGAACAGCACCACTCCCACAACTCCGAAAGGATATGCTATGGCATGCCCCAAAGTGACCTGCCCGACATTTTCGACAGCCGTGTCGAGCGCCGCCGAATAGCCGGGAGTTGTCGTCAATGCTCCGGAAAGTATACCCGCGGAAAATTCAGAAGTGATTCCCGGAATAAGCGTAAAAAGCACTGCAACCACGCCGCCCGATAAGATAATCAAAAGTCCCAAAAGAACATAAGATTTCGCATTTTTTCTGAGATTTTTAAAGAAACTCGGTCCGGCTATAAAACCGACGGAAGCAACAAAAAGCACCAAACCGATATTTTGAACTATGTTTTCAAAATATCCGTTCATTACCGCATCGCCGTCGGCTATAAAAAATTTGCCGAGTATAGGCAGATCCTTTATCGCGGGAATAGTGCAGAGATAACCGTAAAGTATCGCCACTAAAAAAACGCCCGCCGTACCCAACGATACGCCCTTGATGGTTATTCTGCCGAGCAGATATCCCAAAAGCGACACGATGAATATTCCTGCCAGCAAAACTACCGTATTGCTGACGTTAAATACTTCTTCAACGGCGCTGCCTTCTCCCTGAAAGACCACGGCGTTATAAATACACCAGGCAACGATAGCCGCGCCGATCACTGCCGCGATTGTTATCCAAAGCCATTTCAGATTTTTCTTGGGGTTGTTGTCGGGAGCATTGGCGGGTTCTGTCTGCCCGTTTATAACTTCCTGCGTTTCTGTGTTGTTGTTCTCCATTTAAACTCTCCTTTAAATCCTTTTATAAGTTTTATATAGCCCACTCGGAAAACGGGCGGCATTCCGGCCGCCCGAACCAACCGTTTTTACAGTGCGGGTTGTCTGGTATAATTCGGCAGAAGCTGAGGCGAATACTTTTCCGGATTCAGCCCCGCGTTTTCAAGTTCCTTTGCGAAAGAAGCGACGTGGTCGAGATTCATTTTGCCTACTTTCACGCTCTTCGCCTTTTCGCTGGCATATTTGCCTGCATTCCTTCCGAAAACTATTATGTCAAGCAGCGAGTTGCCCATAAGGCGGTTTCTGCCGTGAATTCCCCCTACGGCTTCGCCCGCAACATACAGATTTTCAACGCCGCTCTGTCCGTCGGCCCCTATATCGATACCGCCGTTCTGATAGTGCAGAGTGGGATAGATCAATATGGGTTCTTTTCTTATGTCGATGCCGTATTTGCCGAACATTCTCATCATCGCGGGTATACGTTTTTCGATTGTACCTTCGCCGCCTATGAGTTCAATCATCGGAGTATCCAGCCAGACACCTTCGCCGTCGGTGGTTTTTACGCCGTTGTGTCTTTGCTTGCATTCCCTGATTATGGAAGACGCCGTAACGTCTCTCGTTTCCAGTGAATAAACGAAAGCGTTGCCTTCTTTATTGACGAGCTGCGCGCCGAGCGAACGCACTTTTTCGGTTACGAGCGCGCCGAAAATCTGCGTGGGTTCTGCCGCGCCCGTGGGGTGATACTGCAATGTGTCGGCGTAAAGCAGCTTTGCTCCCGCACGGTAGGCGAGCACCAGCCCGTCCGCCGTAGCGCCGTAGTGATTGCTTGTCGGGAAACCCTGATAATGCAGTCTGCCCGCTCCGCCGGTTGCTATGATAACGGTCTTTGCTTTGGCGATAAGAATTTCCTTCGTTTCCATATTCATGAGAACTGCGCCGCAAGCCTTTCCTTCATCGTCTTTAATTATCTCTATTGCCGACGTAAAATCAACAACGGGAATATTTCTGTTAAGAACTTCGTCGCGCAGCGTTCTCATTATCTCCGCACCGGAATAGTCCTTGCAGGCGTGCATTCTCTTTCTCGATGTTCCGCCGCCGTGCGTCGTTATCATTGTGCCGTCCGGAGCTTTATCGAACATAACGCCGAGATCGCTCAGCCACTTGATGGCGTCCGGAGCTTCGGTAACGAGTTTGTAAAGCAGTTCGTGTTTTGCCGCAAAATGTCCGCCGCCGAATGCATCGAGATAGTGTATGGCCGGGCTGTCGTTTTCCTTATCTGCAGCCTGAATGCCGCCCTCCGCCATCATGGTATTTGCATCGCCTATGCGGAGTTTTGTAACCATCATGACGTTAGCGCCGTTGGCATGCGCTGTGATCGCCGCGGAAGAACCCGCGCCGCCGCCGCCGATTACAAGTACGTCTACGTCGTAATCAGGATGGGATAAATCGATGTCTTTTCCGAGTACTCTCGATTTGCCTTGCAGCAGATCCGCAAGTTCATGAAGCACTTTATCCCCCTTATTGGGACCGACTTTCAATATTTCGTAAGCGCTTTCGATATAATCGGGATGATTTTCTTTCAGCACCTTTTCCTTTTCTTCCGCAGTCATTCTGGGAAAAAGATTTTTCAATCTCTGCTCTCTGGTCGCTTCGACCTTTTTCATAGACAATAACTGTTCTTCGGTATAATTATACATATTGTCTCTCCTATTTCTCTATTTCTCTGTTATTGTAGAGCTCTTTGAGCTCGGAAACGGGTTTTCCCATAAGATCTTCGAGAATCTTTTCAAAGTCGCCGTTTTTGATTTCCGCCACTCTTTTTTCAAGATGCTTGCACTCGGGCGCGATATACTTACCGTAAAGTCTCCTTGCAAGTTCGGCTACCTGCGGATGAGATATGCCCGCGGGGCAGCGCGCCGAACACACTCCGCACATTACGCAGTCGAAACTCTCTTCGGCACATTTTTCATACTCGCCGCGCTGAGCGTACGCGATATACTGCATGACATTGAGCCCCTGCGTGCAGCTTTTGGTGCAGGCGTTGCAGCCTATGCAGGAATAAATTTCGGGATAGAGCTGCATCATGATCTGCTCTGTAGGTTTGATTTTCTCTATATCGTAAACCTGTTTCACCAGCGGAAAGAACGGAAGAGTCGCTACATACATTCCCTCTTCCACCTTGGTCTGACAGGCAAGGCAAGCCTTCAGTTCCTGTTTGCCGTATATACGGTATATGGTCGCGCAGGCTCCGCAGAAACCGTTGCGGCAGCCGCAGCCGCGCACAAGCTGGTAACCCGCATATTCCATAGCTTTCATAATGGTAAGACTGTCGGGAACCTGATATTTTTTACCGAAAAAATAAACGTTAACTTTCTTTTCCATTTTAAACTCCTTTAATCAATATTCGGGGGGAAGTTCGTCCAGTTCGTCCATTCTGAAAACGGGACCGTCTTTGCATACGAATTTATCGCCCACGTTGCATCTTCCGCATTTTCCTATACCGCACTTCATGCGAAGTTCAAGCGTCGTATATACGCGCGACTTGTCAAAACCGAGTTCCAAAAGCCCCGCCAGCGTGAACTTTATCATTATGGGCGGGCCGCAGAGCACCGCCGTCATACCCGGGTCAAGCCCCAGCTCCTTGACATAAGCGGGGACGAAACCGACATGCCCGTCCCATCCGTCCTGAGGTCTGTCTATGGTAAGATAAACATTAAAATCCGGTTCGTTCATCCATTCGGTCTTAATCTCTTCTATGTCAACGAGATCGTCTTTGCTTCTCGCGCCGTATACCACCACCACTTTACCGTAATTCTTTCTGTAATGACGGACATAATTTATGACGCTGCGCAGCGGCGCAAGCCCTATTCCGCCCGCGATGAAAAGTAAATCTTTACCCTTAAAATCTTCTTCAACGGGGAAATTTCTGCCATACGGTCCGCGTACGGTTATCTGCTGACCTACTTCGAGTGAATGCAGAATTTCAGTAAGACATCCGCACTTTTTGATGGAAAATTCCATAAAATCTTTATTTGTCGGCGATGAAGTTATGGAAAACATAGCTTCGCTTACGCCCGGAACAGACACCATCGCGCATTGACCGGGCATGTGTTCGAAAAGCTTTTTGCCGTCCGGACCGACAACGCGGAAAGTTTTGACATCGGGCGTATCTCTCCTTATATCGGTTATAACGCCTATTCTGGGAATAAGGTTTTCGTTAATCACTTTCCTTTCCTCCTAACTTCTTGATTACCTTTACGATGTTCAGATGCTGCGGACATTTATTAACGCACCTGCCGCATCCCACGCACGAATAACAGCCGTACTGCGACGGAAAATACACCAGTTTGTGCATAAATCTCTGGCGGAATCTCTGAAGCTGAGTTTTTCTGCTGTTTTCGGCTGCCATCTGAGTAAAATCCGAATACATGCAGGAATCCCAGCAACGGAATCTTATCACGCCGTTATCGGTTTTAAAGTCCCTTATGTCGAAACACTGGCAGGTCGGGCACACGAACGTGCAGGTCCCGCAGCCGAGGCACGCTTCCGAAAGACTTTGCCAATCCGGGCTGTCAAACAATGCATTGAGATTTTTGTGTCTGAAAACCGAAAGATCCAGATCCTTAAAGGGAAGTTTTTCGGTTATCGAACGGATTTTTTCCTGCTCTTTTTTAACTTCTTCTTCGCCGCCTTCTTCGCAAACGGGTTTAATCAGATCGCAGAGCTTTTTTCCTTTCTCCGTATTCGGCGTAAAATACATGCAGTTTTCGTCCGCCCATGCAGTAACGTCGCCTTTGGGGTCTGCCGCGTCAATGCCGAAAACCTTGCAGAAACAGCTCTCTTCCGGGCGCGAGCAGGCAAGCGTGACTATGGTTGCCGATTCGCGTCTTTCCTTATAATAGGTATCCACCGGTTCGGAGAGAAAAACCTTGTCTAAAATCGCGAACGAACTGAAATCGCACGCTTTGACGCCGAACAACACAAAATCCTTAATATCGGTACGGGTATCTATTATTTCGAGATTCTTGCCTTCCGCTTTGAACTTCATCATGGTCTCGCTTTGCGGAAAGAAAAAGTCTTTTGGCGATTTTACCGTTTTCAGCGTTTCAACGCTGGTTTCGACGCCGTCTTCAAAAAGCCCGTAATTGACCTGTCCCGCTTTCTTCACGGGAATATAAAGCGGACAATTTTCGGAAATAAGCCTATACAGCTCGTTAAGCCTTTCTTTTTTAATTTTTAACATTATCTACCCTCCGCCTGAAAAACTCCGTTGGGCTCAACATCGCTCTCACTGTACTGCGTAAGCGGAGTTTTGCCTTCCGCTTCCTCTCCCGCCTGGAAATCGCCGTAAAGCGTGTTGATGTCCTTTATAAACTTCCTGTTCAGAAGGTGCAAAGGAATTCGCTGCGGGCATACTCTGCTGCATTCGCCGCAATCCGTACACCTGCCCGAAACATGAAACGCACGTATTATATGAAAAAGCTGTTCTTCAAAGCTGACGTCGTTGGCTTTTGCCGCCACGCCCGATTGATTATTGTCGAAAACACACTTGACGCATGTACATGCGGGACAGACATTACGGCAGGCATTGCAGCGTATGCATTTGGAAAGCTCGCTTTTCCAAAATGCATATCTTTCATCCGCAGTCATGTTTTCAAGTTCCGTAACCTTGGAAAAACGGTCGCTTACCGTTTCAACCGGCTCGTGAAGGACAATCGTTTCGTCGCTTATCATGTGTTTTTTGCCTTTGCAGGAAAGGCATTTTTCCAAAAGAACTTTGCCTTTTTCAAGTTCCGAATCGCCGTAAAGCAAAGTTACTTTTACCTTGTCCCCGTCGATCTCTGCGCCGGTAACGCCTTCAGCGCCGTTATCCTTTAACTTATAATTATCGATCTTGCCGTTGCATTCTATGCCGATAACATAAACGTTCTCGCGCTTGACGCGATGCTCTTTCAAAAGCTGATTCAGACTGTAAGTATCGCAAGGTTTCATAAAAACGGCAGACTTACCGTCTTTCTTGCTTATCTCTATCAGATATTTGGAAAGGTTGGCGCCGCAGAAATCGTCGTATACGAAATCTTTCAGTTCTTCCGCCGTCTCGAAAGTCGCGGGAGACGGATCATAACAGAATTCTCCCTTTTTCCAACCGACAATTCTTTTGACTTCGCCGCTGCTTAAAAGCTCTTTTGCTCTTTCGATAAGTTTATTCTGAATTTCGTTCATTTCAGTTCTCCTTCACCCGCAGGTCGGAAAGGCGCTTATTCTCGCCGAGCTCCGTTACTTGTTTTACGAAGTCATTCATAACGGCCGAAAAGCGCGCGCCCTCTGCCGCGGATACCCACTCCACGCGGGTGCGGCCGCGCTCTATTCCCATATAATCAAGGAAAGAAAACAGCAGCGCCATTCTTCTTCTCGTGTAGTAATTGCCGGTCACGTAATGGCAGTCTCCGGGGTGGCAGCCGCAGAGTATCACTCCGTCTGCCCCGCGCTGGAAAGCCTTCAATACAAACATGGGGTTGACGCGGCATGAACACGGCACGCGGACAATTTTGACATTTGCGGGATAACTGAGCCTGCTGGATCCCGCGAGGTCGGCGCCCGCATACGAGCACCAGTTGCAGCAGAACGCGACTATATTGGGCACGTACTGCTTGTTCTGTTCTTTCATCTCTTGCATATCGCTTCAACCTCCGACATAATCTGTTTGGAAGAAAATCCCGACAAATCCATGGCTCCCGAAGGACATGTGACCGTGCAGGCTCCGCAGCCCTGGCACACGGCGGGATTGACCGACGCCACGCGGCGCACTTCTGTTTTTCCGCCGCCGATTCTGAATTCCTTGTCCGCATAAGTGATGGCGCCGTACGCGCAGACATTCGCGCACTGGCTGCATCCGTTACACATGGATTCATTGGTATGCGCGACACAAGGATTGGTTTTGAGATGGTCTTTTGCCAGCAAGCCTATAACCTTTGCCGCGCAAGCAGACGCCTGCGAAACGGTTTCGGGTATATCTTTAGGCC
>CAUHGY010000083.1 GCA_959605945.1 uncultured Clostridia bacterium | reverse complement strand
ATATGGCTGCTGGCGGTAACCTTTCTTTTTACGGCGGGAGAGCTCGTCTTTGCGGAAATAAGAAGCAGGCGCGTTGTGCTTGATAATCCGATAAATCTCAAAACATCGCTCATAATGGGATGCGGTCAGGCGATAGGCGTGTTTCCCGGTATATCGAGAAGCGGCACTACGGTTGTCGCCGGCACTCTGGCAAAAGTCGATAAAACGGAAAATGCGAATTTCACTTTTCTGATGAGCATTCCCATAATCCTTGCGGCAGCGCTGCTTTCGGGAATAGATTGCATAAAAGACGGCGGAATAGGGGATATTAGTGTTGTGCCGTTGCTGCTCGGCGTGCTTACGGCGATGATTACCGGATATATCGCCATAACGTTTATGATGAGAATAATTAAAAAAGCAAATTATAAATGGTTTTCGCTTTATCTCGTACTGATAGCCGCGGCAACGCTGATAACGGAATTTATTTGAGATGAAAGAGAGCGAAATTTTATCAAGGCTTAAAGCCGCGCGCCCCCGCGAATGCGCGCGGCTGGTCAGAAAACTCATAAAGAAAAAGCTTAAAGGAGACAAAAGATGAAAAAATTTTTCAGTGAATTCAAAACGTTTATAACGCGCGGAAACGTTATAGACATGGCGGTCGGCGTTATCGTCGGCGGAGCATTCACGGCAATCGTCACGGCTTTGACGCAGCAGATTTTCAATCCTCTTGTAAACTGGATGCTTGCGGGTGCGGGCGGCGGACTCGAATCGGCAGTCACCATGCTTAAACCCGTGTATGTCGACGGCGCGTTGGACATGGCGCAGTCAATATATATAAATTGGGGCGCGGTCGTTGCCGCAATAATCAATTTTTTGCTTACGGCGCTCATTTTGTTCTCTGTCGTCAAAACGATAAATTCTTTGCGTGACGCCGTCAAACCCAAGTTTTACGGTTATTCGAAAGCCGAATACATAAAGTTCAGAAAAGAAGGGAAAAGCAAAGAAGAGATAGAAAAGATGGCAAAGGCGCGCGACGATGCGGCGGCAGAAGCCGCAAAAGCCGCGGAAGAAGAAGCGAAGAAACATACCACGGAAGGTCTTTTGGAACAAATCAAAGAACTGCTTGAAAAACAATCTCAAAAAGAACAAGGCTGAATGAGTTGAAAGTCTATGGCGCTGCGCGCCCGTCCTCTTAAACGGACGGACGCGCGGTTTTTATTTAATCAAACGCTTTTTATATTATTTGTTTTATAGATGCATGATACCGCCGTAAATTTTATAATTGCGGTATTTTTACGGGCATATAACAAAAAAACGGCGCAAAATGTTTAAAAAGCGTGAAAAACGCTTGACTTATGCGCCGCAATCATTTAATATATTTAGGCGCTTATAAGGAGAATTTTGCCGAAAGGGGATTAGCCCTCCCCGTACAGCTTTTCGTGTGAGCGTTTTTTCGGAAAATTCCGCGCATAATTGCAGATTACAATTTTCAAGGAGAAATACTATGAAAACCTATATGGCTCACGCCGGCGACGTAGTCAGAAAGTGGTATGTCGTAGATGCCGAAGGCGTAGCGCTCGGCCGTCTTGCATCCAAGGTTGCTGCCGTTCTTCGCGGCAAAAACAAGCCTGCTTTTACCCCTAACGTCGACACGGGTGATTTTGTTATAGTCATCAATTGCGATAAGGTCGTTCTGACCGGCAAGAAGCTCGAAAAGAAATATTACAGGTACCATACCGGTCATATCGGAGGTCTTAAATCCGTTCAGTATAAAACTCTTATGGCTGAAAAGTCCGACCTGGCTGTGTATGAAGCGGTCAAAGGGATGCTCCCCAAGAACAGTCTGGGGCGCAAAATGCTCACCAAGCTCAAAGTTTTCAAGGGCGCGGAGCATAACCATCAGGCGCAGCAGCCCGAAACGCTTAAATTATTTTAAGAGGTGCAATTATGGCTAAAACCACTGCTAAAAAGAAAGTTCAGTATTGGGGCACGGGCAGAAGAAAGAAGGCAATCGCCCGAGTTCGCCTTATTCCCGCCGGCGACGGCACTATAACCATCAACAAAAAGAGTTTGGACGAATATTTCGGACTCGATACTCTTAAATTCATAGTTCGTCAACCGCTTGTTCTCACCGAGACGTCGGCTAAATACGACGTCGTGGTAAACGTCTGCGGCGGCGGCTTTACCGGTCAGGCGGGCGCTATAAGACACGGCATTTCCCGCGCGCTTCTGGAAGCCGAACCCCAGACGAGAGCGGCGCTCAAAAAAGAAGGGTTCCTTACGAGAGACTCCAGAATGAAAGAAAGAAAGAAGTACGGCTTGAAAAAAGCTCGTCGTGCTCCGCAGTTCTCGAAGAGATAATCGGAAGAAATCAAAATATCAACTGCAAAGCCCCCGGCAACCGGGGGCTTTGGTTATTGCATAGCGAAAACCACGCGATAGTCGCGAGGAATGGTATTTCAAAAATGGGATAATATGAAGGTATACCGAAATCGCGAATTTTGGTGCAGGGGGTATTATGTAGATACGGTTGGCAAAAATACAAAAGCAACAAAAGAGTATATAGCCAATCGGATAGAAAAAGATAGACAAAGTGATCAATTAAGTATATGATCCGAGAGACCCGCTTACGAGGGGGCAAATAACAAATGCAAGACTGGCAGGTCAACAAAAAAGCGCACTTGTGCGTACGCCGGTTAAGTTAGGGTTATGCACGAAAATGTAAATCCACCCGCTTTGCGGGTGGATTTTACTTTTAAATGCGCCCGTCGAGCGGCATGATCGAAAAGCGGCAAATTTTTTCTGACGCGGTGCCGCAGCTTTTGCGCGGTTGAAAACAGAGAATAAAGGTCGCGGGTTCTGTATTTACTTAATGAAAATTTTGAGGGGGGGGGTACTGGTTTTTCGGTATTCTTTCGGCGTGGTCTTATATTGTCTTTTAAAGCGGGTATTGAAAAAAGAAACGGAAGAAAAGCCTACGTCATTGGCTATTTCGGTGATCGTTTTATCCGTGCTTTTTAAAAGGATTGTGGCATACTGCAGCCTGGCGAAGCACAGATAGTTGGACATCGTCATATTCATATATTTTTTAAATGTGCGGCAGATATAACTTTGATTGTAATTGAATCCGGCAGTGAGATATTTCAATCCGTTTTTTATATAATAATTCATGCTGAAACGGGACAGAAGCTCTTCGAACCAAGCCGGGTAATTATGGGGCGATACCGCGCGTTTCGAGTAAACAAGATATCCCAGAAGGTCAATAAGAAGTATGTTTGCTATGGAAGATTTGGTTTCCGTATCGTCGTTAGGTATATTGATAAAGTCGCTGAATCTTTGTTCGAGATATTTCATTTCGTTGGAAGACAGCCTTATTAAAGGCGGGCTTGTGCTGAATTTGATGTTATTCAAAAGGTCTTTATTTATATAGTCGCAGCATTTTTTGTACTGATCGGTCGTGATAACGATATCGCGGTGTTTGCATTTGGAGTCGGGTTCGCGGTCGAAACGGTGTATGTCGTAAAGTCTTAAAAACACCATGTCGCCGGCGGACAAAAGCTGCGATTTTCCGTTGACGACGTGTTTTACGCTTCCTTCGATTATATAGAAAATTTCATAAAAATCGTGCATGTGTGCTCCGCCGTCCGAATTGTCGGCGGTTATTTTTGTGCCCATTTTAACTTCGGGCGTAGTCATCCAGTCCTGAAGAATTTCTATATCTTTCATTGATTTTATCCTTTCGGTTTTTCGTTTCCGTCTTGCTAAAATATTTTATAACAGTTGCTTTAATTTGTCAATACCAAACATCAAAAAGTCAATACACAGCATAAACAGGGCAAAATCGCTATTGAAAAGCGATATATAAAGCAATATACTTAAATTGTAAATCGCGGTATAATGCCGTGTTAAAAGTTTTGTCCGCGCGGCGCGGCAAATAAATAAGGAGAAATAAATGATGAAAAAATTCGGGAAATTGCTCAGTGCGGTTATGGCGGTAATGATGTCGTTTGCCGTTCTCGGCGGCTGCGGGGGCAGCAGTTATTCTGTGTCCGATCTTGTTAAACCCGTTTACGAAGATAATTTTCAGATCATGACGTTCGGCGATCACGGCTTGGCCTATACCGAGCTTGCGCTTACAAAGTATAAAGCGGCGGGGTTCAATACTTATATATTTTATCCCGGCATGGGAAGCGTAACCGCGGCGGCGGAAATGTGCGAAGAACTGGGGCTGGATATGCTTATATTCGGCGGTTCGCCGCTTACTTGGGGGATAGATGAAAATATTTATCCCGACGCGTTCGGCCTCTTTCCCAACTTTTTCAAGCAGTTTGACGACGCGGGTATAAATTTCGATGATTATCCCGCCGTCAAAGGTTTTTATTTTATCGACGAACCCGGCGCCGATCTTTACGATGAGATAGTCGAATATTACGCAAACTGGTTCAATGAAAAATATCCCGATAAAATATGGCACGTCAATCTTCTTCCTTCGTATGCCACGCCGCAGCAGATGGGAATAACCCCGTCCGACGATATCGTGGTGTTCGAAGAATATATCGACAGATATATAGACGAAGTAATAACCGAAGTCGGCGGAAGCAAAAAAGATATCGGCGTCGATCATTATCCTCTGAAGATGCGCGGCCCCGAGAATTATGTTTCCGAGACTTATCTTTATGACCTGATGGTGGTCGGAAGCGCGGCAAAGCGTGGCGGCGTATATTTCAGCAGCTGCATTCAGTCGGCAGGCTGGGGTAATTACAGAATACCCGACGATGCTGCGGATATTCGTTTTCAGGTTTACACGAATTTCGCATTCGGCGCCAAGCGTCTGGAATTTTACCCTTACGACACTTCGAACATGGAAATGAACGGCATGCATGAATACGGCAAAGAAACGGCGGTATATTATGCCGTTCAGGAAGTTATAGAGGAAATCAACGCGTTTGATCATGTCATAGGCGCTTTCGACTGGGAAGGAATGAAATCGATAGAGGGAAAAACGACCAATCCGTTGTCCGGTTTCGAATTCATAGCCGATTTTGAGCTCAAATCGCTCAGCGGCATCAAAAACGTTTCCGCCGATTACGACGCGATTATCGGTCAGCATAAGGATAAGAACGGGAACATGGGTTACACGATAGTCAATTATAACGAACCGACCTTTGGTTATAACAATTCCGTCAGTCTGGAGTTTGAAGACGCCAAGGGGGCGATCGTTTACCGCGGCGGCATAGAGACCGTTCTGAAAGTTGAAGGCAACAAACTGACTGTTCCGCTTGAACCGGGAGAAGGGGTGTTTGTGATACCTTTGAACAAACTGAAAACGGACGGCGCAAACTAAGCGCGTAATAATATCAATAAGACGCAGCTAACTTCCGGCAAAAAGGCGCATTGCGCCTTTTGCCGGCGCTTGATTTATTTGCAGCGGGGTTTTTTCGATGAGGAACAACAATAAAATCAAAAGCATGAAATCGTACGAAAGAAGCGGCAAAATATTCGCTTATCTCATGATAAGCGTCGCCGTAGTGCATTTTGCCGTTTTCTGGATTTATATAAACTTTGACCAATTCATAATGGCGTTCAATTACCGCACCGTCAGCGGCGAAGAGATTTTCACTTTCGACAATTTCCGCCGCATCTTCGAAGAATTCGGGCAGCCCGATTCTACTTTGGTCTATTCTCTTATAAATACCGTTAAGTATTGGGTTATGAGCGCGGTCAAACTGATTCTGACGGTGTTCGTGGCGTATTTTCTTTGGAAGAAAATCCCGCTCGGCAAAACCTACATGTTTATTTTCTTTCTGCCGAGCATACTGCCGCCGGTCATGCTGGTGACGATATTTAAAAATATCATTTCGACGGTCGGACCCATAGCGGTTATTCTAAAAGATCTTTTCGGTTATGAAATACCGCCTCTTCTTATGCATTTCAGCACTGCCAGCAACACCATAATATTTTATACTTTCTGGGCGGGGTTGGGGATCAACATGCTTATCTTGATGGGCGCTTTCGGGCGGATTCCGGAATCTATCGTCGACGCGGGCAAGATAGACGGCTGCGGGTGGCTGCGCGAACTCTGGTCGCTGACCCTTCCGCTCATCTGGGAGACCGTGCAGGTGATGCTCATCTTAAACATATCTTCCATATTCATAGCCTCGGGGCCCATACTTCTTTTCACTAACGGCAACGAGTATACCAAGACATATACCATATCTTTCTGGATGTATATGGAGGTGCAGAGAGGCAACTTCTATTATCCGTCGGCGATAGGTCTGTTCTTTACGGTTCTGGCGCTGCCGCTGGTGCTTGTCAGCAGACTGCTGCTTGCCAAACTCAACAAGGAGGTGACTTTCTGATGAAGGCGAAAAACATCGGTTCTCGCGCAAAGAAACCGGATGCGTTTAAGGCAGTAAAAATCGTTGTTTCGGTCATTTTCGGCCTGTACGCGCTCTCTCTCGTTCTGCCCGTCGTCTGGGGGCTGTTAGTTTCGGTTACTTCAAGCGACGACATGATCGCCAACGGCTTTATGAAACTTCCCACGCGGCTGGATTTTTCCAACTACGTCAAGGCGTTCAACAGTTTGAGCAGCGGCGGATACAGTTTTATTGACATGATAATAAACAGCGTGTGGTTTGCGGTTGGCAGCGCGGCGCTTACCATATTGATTTCCACGGCAACGGCTTATGCGGCGGCGCGCTATAAGTTTTTCGGCGGCAAGTTGGTTTACTGGCTGGCAATTATAAGCGTGATGGTGCCGATAACCAACAATTTGCCTTCGCTTTTCAAATTCGTTGGCGCTACGGGCATTTACGACACGCCGTTGATGATCATCACGCAAATGTCCGGCATAGGTTTTAATTTCATAGTTCTTTACAGTTTTTACAGAAATATTTCCGGCGAGTACGCCGAAGCGGCGTGCATCGACGGGGCCGGTCACTTTTGCATATTTTGGAGAATATATCTTCCCATGACCGTTTCTACCATGCTGGCATTGTGGCTTACGATGTTTATCGGATATTGGAGCGATCCTATGTTTCCGCTGATGTTTTTGCCGTCGTTTCCCACGCTTGCTTCCGGGTTGCACAGCTATCAGCTGGAAGTTCAGAGAGTGCCCGGCGCCATTCCCGTTCTTTACGCCAGCCTGTTTATTTCGGCAGTTCCCGTGGTAGTGCTGTTTGTGCTCCTTCGCGATAAATTTATGGACCTGCAGATATCGGGCGGCATAAAAGGATAAAAATATTCTCCGCCGCTACCGGGGGAAAGCAAAGCCTGAAACCGTGCGGGGCGGAGAAAAACATAAAAATATTTATAAGGAGAAAAATATGTTTGTAAAAGTAAAAAGAGTTATAGCGGCGCTGTTGCTTGCCGCAGTGGCATCGACAAGCGCGCTTGTCGGTTGCGGCGGAACCTCCGGCGGCGGATCGGGACTTCTGGAAGAATATGCCGACCGTCCTAAAACGGTTGCCGTGCTGCACAACAAAGCGGGATACGGCGATCAGTGGCTTATAGACGTTGCAAAATATTATATGGACAACGTCGACACCGAAACGTATATCAACATCAAAAACACCCCGCTCGACGCTGAAGAGGGCATCAAACTTTCTTCGGGTTTGCAGACCCACGACGTTTATATTTTAGGCTATACCTATGACTATGCGACGGCAGGAACTTACCTCGTCGATCTGAAAGATATCTACGACGGTAAATCTACCGGGGAAA
>CAUHGY010000082.1 GCA_959605945.1 uncultured Clostridia bacterium | reverse complement strand
AATTACGATAAGCGTTATAATGTAAAATCGAATAACGTCAACAAACTTATCATAACACTTCTTGCCACTTCGTTGATTTGGCTTGCCGCTATAATAATGCACGTTTACGGAATGCTTTTTTCCGACGTAAGTCAGTGGATCATATATGTATTTGCCGTTCCAGCATCATTTCTTGTTTTACTTATATTTAACTGTATATGGGGAAAAAGAAAATATACATTTATTCTGATATCTTGTCTGATATGGAGCGTGCTTGCATCCGTATATATTCATTTTATAACAAAAAATATAAACCCCTGGGCAATTTTTCTGATAGGCATTCCCTTGCAGATTGCCGTCATACTGTGGTCTCAACTGAAAACCGCACCGAAAAAACAGTAAAAATATAATATTTATATTTCAGTTCCCCGGGTTCTCTTCATTACGCGCAAGACGGTAGGCAAGGCGGCGTTTTTGCTCGGGGGAAAAATTACGTAATAAAATTACGTAATAGATATTTTTATGATATAATAAAAAATTAGAAACCAATAAAAATGCTTATAAGGGCTAAGCAAGCATAAAACATGAAAATTTTAAAAAATCACTTATATAATTTTTTGACGCAGACCTTAGGTCCTCATAAACATAAGCGCCATAATTTTCTCTAAAATCTTTATAATTAAACTCAAAATGTAATTTTGAAAGCAAAAGTTCAGAGGGATATGAATCAAATTTTATCTGCACGAAGCACAAAAATATTCTTGCCCTCTAATCGGTATTTTTTTTCGTATTCGCTTTTGACGTTAAAAGGTTTTTCTGTTTCTGAAGCATAAGATTTATTCTCTACCCTAAACCCTGCGTCAACAAAATTTTTTAATGAATATTCAAAAAATTCGGCATCATCTGTTTTTTGATAGACCGTACCGCCGCTTTTCAACATATTTTTGTACATATTCACATATTTTTTGTTTGTAAGCCGTTTGTTTTCGTTGCTGTTTTTTGGGTACGGAGGAGAAAAATTCAAATATACAGAGGAAATCACACCGTCTGCTATATAACGCGGCAAATATTCCGCACCCGAATTTATAAAACGAACATTCCGCAAATTTTCAGCCGAAATCCTTTCGGCAGCCGTAAGAACAATATTTTCCATCATTTCCACAGCCGCGTAATTTATATTCGGATTAAGTTTGGCAAGTTCTGCTATAAACGCGCCTTTCCCACAACCTATTTCTATTTCAACATCGTTATTATTTCCGAATATTTTTTTGAAATCAAAGTATTTTTTATCCCGCAAAGCTTCATTTACGTTGATGAGTTGTTTATCTGCTACGATAAAAAATTCACTTACAGCCTTCAATCTTTCGTCAAGATGTTTTTTACGCCTGATCCTCACAATTTACCTCTGAAAATGTAATATATTTTGATATTATTTTTTTAATTGCAAGCGACATTTTATTTAAAAACTGTTGCAAAATATAAAAAGTTTTGCTATAATATAATGCGTTCGGGGTATGGCGCAGTTGGTAGCGCGCTTGTCTGGGGGGCAAGAGGCCGTGAGTTCAAGTCTCGCTACTCCGACCAGATAAAGACTTATCGCTGAGATAAGTCTTTATTTTTATTTTATTTAAAATGCAAAACACATTTCATTGCCGCAAATTCCCGAAATTTTAATTTATCGTTCTTATTAAATGTCATGTAAAAAGCCGTCGTTAAACGGCTTTTTTCCACAAAAAATCATTTTTTGAAAAGTTTTCTCATAAATGCGGGAAGTTCTTTGCCGCGCCTGTCCTCTTCCTGCACCGGCGGCCTCATCGGAGCGACCGGTTGCGGCGGTTCGACAGGTTTTGCAGCTGTTTCGGTAACGGGTTCCGCCGGTCTTGCAACGTTGGCCGAAGCTTTTTTTTCTTCCTCTTCTATCTCTCGGAGAAGCGGCGGAACAGCGCTCTCCTGTGTTTTCGGAGCGGGGTTTTTAAATTGTATTGCGGGTTTTACGGCAACTGTGTCTTCCTTTTCTTCTCCGGCCCCCATATTAAAGCCTGTGGCTATAACCGTTATTTTAACCTCGTCGGACATTTCTTCATCAATAGTAGCGCCGAATATTATATTTGCAGACGCGTCTATTATACCCTGTACCAACTCAGCTGCCTCATTTACTTCGCCAAGCATAAGGTCTTTTCCTCCGGTGACGTTAAGTATAACCGACCTTGCTCCCTCAATAGTTGTTTCAAGCAGCGGACTCGACACCGCCTGTCTTACCGATTCTATGACTCTGTTTTCTCCCTTTGCTCTTCCGATCCCCATATGCGCCAGCCCTTGATTCCGCATAACGGTATTTACGTCGGCAAAATCAAGATTGATGAGCGATGGCGTAGCGATAAGATCGACTATGCCTATTATACCCTGTTTTAACATATCGTCGGCAACTCTGAATGCATCTATCATACTGACCTGTGCTGGAAGAGATTGCAGCAACTTGTCATTGGGAATAATTACAAGCGTGTCTACATATTTTCTTAAATTGACAATACCCTTGTTAGCATTTTCGTTACGTACGCGCCCCTCGAAAGAAAACGGTCTTGTAACCACAGCTACTGTCAAAATACCGAGTTCGCGCGCTATTCTCGCAATCACGGAAGCCGCTCCGGTCCCTGTGCCGCCACCCATTCCGGCAGCTATAAACAATAAATCCGTACCATGCAAAACTTTCTCGATTTCATCTTTTGTTTCTTCAGCAGCGGCTTCTCCGACATCGGGATTGCTGCCCGCCCCCAATCCTTTGGTGAGTTTCTCTCCTATCTGAATACGAGTGCTTGCGCGAGAAAGAAGCAAAGCCTGATTATCTGTATTAACAGCAATAAACTCTGCGCTGTTGACGTTTGAATCAATCATACTGTTCACAGCGTTACAACCGCCGCCGCCAACGCCCATAACTTTTATAACCGCAGAACTCACTCTAAAATTTTCCTCTCCGTACATAATGATTTTTACCTCCGAATAAAACTTTTCTATATAATCAAAACGGTATTGTTATGATCTTTTAATTTTGTTCAAGCGCCAGATCAAGAAGAGAAAGCACAGAAGACTCGTCCGGCTTGTCCATGAGCGGAACCGTAGGCGCTATCACCCGAACAGACATTCCCAGTCTGCCCGCAACATGTTCTTTTGCTCCGCGTATATACGCAATTCCTCCGCCGGTTATCATAAGCGGCACATATTCAGGGACGTTGTAACCGAACTCATCCAAGGCTTTATCGATATTTTCGCAAAGTATATCAAGGCTCTTTAATACCGTGGTTTTTACGTCGTCGCTTGAAAAATATTCACCGTTATCGCAAGCGACAAGATCGAACGCACCGTTTACGGGGCGAGAACTTAAATTTATTTTCCGTTTAAGACTTTCTGCAACCGGAAATTCAAGATCAAACCTTTCCGTAAGGGCCGCCGTAATAAATCCTCCGCCGTAAGCAAAAGTCCGTTGAAACAGCAGGCCATCCCCCTGTATTATAAAAAATGCCGTACTTATATATCCGATGTCGCAGACGACGGAAATTCTGTCGCGAGTTTCGGCATCTATGAGATACAGTGCTTCGGCAAGCGCCGAAGATACAAACTCAACATGCTGAATTCCCGAACTTCTTATGACCGGTTCTACCGTTTCAATAAAATAATTCGAACACAGAATAAACGATAATTTGCCTTTAAGAATTTCGCTGGTAACGCCTACCGGATTTGCAAGACGCCTTGCATCGTCAAGTTCATAAACGATTGCCGATCTGTTTATAAGCGTATATTTTTGAGATTTAAGAACAAATGCCGCGTCAAAAAGCGAATCTATGTCGTCTTCCTGTATTTTCTTTTTGCGAGAAAAAGAAATTTGACTGTCCTTGACGATCACATCGGTAAACTCTGCGGGAACCCCTACATACAGACTCTCTACGGATCTGGCAGAATTTTTCATAATTTCTTCACAGATTTGTTTTAAAATCATGGAAAGTTTACCCGAATCAAAAAAAACACCGTCCTGAAAACCGTCGTATTCATAAAAATGGCGGCTTTTAATGATAAAAGTTTTGTTTATTCCTCTTTCCCCGATTAAAGCTGTCAACCCGGAAGATCCGAAATCGATGACTGCAACCTGTTTCTTTCGCATTGGATTACCCCGTAAAATTATTGACCGTTTTCGCTGACCCACGCCACGCGATAAGTGCCGTCGTAAAGCAAGTCCACCCTTATTTCGTTGGAAGTCTTAATATAATCGCTTTTCTCTTTATCATAAAAATCAAACGCTCTGATAACTTTTTCCTCTCCGCTGACATCAATTTTAGGAATTCGTATCTTGACATCGGTATACGTATCGAAAACAACGTCTGTCTGCTCATTGTTATGTATAACCGTCATATTCTTTATACAATCGGTAAGATTGACGCTTTCGGCAAGTTCAAACGCCGTAAAAAGCATGTCCGAATCACATTCGACAGTCTCTCCCACAATGACGTTTGTGAAATTCAAACCTTCCAGTTTAAGATTAATGAGTCTTTTAGATAAAGACGCGTTTTCCGAAAGAACCAGGCCTTCGTCGTTGGCTATGAAGGGCTTTCCGTCATAATCGAAAAAATACACTTCCTGCCTTTCTTTAAGATCTATTTCTATAACGTTCGGAAACATTTTTTTAGCGGAAACAAGTTCGAAATAAGGATATTTTTCCATGCTTTTTTCAATGGCGGAAAGGTCGAAAAACAAAAGATTTTTTCCGACGAATTCAGACAAACTTTCGTCTATCTCCGCAGCTTCTGCGGTCCTTTCGGATACGGAAAAATTAATCTTGACCTGCTTTACGGTAAACAGAACAAAAAAACCGCAAACGACAACTGCAGCAAAGACTGCTATTAAAATTATAATCGGTATTTTTTTGCTTTTCATCATAAGTTTTTCCGTGTTTTATTCGAGCTTTTTAATGTCTGCGCCGAGCGAAGAAAGTTTTAGATCCATATCGGCATAGCCGCGTTCTATGTGTTTGACGCCGTTTACCTGAGTTATGCCTTCCGCCTGCAGTGCCGCGAGAACAAGAGCGGCGCCGCCGCGAAGATCTTCGGCATATACGTCAGTGCCGTGCAACCTGCTTACGCCGGTAACGATAGCGGTCTTTCCTCTTATGCTTATGTCTGCACCCATTTTTTTAAGTTCCGCCGCGTGACGGAAACGTGTTTCAAAAATATTTTCAGTGATGAGAGACGTCCCCTGAGACACCGTAGCAAGCGACATGCACTGGGCCTGAAGATCTGTGGGAAAACCGGGATACGGGCTGGTATCTATATTGAAAGCTTTTTTTACCTGCCCGCCTTTTATGTATATTATATCATTTTTTACTTTGATTTTACAACTGTTATTGCGAAGTTTATGCAGAAGCGAGAAAATATTTTCGGGTTTACAGTTATTTATTTCCAATTTTCCGCCGGTGATTGCCGCAGCAATCAAGTATGTGCCCGCCTCTATCCTGTCCGGGATCGGTTTATAGCAAGTACCGTGCAGTCTTTTCACACCGATTATTCTGACCGTATCGGTACCTCCTCCGGTTATATTTGCCCCCATTTTTTGCAAAAATTGCATAAGATCGGCTATTTCGGGCTCTTTTGCCGCATTTTTTATTATGGTTTCGCCTTCCGCAAAAACCGATGCAAGCATAATATTTTCGGTTGCTCCGACTGACGGGAAATCAAGATAAATTTCACAGCCTTTTACGTTTTCCGCATCGCACAAAATCTCACCGCCTGTTTCTTCTATCGAAACGCCGATGCTTTTTAAAGCAGAAATATGTATGTCTACCGGCCTTAATCCTATATCGCATCCCCCGGGATAAGATATTGAAGCTTTTTTCATGCGCGAAACAAGCGCTCCCAGCATAAACACAGACGAACGGAGCTCTTTTGTCAAAGCAGAGCTGATTCGGCTGCCGTTTATTCCGGAAGCGCATAAGATTGCATTCCCGTTCTCAAAACGCGATTTTACGCCGAGAGAATCGAGAATTTTCAGCATACTCAAAACATCTTTTATTTTCGGGCAATTTTCTATCACCACTTCTTCGTCGGTTAAAATAGACCCCGCAAGTATGGGCAATACGGCATTTTTGGCACTTTCGCATTCGATTTTACCCTCTAAACTGTTCCCTCCCGCAATAACGAACTTTCCCATATCTTTCTCCCTGTCGCATATCGATATACTATCTTATGGAAAAATTCTTTAAAAAGTTAAACTCCCCTGTTTGGATATATTGTAAAGTATGCCCATTTCTGCCATAAAAATTATGATAGAGGTATTGCCGCTGGACACAAGCGGGAGAGGCAATCCGGTCGGCGGAATGCTTCCGGTTACCACAAGTGCGTTAATAACCGTTTGTATTCCGAAAATCATAGTTATTCCTACCGCAAGCATAAACCCGAAAATATCTTTCGCTTTTGACGCTGTTTTCAATCCTCTGTAAATTATAAATCCGAGAAGAGCGAAAAAAACAACCAATCCTACGAAACCGATCTCTTCGCCTATTACCGAAAGAATAAAATCCGATTCCGCAAAAGGAAGAAATGCATATTTTTGACGGGAATTGAACAATCCGACGCCAAACCACCCGCCCGACCCGAGAGCATAAAGCGATTGCAGCAACTGATAGCCTTCCCCTTTCGGACTTGACCACGGATTCAGAAACGCTGCCAGTCTGTTCAGTCTGTAAGGCTCTATTATGATCAGTAATACTCCGAGAGCAAATGCCGGCACGATCATAAGAGCAATATGTTTGATTTTCATCCCGGCTGCAAAAAGCATTGTCATCATAAGCAAAGCGACGCATACGGTTATCGACATATTAGGTTCCAAAATAATAAGCACGCAAACAGTCAGCCCGAACGCGAGAATGGGAAGGATCCCCAAAAAAGTTTTCGGTTTTTCGGGATGAGCGGATACGTATGTCGCCGAAAATAATATCAGAGAAAATTTAGCAATTTCAGACGGTTGTATAGTGAACGATCCGAAACCGATCCATCTCTTGGCCCCGTAATTTTCCACGCCGACACCAGGAACGAACACCAAAGAAAGAAGAACAAGAGAAATTATCGCGATCGGTATATTGAATTTTGCAAGTTTTCTATAATCGAAAAGCGATGTTGCCACCATCGCCACTATGCCCAAAACGATGCCTATCACCTGTTTTTTGACAAAATAAAACGCATCGTTATAAGTCGCGCTTGCGGAATAATTGCTTGCAGAATATATAAAAACCGTTCCCGTAACTGCAAGAATAATCACGGCCGCAATCAGAAGAAAATCCCCGTGCGGTTTTACCGCATAGCTCTTAATCGTGTTTTTCAAGAAAGTTCCTCCACGATTTTAGCGAATGCTTCGCCGCGTTCTTCATATCCACCGAACTTATCAAAACTTGCGCATGCAGGACTTAAAAGGACGTTATCGCCTTCTTTTGCCAACATGGCGGCAATTTTTACGGCGCACACAAAATCCGAAGTAAGAGTCACATCGTAAAACCCGTTCCTGTTAGCCGATTCAAGCATATGATAGCGCGAAGCGCCTGTAAGAACAGCATGCCGCACCCCCGAATTTTTTAATTTTAAGAAAAGTCCGTCATAACTTTCTCCCTTTTCGCTGCCGCCTAAAATTATGACTGTAGTTCCTTTCATCGCGTTAACCGCACTTATTGCCGAAGCCGTATTCGTAGCTTTTGAATCATTGAAAAATTTGATTCCGTTTTTCTCACAGATCAGTTCCACTCTGTGCCTGACGCCTTTAAAACTCATCAGAGCATCTCTTATGACGCGGCTGCCCACTCCGAGTAATCTTGATGAGGCAATCGCAAAAAGCGAATTGTAAACGTTATGCTCGCCCCCGAG
>CAUHGY010000081.1 GCA_959605945.1 uncultured Clostridia bacterium | reverse complement strand
AAGAAATTTACAGAATCATCGATGAGTGCGGCATCGGTGCGGATGCTGTTTCGGGCGGAGAATTATACACAGCGTTTAAAGCCGGTTTTCCGATGGAAAAAATTATATTTCACGGAAACAATAAAAGCTTTAAAGAGCTTGAAGAAGCGGTAAACTACGGCGTCGGATATATTGTTATAGACGCTTATTCTGAAGCAGATAAACTTGACGATATAGCAAAGAACTCAGGCGTCAAACAACATGTTATGATAAGGGTCAATCCCGGTGTAGAGGCGCACACGCATCATTATATTCAAACGGCAAAACCGGATTCCAAATTCGGATTTTCATCGGAAAGCGGCGAAGCGGAACAAATAATAGAGTATGTTTTAAACAAAAAAAACCTTTATCTTTCCGGCTTGCATTGTCATATAGGTTCTCAGATTTTCGAGAAAAAGTCATTTATTTTAGCAGTAGAAAAGATGACTGATTTTTATAAAAAACTTGCTGAAAAATACGGCATAACATTCGACGTTCTTAATCTCGGCGGCGGTTTCGGCATCTGGTATACCGATGCGGATGCGAAACTATCATATAAAGATTTCGGCGATTACGTACGTTGCATTTCTCAGACGCTTAAAGACTGTGTCGAAAAAAAATCAATCAAAAAACCTTATCTTATAATTGAACCGGGGCGGTCTATTATAGGCGAAGCTGGCATTACCTTATATTCAGTGGGAAATATAAAAGAAATAAAAGGCGTAAAAAATTATGCCGCAATCGACGGCGGAATGTTTGAAAATCCGCGTTTTGCGCTTTATCAGGCAAAATACAGCGTTGCGGCCGCCGAAAGAATGAACGCAGATAAAACCAAACTTTATACTATCGCGGGAAAGTGCTGTGAGAGCGGTGATATCATTGCCGAAGACTGTATGCTGCCTGAATTGAAAGAAGGTGAAATTCTTGCGGTTTTTTCTACCGGCGCTTATAATTATTCAATGTCAAGCAATTATAACAGAAATTTGGTGCCGCCGGTAGTTGTGGTAAAAGACGGAAAATCATACTATGCGGTAAAACCGCAAACTTATGATGATCTTATCAGAAATGATATGTAAAATTCTTACGATAACTGTTTCAAAGCGCTTTTATAAGCGCTTTTTCTTGCTTTTTTAAAAAAATTATTATATAATATAAAAATAATTTAAGGAGTTTTTATGCCACAGGAACTTGTAGTCCGCATTATAAACTATTTATCGATATTCCTTGCGCTTATGGTCGTGCTGCCGTTTCATGAATTTGCCCATGCTTTTGCGGCAGTGAAAAGCGGCGATATGACGCCTAAGCTTTACAGAAGGTATACGCTGAATCCTTTTGCGCATTTTGATATATACGGAATATTGTGTTTTGTGCTGGCGGGGTTCGGATGGGCCAAACCGGTTCCGGTAAATCCTAACAATTTCACTCATTACAAACGCGGGTGCTTTTTTGTGTCGGTAGCAGGAGTGGCAATGAATTATATTTTGGCGTTTCTTGCATATCCGCTCTTTATGCTTGCAGTCCGGTATATTCCTGCTTTCGGATACTTTACCGACGTTTTGGAAATGACTTTGTATTATATATTTTTTTTAAGTCTGGTTTTTTTTGTTTTCAATCTGATTCCCGTTTATCCTTTAGACGGGTTCAGGGTGGTGGACGTATTCAGTAAAAAACGCAGCAGCCTCTATCATTTTCTCAGATATTACGGTATTTACGTCCTGTATTTTTTGGTTTTTTTAAGTATAATAGCGGATTTCACCGGGATTTGGCAAATGGATATTCTCGGACTCGGAATTAATTATGCCGTAAGCATTATTGAAATTCCAATCACTGCGTTCTGGGGGTTGATTTTCTGATGGCAGAATTTGAATCGGTCGTTGACTATTCAACAAAACTTGAAAATTTCGAAGGGCCGCTTGATCTTTTGTTGCATCTTATAAAAGAAGCCAAGATTGAAATTAAAGATATATTTGTTTCTCAGGTAACCGAACAGTTTTTGGCATATATGGACGGGGTTGATGTTCTTGATGTAGATAAAGCGAGCGAATATTTAAACATGGCGGCAACTCTCCTTGAAATAAAATCAAAGTCTGTTTTGCCAAAAATAGAAGATTATATAGAGGACATAGAAGATCCCGAACAGGCTCTTATCAGACAATTGGAAGAGTATAAATTATTTAAGGAAGCCAGTGAAAAACTGAAAGAAATAGAAAATGTAGACAGATTTTTCAAGCCGCCCGAGAAAACCGTCGGCGAAGTGAGAATTGTTTATAACGATTTTAATCTTGACGGATTGATATCGGCATTTTCAAAACTGCTGATGCGTATAGATGACAGAAACAGGCAGCAGAATGTTCTTAAGGAAATACCAAAGGAAGTTTTCACCGTCAAAGATAAAGTTGACGAGATAAGAAGCGTACTGCTTGACAGAAAAGTTGTCAGTTTTTTCGAAATGTTTCCGCATCGCTATACTCGAACTGAACTTATTACTACTTTTCAGGCGATGCTCGAACTTTTGAAATTGCAGTACATAACCGTAGAACAGAACGGAGTTTTTGACGATATTACCATAACGTTGAGGGATGACAGGAATGAAGAACTCGGAGAAATTGACGAATATAATTGAATCTGTGGTATTTGTTTCGGGAACCAAAGTAGCGATATCCGACATAGCAGAAAAACTTGAAGTAACCGAAAAAGACGTTCTCGAAGCTGTTAAACCTTTACAGCAAAAATATTCGGGAAAAAGCGGAATTCAACTTCTTATGTTTAATAAAAAACTGCAATTTTGTTCCAATTCTGATTATGCAGAACAGGTTTCCGCCGTGCTTAATCCTATAAAAGAACGCGAACTTTCAAAAAGTATGCTTGAGGTTGCTGCCATAATTGCGTATAAACAACCTGTAACGAGAATTGATCTGGAAGAAATACGCGGCAACAGCGAATATGCCGTTCAAAAACTTCTGGAATTAGGCGTTATAGAACCGGTCGGGCGAAAAGACGCGGTCGGAAAGCCGGTTCTATTCGGAACTACAGACGAATTTTTACGCCGTTTTCAAATTTCATCACTTGACGAGCTTCCCGATTATGACGAACTGATAAATAAAATCAACCTTCTGCACGGGCCTGCCGACCAAGATGATTATTTATACAAAAAAGACGTATATGTTGAGGAAACTGCCGCAACTGACGGCGAAAACGAACAAAATTCAACACATTCCGATAACAAATCAGATAACAAATCAGATGACAGCGATTTTGAACTGCCGGACATAAACGATGAAGAAATTCCTGACTTTCTGGACGGCGAAGACATTGAAAAAATATAATCAGTTTTATAAATATAATTAAATTGACATTATATACAACGGTTTTTATAATTTATTTATGACGGAAATTTCATTAAAACTCGGCACTGTTAAGCCGAGTTTATTTTTATGTGTTTTTATGCAATAAACTTACCTGCATATAAATTCAGAAAATGCAGATATTAAAATAGTGTTAACAGCATTTATAGCGATTTATATAATTCTGATATTTCCTATTTTTATCAGTATGGAAATTTATTTATCCAAAACGGATAAAAAAGCTTATTTCGGGATTTATGCATTTGGGTTTATCAGGTTATTCGGCGGATATGCTCAGGTGTTGAAAGACGGATTTGTTATTCACCTGACAGATAATAAAGCGATTTTTATACCCTTTAAGAAAACGATCGGCCTGCAAAAATCGTTTAAACCGCTTAAAGATTATCACATCATAAGATTCTATACTCTGACGGAAATCGGTTCATCCGGCGATTTAACGGCGCCGCTTTTTGCAGGATTTATATTCAGCTATTTAAATGCATTTACAGATTGGTTTTTTAGAAGCGGAAAACCGTATCTGAAAATCAAAAACGATCTCGATATTTATAGCGGCGAAGAAAAATTCAATGTCTATGTACATTCAGTTATCGTTTTTAATCTGTTAATGATCATAATAAGTATCATAAAAATTGTAGCGGAGAAAATCATATATGCATTCGGAAAATCAAAACAGAATTAACACTGTTGTGGAAACAGCTTTAAAAAACATAAATAATCTTGCAGACGTAAATACCGTCATCGGCAAACCTATAAAGACAGACTCGGGCGATTATATTTTTCCCGTAAGCAAAGTAACTTTGGGCATTCTTTCCGGAGGCGGCGAATACGGCAAAACAACTGTTTTTAATAAAGGTTCCGATCTGCCGTTCTCTGCCGGTAACGGAGCAATTATATCTCTTAAACCTTGCGGATTTCTGATAAAAACCGAAGATCACGGATATAAAATATTGAACATCGGCGAACCATATGAAAAACTTATAGATAAAGCAGCCGATTATCTTGCAGGATTAAATGAAAAAAATAACGAGGAATTTAAAAACTGATGAAAAAATATCTTTTGATGGCGATCACATTTTTGTTGATTCTATTTTCTTCTTTGGTCAATGTAAATCTGACACCGCGTCCGGTTTCGGCGGATAATACATCGGCGGAAATAGTTATGGAAGTTTCCACCGGCAGAATTCTGCATCAAAGCAACGCTTATTCTAAAAAATATATGGCAAGTACGACGAAAATACTCACCGCCATATGTATCATAGAAAACTGCAATTTAAGCGATGTGGTAACTGTTACAAAACAGACTGTCGGAGTGGAAGGTTCGAGCATATATCTTGAAGAAGGCGAAAAATTATCGGTTAAAGATCTTCTTTACGGGCTTATGCTTCGTTCGGGAAACGACTGTGCCGAAACTTTGGCAGTATATTGTTCAGGCAGCATAAAACAATTTACCGAATTGATGAACCGAACGGCCGAGGAGTTGGGCGCGGAAAACAGCAATTTTGTGAATCCGCACGGATTACCTGACGATAATCATTACACTACAGCGTATGATCTTGCGTTGATATCTGCTTACGCTATTAAAAATCCGATATTTAAAGAAATAGTGTCTACAAAGAAAATAAAAATTCCGTTTACTACGCACGATTACGACAGGTTGCTTATCAATAAAAATAAAATATTAAGCGAATTGGACGGAGCAACCGGAATCAAAACAGGGTATACAAAAAAGGCAGGCAGATGCTTTGTTGCAAGTTGCGAACGTGACGGTATGGAGCTGGTATGCGTGTTGTTGAATTGCCCGCCAATGTTTGAACGGTCAAAGGAACTTCTTAATAATAAGTTCGGCGAATATAAAAATTATAAACTTTTTGAAAGCGACAATATTTTAGATTTTGTTAAAGTCAACGGTACGGATAAAACATGCGGAGTTCATATAAAAAACGATATTGTATTACCGCTGACTGAAAGTGAGCGAGATAATCTGAAAATTGTTTACGACTATCCTAAAAATCTCGAACTTCCGATAAAAAAAGATTCCGAAATAGGAAGTATTAAAATTTATCATCAAAATAACTTGCTTTTTCAGGAAAAAGTATATACTATAAATAGTATCGATAATTAAATAATTCGTTGCTTATACGTTTGTTCTATAGCAAATCAGTAAGTCTTTTAGCGAATATTAATATTGATAATACTTGAAGAAAAGGTAAAATAATATGAGAATCAATAAGTATCTCGCTGAAAGCGGTGTTTGTTCCCGCAGAGCTGCAGATAAGCTTATATCGGAAGGAGCGGTCAGAATAAACGGAAAAATTGCCGAACTCGGCAACGAGGTAAGCATTGACGACAATGTTACCGTAAACGGAAGAACCGTCAGTAAGGTTAAAAAATACGATTATTATATAATGAATAAACCCAAAGGCTACGTTTGCACGGTAAAAGACGACAAAGGTCGTAAAACGGTAATGGATTTGCTGCCGCCAAATATAAAAAGACTTTTTCCCGTCGGCAGACTTGATTATGACACCGAAGGTCTGCTGATATTAACTAACGACGGCGATTTGACTTATCGGCTTACACACCCTAAAAACGAGGTACCGAAAACGTATCTCGTTAAAACTGAAAAACCGATTGGCGATGAAGAGCTTGCAAAACTTCGTTCAGGAGTCGTTATCGATGGCGTAAAAACAAAAAAGTGTAATGTCAGGCTTATAGAAAACGGTAAAACCGGTTCGAAATTGCATATAACGATAACGGAGGGACGTAACAGACAAATCCGTAAAATGTTAGAGGCAGTCAATAATAATGTTGATTTTCTTAAACGCATAAAAATCGGAGAGCTTACTCTTCGAGGCCTTAACCGAGGAGAAGTCAGACAATTATCTTTCTCTGAAGTAGACTATCTTTTGAATTTATAGAAAAAACAGCATAATTATAAATGATTATAAATGCGTACCGAAATCGGTACGCATTATTATATGGTATAGAAATCCCCGCGATAGTCGCGGGGTTGGAAAGAGGCTATTGCCGATGAGACAAATGGGCTCCGATTGTGTATAATGAAAGTTGCGACCTGCCAGTTGCAACAAAAAAACACAATCGGAGGACATTATCAATGAAAGATAACATCACGGAAAGTTTAGCACATACGAAATGGAATTGCAAGTATCATATAGTATTTGCGCCAAAGTATCGTCGAAAAGTATTTTTCGACGAGAAGAGAAAAGAAATACGAGAGATATTAAGAACGTTATGTAAATGGAAGGGAGTAGAAGTAATAGAAGGCGAGATATGCCCCGACCATATACATATTTTAGTATCAATACCACCCAAAATTAGCGTTTCGGGGTTTATGGGGTATTTGAAAGGTAAAAGCAGTTTAATAATATTTCAGAAATATGGAAATATGAAATTTGCATACCGAAACCGCGAATTTTGGTGCAAAGGATATTATGTAGATACGGTAGGTAAAAATACAAAAGCGATAAAAGAATATATAGCGACACAATTAGAAAAAGACAAGCAAAGTGATCAATTAAGTATATTTGATCCAAGAGACCCGTTCACGGGTGGCAAGTAAACAATGCAAGACTGGCAGGTCAACAAAAAAGACGCACTTGTGCGTGCGCCAGTTTTGTTAGGGCTATGCCCGAAAATGTAAAGCCACCCGCTTAGCGGGTGGATATTTACTTTCATAATTTTTAATTTCATTTTAATTTCAATTTTTGCGCTTAACCTGAAAAATCCTATGTTTTGCGAAAAGATATCTTGCAACAAAATAACAGAATACAACGATATATAAAACTATCGGAATAACAATGCCTAAAACGATGTTATAACTGTTATACAGATCAACGTTTAAAAATATGTTTATGGCAAGCGTAATTATTATTAAATTTATCATAATTACAGCCGCTGTAACTACCGAATCTGTTCTGATCGGCTTGGACGTCTTGTCAGGCTTTTTAAAATATATTACGCCCATTGTAACGGGAAACGCCGCAAGCAATAATATAACGCACAATACAACCGGCCACGTAAAATGAACCGCGTTCTTTCCGGCAAGCAATATTATCAGAAAAGCGGTTATGGAAATAAGAAAAATCGCTAAAGAAGATGCGAATTGCACTTTGTTAATATAAAGAGATCCCTGTGAGTTTTTATTTCCTTTTGAAGAAATTTTTACCCTGAAACCTTCTTTATCTGCCATGTTAACTATGTCGCCGAAGTCAATTTTTCCGTTATTTCGCTTGACTCTCTCGTTATATTTTGTGCTGGTTATTGTTTCGTTAAATTTCAAAACCGACTGCTCTGGAGCATCATTATTTAATGACTCAACATGCTGTTCTTCAGTTTTTTCATTGATTTTCTGCTCACGGAGTTCGTTATTTCTTGAAGAAGCTTTTATAAGTCCGTTCAAAATATTTCTGAAATTTATTTCTTGCGCACTTTCGGAATTCATTACCGAAGCTGCCGGAGAAGGTACTGTTTCGGCAGCACTCTTGTTTTCATTTAATTGATTTACAGGCTGTTCGTTTGGTGAAACTTCCGAAACAGCAGAGGATGGGG
>CAUHGY010000080.1 GCA_959605945.1 uncultured Clostridia bacterium | reverse complement strand
GGTGCAGACACCGTACTCGAATGCATCGATTTCGAAATAAGAGACAAAGAGAAAATTGCCGTCGTCGGTAGAAACGGCTGCGGGAAAACCACGCTTTTAAAGGCAATTACCGGGCAGGTAAATCTCGAAGAAGGCACCGGGGAAGAAAAATTTTCCGTCGTCAGAGCGGAAAACCCGACCATAGGATATCTGAAACAGATTTCTTTTACAGATGAAAACGCCACGCTTCTCGAAGAAATAAAAAAAGTGTTCGCCCCTCTCATAGCGATGGAAGAAAAAATGGCGACGCTTTTAAAAGAAATTGAAGTTTCGCCCGACGAAGCAAAAATAAAAACATATTCTTCGCTGTGCGACAAATATGAAATATCGGGCGGTTATACCTATAAAAAAGAATATTCCGTCATGCTGAAAAAATTCGGATTTACCGAAAATCAGCTGCAAAAACCGCTTTCTGAATTTTCCGGCGGAGAACGCACAAAAATTGCCTTCATAAAGCTTCTGTTGGAAAAACCCGACATACTTCTGCTCGACGAGCCGACCAACCATCTCGACGTATCGAATATAGAATGGCTGGAAGACTATTTGAAAAATTATAAATCCGCCGTCGTCATCGTCTCGCACGACAGAATGTTTCTCGACAGAATAGTCGGAAAAGTATACGAAATAGAATACGGCGAAACGCACAGGTATGCCGGATCTTATTCGGATTTTGAACGGCAGAAACGCGAAAATCATATAAAACAGCAAAAAGACCACGATCTGCAACGCGCGGAAATAGAAAGACTTACACGGCTTATAGAGCGTTTCCGCTATAAAGCCACCAAAGCAAAAATGGTGCAGTCGAAAATAAAACAGATAGAACGGATGAAGATTATAGACGCGCCCGACAGATATGATCTTAAAAGTTTTCACGCGTCGTTCAAGCCGCTTACGGAAAGCGGAAAAATTCCGCTTTCCGTAAGCGATCTTATGATAGGATACGGCACTCCCCTGGCGAAAATTTCATTCGAACTGTTAAAAGGTCAGAAGCTCGGCATAATCGGCGGCAACGGCAAGGGTAAATCTACATTCATAAAGACCATTACGGGCGGGCTTTCTCCGCTCGGCGGATCTTTTTCTTTCGGAGCGAACGTCAGCATAGGTTATTTCGATCAACAAATGGCGCATTATACAAGCGATAAAACTCTTTTGGAAGATTATCAGGATGCCTTTCCCGCTCTCGATCAGACCGCTGTAAGAACTGCGCTGGGCTCGTTTCTTTTTTCCGGAGAAGACGTTTTCAAACGCATAAGCAAACTGTCCGGCGGAGAAAGAGTGAGACTTGCCCTTTGTAAAATTTTCGGAAGGCGGCCTAATTTTCTCATTCTCGACGAACCAACCAACCACATGGACATAGTCGGCAAAGAAACCCTCGAAAACATGCTGGCGGAATTCGAAGGAACCGTCGTTTTCGTTTCGCACGACAGATATTTTGTCAAAAAAATAGCCGACAGACTGTTAGTTTTCGAAAACGGCGGAGCAGCGTTCTATCCTTTCGGATACGACGAATTCTCCGAACGGGAAAAAACTAAAACGGCGGACGGCGGCGCGGCGGCAAAAAACGCGGCACACCCCGCAAAAGCGGAAAATACGGATAAAAACCAATTGTCTGCCGCAGGCAAAAAACGCGATTTTAACACCCCGCTCAAAGAAAAAACACGCAAAGAAAAACGCATAAAAAAGCTTGAAACCCTGATAGAAGCCTGCGAAAAGGAAATCGAAGAATTAAATGTTCTTTTAAATTCGCCCGACGTCTATTCCGATTACGTCAAAATAACCGAAATACAGGAAAAACTCGCCGCCGCGCAGAGCAGCCTGACGGCTTACACCGACGAGTGGCTGGAACTCTCTGTCTGACCCGTTTACCTGCTGAACAACATACGATAAGCATCCGAATTGACGGAAAAATCGATAAAAATCCTTAAAATTTAAAATAAATATTGATAAAATTTTTCAAGAGTGCTATAATAAATTATGCGGAAATATTCCGATATTTACGCAACTATTCTTCGGAGGTAAAATTATGGGGAAATATTCAGGTACGCAGACGGAAAAAAACTTGCATGCGGCGTTTTCGGGAGAATCGCAGGCACGGAATAAATACACTTATTTTTCTTCGGTCGCCAAAAAGGAAGGCTATGAACAGATTGCCGCTTTATTTTTAAAGACCGCCGAAAACGAAAAAGAACATGCAAAAATGTGGTTTAAGGAGCTTAACGGGATAGGCAGCACCGCAGAAAACTTAAAAGCCGCCGCCGAAGGCGAAAATTACGAGTGGACGGATATGTATGCCGAATTCGCAAAGACCGCCGACGATGAAGGTTTCCACGAACTTGCGGAAAAATTCCGTCTTGTAGCGGCTATAGAAAAGACGCACGAAGAACGCTACCGCGCCCTTTTGAAGAACGTTGAAACGGCGGAAGTTTTCGCCAAGAGCGAAGTGAAAATCTGGGAATGCAGAAACTGCGGCCATCTTGTGGTCGGCACGGCTGCCCCGGAAGTATGCCCCACCTGCGCGCATCCCAAGAGCTATTTCGAAATCAGATGCGAAAATTATTGACAGCTACGTGCGTTTCTGCATAAATGCGCATATATCATAAAAATAGAAAATAACAATGCTTTAAAAATAATCTGCACCCCCTTGTTCCGCGGCTTTCAGCTGCGGAACAAGGGGTTTATTTTATCTTTCTTTATTTAATTTTGCCGAATAAAATTTCTAAGAATTTTTTTCATCCTTTTCGGCATCTTCCGAACTTCCGTTTTTACCTGCGGGCTTTTCGGATTTTCCCGTGCCGAAAATTTCAAGCAAGGCAAAAACAACCACCGTAATTATCTTCGCCGCGGCAACGATTTTGCCTGCAATGCCATAAAAATCGTACGCTCCCGACGTAAAATAACCGTTTGTCATACCGCCTATCGCGTTGAAAAGCGCCAGAAACATTTCCGCCGCTATAAAAATAAGCGCAACAAAAAGAGCGCGTTTGCAGGTTTTTCTGATGTTTTCATCCTGCGCTTTAAGCCAGCACCCGCCCCCGACGAGTGCAAAACCCAGATAACTTACCCATACGCTCGCCCAAACGGCAATACGCAGTGCCGATTTTTTTAATTTTTCCATAAAAACTCCCCCCTTTTTTAATCTTTTATATTTTCAATATATTTTGTATCACTATAATATGTCACAATATCTCAGCCAAACACATCGGCAACCTTACAATATAATTTTGTGTTAATGCAAAAAAGCAGAGCTTTCATTCTTGTTTTCAAACGGTAGGAATTTTTAATAACAAACTTTTTATGAATATAATTTTTCCCGAAATTCCCCGTCCTGTATAAACTCAAATATTTCATAACAAGAGAATCAAGCAACAATTTTTTTAACTTACGGTCTGCAAGATTTCTGTAAATATTTTCCAATTCGATACACGTGGAATATAAATCTGCCATATTTTTATCTTTATTACTAGCTGTAGTAATGGAATTATTACGAACGTAATAAAAATAAAAAATTATTCCCGTATTTAAAACTCTTTTCGCCTTCAGCAAAACTCTCGGAGTAAACTCTTCGTCCTCGTGCAAAATACCTTCCCTGAATTTCAAATCATTATCTTCAAGAAACTTTCTCTTATAAACATATAACCATGCAGCCATCGGTGCTTTTTGTTCTTTCAGCGATTTTTTTAAAAATTCTTCGCCGCTGCTTATTGTACGGTCGTAAATATGCGTCATATAATACGAATTAACGTTAGACATTCCGTCAACGGCAGCAACGTCTACCCCGCAATTCAATTCAGCGTAAAGCAATTTAAAAACATCATCCGAAACAAGGTAATCGTCTGAATCGACAAAAATTATATATTCCCCTCTCGCTGCGGCAATACCGACGTTGCGCGTCTCCGCAAGTCCCCCGTTCTCCTTATGAATTACAGAGATTCTCTTATCTTTTTCCGCCCATTTGTCACACATAAGCGGACTATTATCCGGGCTGCCATCATCGATAAGCAAAATTTCGAAATCGCCAAAGCTCTGTTTCACAATGCTTTCGACGCACCTGTCAAGGTATTGTTCCACTTTATAAACAGGTATTATTATTGTAAAAGTTCTTTGCATCTTACTTACTGTCTTTTAGACTTTTTCTTTTTATAATTTACAATTGCTTTAAATACCGGGTTAGCCAGCCATATAAGCAAAACTGTCATTTTATCTTTCAAAGACAACGTGTTTGAAGTTAAAAAAACGTGTCTTTTCTCAACGAGAAGTTTTTTACGAATTTCCCCGTATTTTTCTTCAAAAACATTATAGCAGGTTATGTTTTTTAATATCATGATAGACATTCGCACAAACCTGTCTTTAAAAATTTTATTCAGCGCTTGGTTATGTCCGTATTGTTTTTCAAGAATATGCAATACTCTAAAATGATCGAAAGTATTTTCCTTCATTCCTTCCGTAACGGAGTCATTTCTCTTTATATAGTGATATTTGCCTAAGTTATATACAACAACTTTTTGCGCATCGTAAAACACTGAAAAACCGAACAGAAAATCTTCGCCGATAGAAATTTCGGTATTAAATCTGATTTTTCCGATAATTTTTTTCTTAAACAACTTATCGCAGACACCGAAAGACACGGATTTTTCCAAGGCAAACTGCACGCACTTTTCATCGCCGCGCAAAATTTGTAATTTACTTTCTTTTTTCGTTTCGCAGTTTTCCCCCCTACGCCAACCGCAGCAGGCAATATCCGCGTCATTGGCCACAAGAGTGTCATGCAAAAATTCGTACATATCAGGCTCTATCCGGTCGTCGCCGTCGACAAAACCTATATATTCTCCCTGCGCGATATCGAGACCTGCGTTGCGCGCCGAAGAAACGCCGCCGTTTTCTTTTCTTATTACCTTAATGCGGTCGTCTTTTTCCTTGATTTTTTCGATTATTTCGCCGGAGCCGTCCGTAGAGCCGTCGTCCACCAGAATAATCTCTAAATTCCTGTAAGTCTGGTGCAATATGCTTTCTACGCACTTGCCGATATAATCTTTAAGATTGTATATCGGAACTATAACAGAAATCAGTTCATTTCCCATGCGTCGCCTCAAAAGAAAAATTTATACGGAGCACCGCCGCTGCTTATAAGAAAGTAAATAACAAAACATATGTTAAGTCCGAAAAAGTATATTTCTTTAATTCTATGCTTGGTAATGCTTTTTCCCACCGTTTCGAAAAGAACAGGCACAAACGGAACAAAGAAATAACCTACGCGGTCCATATATCTGACCGAAGTTGAAAGCGCGCAGAGAATAAAATATGCAAGCGAATACAACGCGCACACGCGCTGAACCGCGGTAAATCCGCCGATCTCGTAAAACTTCTTTTTATCGAATAACACATACAAAGAAAAGGCAGCTATTATCATCCAGAGAATAATAACAAAGCCCGCATCCTGCCCTTGACCGATATATTTCAGATAATCGGCATATCTTGGCACTATAAGCGTCGCCAGATATAAAAATTCTTTGTAAAACAACGCAAATACCACAAGCATGACGGTAATAAAACTCAAAACGGTTTTATTATTTCTGAAAAAATAAATAAATGCTACAATGAGAAACATCAGAGCAATAAGATGAATGGTTATCGCTAATAGAAACAGTGCAAACGCAGAGTACGGACGCCTGTTTTTAAGACAAGTGAATGCGTTCGCCGTAAGCATGATCGCAAACAGCTGCCGTGTTATATTGAATGCATAAAGGAACATTCCCGTTCCCAAAAACAATAATACGGCGGTAAACGGGTCGCCCATATTGTCGTAATAAAATTTCGCCATTCCGAAGCAGTAAATCACAGACACGACTATCTGAAAAACAAAATAACTGCCGCCGAGTGACGAAATTGCTTTCATGAAAAGCCTGTACCCTATTTCAATACCAGAAGCGTAATAGCCATTGAAAATTTCCGTCCAGGATTGAGCGGAAACCGTTTCAAAAACCCCTTTATAACTTATAGTGTCTATACCGACGTTTTCGCCCCTGCACGCCATAAGAAAAGCGCACGCACCGAAAGAAAGCGCAAGAAATATTATCTTCTTGGTCTTGAAAGATGCTTTTATTCCGGTCAGGAAAACTATAAATCCGGACGCTATTATAAACTCAACTAAAATAATGTAAGCCATTCTTCTTTATGTTTTTATTTATTTTCTTCAGAATATTCTTCAAGCGAAGCGAATCCTCTGATTCCTTTTTTCATCAAACGGTATTTTTTAAAGAATCCGCCTTGCCAGCATCTGCGGTTTTTCAAAAGCAGCAAAAAACACATTATCCCGGCTTTCCCGCCGAATGCGGCGCGCATCAGAACACCCTTGTCGTAAAAATATTTGTCGGTGTACCCCTCAAACCAGGTCGAACCGCTGTTTAAAAAGCGAGCAATCGGTTTCGGATAGGTATATAGTTTAAGCCCGCTTTTCAAACAATCTCTTATAAACAGCGTATCCTCTCCGCACGAATATTTCGCGCCGCCGCCGAACAAAAGCGAAAACCATATATTGTTTTTTAAGGCGCTGTCTTTTCTGACGGCCAATCTCGGAGTGCCGTAATTAAGCGAGTTGTACCAGCGCAGTTTTTTCACTTTATTGTTTTCTCTTCCCGCCCTGTCGCCTTCATATACGGCATTGAATATAAACCCGTCGGCTTCGGGGTATTTATCAAACGCTTCAGAAATAATTTCGGAATAATCGTCGGCAAGAATTTCATCGTCGTCGGCAAAAAGAATAACGTCGCCGTCGGCGCGAAGCAGCGCGTTGTTGCGGTTTCTTCCCACGCCGCGCTCGGCAAAAGACAGCCACTTTATCGTATTGCCGTTAAATTCGGTCTCTTCCACACAGTTTTCGTCGCACTGATTTGCTATTACGGCAGGCGTTTTAATATTCATCTTTTCGGGCAGCGAATGATCTTTCTGATGCATCGTCGCAACTAATACCTGTATTTTCATAATTACTTTTTTACCAATGCTTGCCTATGCAATAGCATTCAACCTCTTGCTTGTTCTTCGATAGATTTGGCTTCAGCAATCTTTTTATCGTACTCTTCTTTATCGATTTTACCCGTTCTTAACAGATAGTCGCCGTAATTCTCCGCAGTTTCCATGCCCTGAGCGGTAATGTCTTTACGAGCGAATACTTTAAAAACAGTTTTGAAAATTATCTTAATGTCTCCGAAAAAAGTTATATTTTCAACATATTTCAGATCATAAGCAAATTTCTCTTCCCAGCTGATACTGTTTCTGCCGCTGACCTGCGCAAGCCCCGTCAGCCCCTGCCGCACCGTGTGGCGTTTCAATGCCTGTTCATCCATAAAAACCATGTCTTTGACAAGCTGCGGGCGCGGCCCCACCAAAGACATTTTTCCGCAAAGAATATTCAGCAGCTCCGGCAGCTCGTCGGCTGACGTTCCGCGCAAAAACCTGCCGTATCTTCCGAGACGCTCTTCGTCCGGCAGATAATTCCCCTGCTCGTCTTTTTTATTAGACATGGTACGAAACTTTATCAGCCTGAATATTTTACAGTTCTTTCCCGGCCGCAGCTGCACGAAAAAAGGATTGCCTTTCAATACCACCGCGCCCGTCAGCGCAAGCACCAGCATTAACGGAAAAAGAACGGCGAGAGCTGTAAAACTCAGCACAAAATCGTAAAATCTTTTGAAAAATGCCCTGTAAAACAGCGCCGACAGCGCAATCAACAGCGCCGCTCCGATAACGGAGACGGCGGCAATTCCCCACCATTGGTCAAAAAAGTATACAAAAAACTCTTTCATATTAAAAACAGCTTTTTATAATATCGGCAACGCGAATCTGTTCTTCTTCCGTCATCTTGATGTCGGACGGCAGACACAGCCCCCGCGCAAAAATATTCTCGCTGACGGAGATACCGTCCGCCGTGATATAGTCTCTGTCCGCATAAACAGGCTGCATG
>CAUHGY010000079.1 GCA_959605945.1 uncultured Clostridia bacterium | reverse complement strand
CCAGCAGCGCGCCGAGAAGCCCCGCACCTTCGGTAACGGCAAACGCATCAATGTCTTTGAGCGTTACCCCGGCTGCGGATAACGCTTTTTCCGTCGCCGCCGAGATTGCGGAAGTGTGGCTGCGCGACGCTATTTCCGGCACGACTCCGCCGAAACGCGCATGCTCGGCTGCCGAACTTATAATTTCGTCAGAAAGAATTTCTCGCCCTCCGACGACGACGGCAACCGCCGTTTCGTCGCATGAAGTTTCAATTCCCATGATGACGGGATTTTTCTTCAAAGGCGCACTTATGACCTTTTGATAATAACTCATTGCGATTTTTTGAGATAATCGTTGATAAATCCCTGAATGTTTCCGTCCATAACCGACTGCACGTCGCCTGTCTCATAGCCCGTACGGTGGTCCTTGACGAGAGTGTAAGGACAGAAAACATAACTTCTTATCTGGCTGCCCCATTCTATTTTTTTGATTTCGCCTTTAATATCCTGGTCGCGTTCCATTCTTTCGGCTTCGCGCTTTTCAAGCAGCTTGCTTATGAGCATGCGCATAGCCATTTCGCGGTTCTGCGTCTGACTGCGCTCGTTCTGGCAGGAAACCACTATACCTGTAGGAAGATGCGTTATCCTTATGGCCGAATCGGTTTTGTTGATGTGCTGGCCGCCCGCACCTGACGAACGGAACGTATCGATGCGCAGCTCTTCCGGATTGACCTTTATTTCCCCGTCGTCTTCTATTTCCGGCATAACTTCCACAGATGCAAAAGAAGTATGCCTTCTCTTATTGGCGTCAAAAGGCGAAATCCTTACCAACCTGTGAACGCCTTTTTCGGCCTTTAAGTAGCCGTAAGCATTCTCTCCTTCTACCTTGAACGAGACCGATTTTATACCGGCTTCGTCGCCGTCAAGTCTGTCGAGTTCGGTCAGCGAAAACCCGTTCTTTTCGGCATAGCAGATATACATTCTGTACAGCATCTCCGTCCAGTCACAGGCCTCGGTGCCGCCGGCACCCGCATGCAGAGTCATAAGGGCGTTCAGTTTATCGTATTTACCCTTGAGCAGCGCTGCCAGCCTCATTTCCTCAACGGTTTTTTCGACATCGTTCAAATCGCGCTCGACGTCGGCAAAAAGACTTTCGTCGTTTTCTTCTTCGGCGAGGTCTATTATATCAGACGTATCGTTGATGATTTTCTCAGCCCTGTCGAATGCCGAAACTTTATTCGTAAGAGACGCCGTTTCCTTGGCAATCTGCTGTGATTTTTCCAGATCGGTATAAACTTCCGGTTTCTGAGCGAGTTCGTTAAGTTCTTCAAGCCGTTTTTTAAGACCGGCTAAGTCAAAGAGAGTGTCCCGTCTCTTGTAAGATACCTTTTAATTCTTTTATTCTGATTCTGTATTCTTCGCAGTTTATCATAAAAAACTCCCGTTTTAATTTTTGCCGCAGCAATCCTTATACTTTTTGCCGCTGCCGCAGGGGCAGGGATCGTTTCTGCCTATCTTTTTATGGACAGGACGGCGCATAACAGGCGTCGAGCCTTCCTGATTTGTCACATAGTCGCGTTTTTCTTCCTTTCTGAGCACCGGTATCTTCTGAAGTTCCGCCTTTAACAAAAGGGTAGCCGTATCTTCCTGGATCGCCGAAGTGAGATCTTCGAACATTTCAAAGCCTTCTTTTTTATATTCGATGACAGGGTTTACGTTTCCGTAACTGCGCAGACTTATACCCTTTCGCAGCTGGTCCATGGCGTCTATATGATCTATCCACTTGCTGTCTATGTTTTTAAGCAGCACGATTTTCTCTATCTCGCCGAAATCTATGCCCTGTTCTTTGTAACGGGCAATCTTTTCTTCGTAAACCTTTACAGTCTCTTCGGTCAGCTTCTGCAGCAGATATTCGTAATCCCAGTTCTCCGCCTTTTCTTTAGTAACGAATTCAGTGCCTTTAGGCAGAAGTTTTCTCTCTATTGCGGCATTAAGCGTTTCGAGATTCCATGTGTCCGGCTTGTTCTGATTGTCGATTGCCGAATTGACAACTCCGCGGACGAAATCCGGAATAAGTTTTAAAACATCGCCGTGAACGTCATCGTCTTTTATGACCTTCATTCTTTCGGCATACATGACTTCGCGCTGCTTGTTCATAACGTCGTCGTATTCGAGAACGTGTTTTCTGATGCCGAAGTTCCTGCCCTCAATGGTACGCTGGGCGTTTTCTATGCCGCGGGAAAGCATTTTCGACTGCAAGGGCTGGTCTTCTTCAATCTTGAAAAACTCGTAAACTCTCCTCATTCTCTCGCCGCCGAACCGTTTTGCGAGATCGTCCTCAAGCGAAATGAAAAACACCGAAGACCCGGGGTCGCCCTGACGGCCGCTTCTGCCGCGCAGCTGGTTATCTATACGGCGGGATTCGTGCCGCTCTGTGCCGAGAATGTGAAGTCCCCCCGCCGCGACGACTTTCTCTTTTTCGGCATCCGTCTGTTCTTTGAATTTATCATAAATCTCGTGATAATGTTTTCTGACTTCCCTGACGTCGTCGGGAATATCGGAAATATATGACGTAGCAAGTTCGATTACATTCTCTTCAATGCCCTCTTCGCGCAGTTTTCTTTTTGCCATGAATTCGGGGTTGCCGCCGAGCAGAATATCCGTTCCGCGTCCTGCCATGTTTGTGGCGATAGTCACTGCCCCAAGCCTTCCCGCCTGCGCGACTATGTCAGCTTCGCGCGCATGGTTTTTGGCGTTAAGAACGTTATGTTTTATCCCCTGACGTATGAGCAGTTTGGAAATCTCTTCCGATTTTTCAACCGTTATCGTACCGACCAGAACAGGCTGGCCTTTTTTGTGACGGGCGACGATCTCGTCGATTATGGCTTTGTTTTTGCCGTTGACAGTTTTGTATATTATATCGGCTCCGTCTATTCTCGCAACGGGTTTATTGGTGGGTATTTCGAGTACATCCAGCCCGTAAATTGCGCGAAACTCCTCTTCCTCGGTTTTTGCGGTTCCCGTCATTCCGGAAAGCTTCTTATAAAGCCTGAAATAGTTCTGGAAAGTGATGGTGGCGTATGTTTTGTTTTCGTTTCTTATTTTAACGCCTTCCTTGGCTTCGATGGCCTGATGCAGACCGTCGGAATATCTTCTTCCTATCATCAGACGGCCGGTAAATTCGTCGACTATGATCACTTCTCCGTCGGAAACAACGTAATCGTTATCTTTTTTAAAGATATAGTTCGCTTTGAGCGCCTGCTGAATATGATGGGAAAGCGACGCGTTTTCTATATCCGAAAAATTGTTAAGGCCGAAAAAGCTCTCGGCTTTTTTTGCGCCGCTCTCGGTTATCTGTACGCTTTTTTCCTTTATGTCTATGGTGAAATCCTTATCTAGAACAAGCGTTTTGACAAATCTGTTAGCCGTTATATATTTATCGCTGGACTCCTGCCCTCTTCCCGAAATGATAAGCGGCGTTCTCGCCTCGTCTATGAGAATAGAGTCCACTTCGTCGACAATGGCAAAAACAAGTTCGCGCTGCACCATCTGTTCCGTCTTGGTTTTGAGATTATCTCTCAGATAATCGAACCCCATCTCGTTATTTGTACCGTACGTTATATCGCAGGCATAGGCTTTTTTCTTCTCTTCGTCGTCCATTCCGGAAATCGCGACGCCAACGGTCAGTCCCAGAAATTTATAGACCTTTCCCATCCATTCGGCATCGCGGGCGGCAAGATAATCGTTTACGGTTACTATATGAACGCCCCTGCCCGTCAATGCGTTCAGATATGCGGGAAGAGTAGCCACCAAAGTTTTTCCTTCGCCCGTTTTCATTTCGGCGACGCGGCCCTGATGCAGACACATTCCGCCGATTATCTGTACCTTATAGTGCCGCATATTAAGCACTCTGTAAGCCGCTTCCCTGACGACGGCGAAAGCGTCGTAAAGAATGTCGTCGAGAGTTTCTCCTACTTTAAGACGGCTTTTCAAAAATTCCGTCTGATCGCGCAGCTCCTCGTCCGACAGCCCCGAATATTTATTTTCGAGAGCGAGAACTTTATCCGCCATTCTGCTCAAACGTTTCAGGCTTCTTCTGCTGTCCCCGCCAAGAATATATCTGAACAACCCCATAATGATTTCTCCTTATCCGAATAAATTTACTTTTATCAATAACCCTGCTTTGGCGGCACGCTTGCCGCCGTAAGGAGTTTGACGCATTTTGCTCCGGCGCGTTTGAGCTTTTCGGCAAGCGCCTCTGCCGTCGATCCGGTAGTCATCACGTCGTCTATGATCACGACGGTTTTATTTTCGATCGCTTTTCTGTCAGTCACTTTGAAAGCCCCTGCAAGATTTACCGCGCGCTCCTTTCTCCCGAGCGTCGCCTGACGCGGCGTATCTTTTGTTTTTATCACGCAATCGCACATTTCAACGCCCGTTCTCGCGCAAAATTCTCTGCAAAGCAGTTCCGACTGATTGAACCCGCGCTTTCTTTTGGCGCTTTTCGTCATCGGCACGAATACAGCCGCGTCCGCGAGCATACCGAATTTGAAATAAACGGAAGACATATACTGAGCCAAAATTCCGGCAAGATATTTTTTGCCCCCGTATTTAAGCGACTGAATGAGTCCGCTTACGGGTTTTGCATATATAAAGGCGCTTCTCGAACAGTCTACCGAAAGCATGAATTCCTTGCACGACGAACAATATTCTTCGGGTGCCACGGTATGTCTTCCGCAATGATTGCAGAGAGCTCCGTCATTAAACGGAAGTTCTTTTTCGCACTTTTCGCAGAAATATCCGTTTCCGAAAATTTCACGGCCGCAGACATTGCAGCACCATTTTTCGTTGAAAAAATATTTATGCAGAAAGCGGCTGAAAAAATTTTCTTCCATCAGCGGAAATATTTTTCAAGGTCTTTGACCTTGTCCGTTTTTTCCCAGGAAAATCCGTCTTTCCCGAAATGTCCGTAGACAGACGTCGCTCTGAATACGGGTTTTTTCAGTTCCAGTTTTTCGATGATAGCCGCGGGACGCAAATCGAATTCCTTCACCACGATATCGGCGATTTCCCCGTCGGGCATTTTCCCGGTGCCGAAAGTGTTTACGGTAACGGAAACAGGTTTCGCAACGCCTATGGCGTAAGCGAGCTGCAAGAGGCACTCGTCGGCAAGTCCCGCCGCCACTATATTCTTGCATACGTATCTTGCCATATACGCGGCAGAGCGGTCCACCTTAGTCGCGTCTTTACCCGAAAAAGATCCGCCGCCGTGGGCGCATTTGCCGCCGTATGTATCGACAATGATTTTTCTGCCCGTCAGCCCGGAATCTCCGTTGGGACCGCCCACTTCGAAACGGCCCGTCGGGTTGATATAAAACTTTGTTTCCGAATCGATATATTCCGCGGGAAGCACCTTATCAATGACCTTTTCTTTAAGGTCGCGGCGCAGTTTTTCGGTGGTAATCTCCCTGTCATGCTGAGAAGAAAGCACCACCGCTTCTATGCGCACGGGTTTTTTTCCGTCGTATTCGACGGTTATCTGCCCCTTTCCGTCGGGGCGCAGATATTTAAGCTCGCCGCTTTTTCTGACTTCTTCGAGTTTTTCGCACATTTTATGTGCAAGCACAATGGGCAGCGGCATCAGTTCTTCCGTCTCGCGGCAAGCATAACCGAACATCATACCCTGATCGCCCGCACCGGTTTTAAACTTTTCATCCGTCTCTCCGCTTTTGTTTTCGGCGGAATTGTCGACGCCGAGCGCAATATCCGGACTTTGTCTGTTGATCTTTTTTACTATTTCCACTTTATCGAAAGAAAAGCCGATACCTTCATCCGTATATCCGATATCTTTTATGACCTCTCTCGCCACGGCTTCAACGTTCACATTCGTTCGGGATGTAATTTCCCCCATTATGACCAGAAAATCGGTAGATGCACAGCACTCGCATGCCACGCGCGAATTCTCATCGCCTTTCAAAAATTCGTCTAAAACGGCGTCGGCAATCTGATCGCACACCTTATCGGGATGCCCCGCGGTAACGCTTTCGCTGGTAAAAAAGTTTCTCATAATGTTTTATCCTTTGACAATATAATATAATCGGAAAATCAAGCCCGAATATTATTTTACGGAGAAATACCGTCTCCGCCGTAACCGGCACTCCCTGAGTCACGCACGAAATTTCGCCGTTCGCCGCGGCAGCCGTTCTCAAACGCAAACGCCGCCGGCACTATTTATTGATTATACACGTTTTTATAAAAGCTGTCAATCTTCTGTGCGGAATATACTGCGATATTCGGTTGATTTTGTATTTTTCCGTCGAAAACCGCCCCGGAAACGTCTATAAAAAATTATTGACTATTGCGTCAATTTTTTTAAATTATACTGTCTTAAAACAGTTGACATTAAAATTTTAAGGTCATATAATACATATTGACTTTGGCGTCAATACTGGAGGATCTATGTCTAACGGGACAAAACAAGCGGGCAACAAAAAAACCGACCGCAAAAGAGACATAATTTACGGCGGACTTAAAGTTTTTTGCGAAAAAGGCTATGACGGCACCACCGTAGACGATATTGTGAAAAAAGCGGGTTGTTCGCACGGTCTGTTTTATCATTATTTCAGCACAAAAAAAGAAGTTTTCGATGAAATTATAAAATTAAAAAGCGACAGGAACTTTTCCGAACTGCAAAATTCGATCGAAGAGACCGCAAGCTGCTGCGAAAAACTAAGGACTGTCATAAACAGCATGTTTTACGGATTGGTCCACGACGAAAATTACGCGTACTATTTTTATTTTTTCGTATCCAACAGTTTCAATCTGAAAGAAAAAAACATCAAACTTCCCCCGCCGCCTAAGGATGAAAAAGGAAAATTCAAACGTCCCGCTATCGATTTCTTTGAAAAAATATTCGAAGAAGGTCAGAAAAACGGTGAATTTACAGACAAATATACCCCAAAAGAGTGCGCCATAATATTCAATTCAATCATTCAGGGAGCAACGCTCGGCTACGTCATCGCCCCGAAAGAGATACAGCAAAACATAAGCCTCCCGAACACGGAGTTTATCATAGACATATTCAGAAAGGAGACATGCAATGAGTAAGAGAGCAAAGAAAGCAAAAAAACAAAAAGAATTCATACCTATAATAAAAACTCTCGGCGGCTCGATAAGAGAATATAAAAAGGCATCTATTCTGACGCCTGTTTTCGTCATGTTCGAAGTGATTTTGGAATGTCTTATTCCCTTTGTCATGACATTGCTTTTGAGCGTTATAAGAGTTGTATCGGGTGAAGACGTTCCCGATCCGTTCATACATAAGTTGATCGACTTCTTGTCGCACGGAGCCGCAGAACCCAACCTGCTGCTTATAATTCTGCAATTCGGCGTCATTCTTCTGCTGATAGCTTTCCTGTCGCTTGTTTTCGGTGCGCTTTCGGGAAAATACTGCGCGACGGCTTCAAGCGGATTCGCAAAAAACTTAAGAAAAGACATGTACGCCAGAATACAGGATTTTTCTTTTGCAAATATAGATAAATTTTCCACGGCTAGTCTTGTCACCAGGCTTACGACAGACGTAACCAATGTGGAAATGAGTTATATGATGATCATAAGAACGGCGATAAGAGCTCCCTTCATGCTTCTGTTCTCGCTGATAATGGCATTCACCATCAACGCGCAGATGGCTCTTATTTTCCTGTGCACATCGCCTATTCTCGGCATAGGGCTTTTCTTCATAATGACCAAAGCCGTGCCCTTTTTCAACCGTATTTTCCATAAATACGACGCCATGAACGAATCTGTCGAAGAAAACATACGCGGCATGCGGGTTGTCAAATCTTACGTCCGTGAAGATTATGAAAAAGAAAAATTCAACAAAGCTTCGTCCAACGTCAGAAACGATTTTATAAAGGCCGAAAAGCTTATCGCTCTCAATACGCCGCTGATGAACTTCTGCGTCTACTTCGGCATAATAGCCATTTACGTGGTCGGCTCGATACTCATCATCAAATCCAACCAGTCGCTTCTGCAGCTTACCGAACTGCAAAGTTTCATG
>CAUHGY010000078.1 GCA_959605945.1 uncultured Clostridia bacterium | reverse complement strand
AACGACCTGAAAGTGTGGACGGAGTGCGTTTCGAGAATAGCCTGCATGGGCGGGGCAACGGAAAAAGATATCGCGCAGATATGTTTCGGATACGGAATGTTTACAGGAGCTTTGGGGCTGCATTACGGATTGGAAAACATAGGCGCGGCTATAGTGCCGTCGTCCACGGGCAACTCGGAAAAACAGATAATGTATATGAAGGACTTCGGCACGACTCTTTTGGTTGCGACTCCGTCTTATGCGCTGCGTCTTGCGGAAGTGGCGTTATCGACGGGCATCGATCCTAAAAAAGATTTAAACGTCAAGATAGGCCTGGTCGGCAGCGAACTTCTTACCGACGCCATGCGCGACGAAATGCATGTATACTGGGGGAACGATATGCTGGTCACTTCAAATTACGGCATGAGCGAGCTGATGGGACCCGGCGTTTCGGGCGAATGCGAATATCTCTCGGGCATGCATATCAACGAGGACTTTTTTATTCCGGAGATAATCAATCCGGATACGGGCGAAGTGCTTCCCGAAGGCGAAAAGGGCGAGCTTGTGATTACCTGTATAAAAAAGGAAGGGCTGCCTTTGATAAGGTACAGGACAAAGGATATAACGCGGCTTAACTATGCGCCGTGTAAATGCGGCAGAACGCTTTGCAGGATGGAAAATCTTTCGGGCAGAAGCGACGATATGTTGAAAATACGCGGCGTCAACGTTTTCCCGAGCCAGATAGAAGAAGTCATACTTGGCTTTGCCGAACTCGGCCCCCATTACGAAATTATTGTAGAAAGGGAAGGCTTCAACGATAAACTGACCGTCAGAGTGGAACTTGTCAAGTCCACCGATTCGTTCAAAGAGCTCGAAAGTCTGTCTGCCGGCATAAGAAACAGGCTGCGCACGGTCTTGGGACTCGAGGCCAAAGTGCAGTTGGAATCCCCGAATACCTTGCAGAGATTCGAGGGCAAGGCAAAACGCGTAAAAGATTTGAGGAAATTATAATTATGAAAGAAAAGAAAATGATGCTCGGCAACGAGGCGATCGCCCGCGGCGCTTTTGAAGCGGGAGTAAAAGTTTCAAGCGCTTATCCGGGCACTCCGAGCACGGAGATCAGCGAGTTTTTGGCAAAATATCCGGAAGTATACGCCGAATGGGCGCCGAACGAAAAAGTGGCGCTCGAAGTGGCGGCGGGGGCATCGATTGCCGGAGTAAGAAGTCTTGCGTGCATGAAACACGTGGGACTCAACGTGGCAAGCGATCCGTTATACACTTTTTCGTATACGGGCGTTAACGGCGGCAGCGTGATCGTCGTTGCGGATGATCCCGGTCTGGCAAGTTCGCAGAACGAACAGGATACGCGCATGATTGCCCGTGCCGCACACGTACCGCTTTTGGAACCGTCGGACAGCATGGAGGCAAAAGAATTTGTCAAGTTTGCCTACGAGCTCAGCGAAAAATACGATACGCCGGTTATACTCAGAACGACTACCAAGCTTTCGCACTCGCAGAGCATTGTCGAACTCGGGGAAAGAACGGAAGTTCCCGATAAGAGCTACGAACGCAATGTTTCTAAATACGTAATGATGCCCGCGTCCGCGGTCGGCAGACACGCGGCTGTCGAAAAACGCGAAAAGAGACTGACCGACGACGCATCCGGCTTACCGATCAACAGGGTTGAATACAGGGATAAGAAAATAGGTTTTATTACGAGCGGCATACCGTATCAGTATGTTCGCGAAGCCTGTCCGGATGCCAGCGTTTTGAAACTCGGCATAATAAATCCCCTGCCGGTAACGCTGATAAAGGATTTCTGTAAAGAAATCGAGACGGTATACGTTTTCGAAGAACTCGAACCCGTTATCGAAGAACAGATAAGGTCGTGGGGAATAAGCGTCAGGGGCAAGGAATGTTTTACTTTACAGGGCGAGTACAGCGCCAATATGCTTAAAAAATATTTTTCGGGAAAGGATTGCGCGGTTTTCGAAAAGGCGGAGACGCCGGCCCGTCCCCCCATACTCTGCCCCGGCTGCCCGCACAGAAGCGTATTTTCGGTTCTTAACAGGCTTAAAATACATGCTGCGGGCGATATAGGCTGCTACACTCTCGGAGCGGTTGCGCCGCTCAACGTCATCGACACGACTATATGCATGGGAGCGAGCATTTCGTCTCTGCACGGCATGGAAAAAGCAAAAGGCAAAGATTACGTCAAGAATTGGGTTGCGGTCATAGGGGATTCCACGTTTCTGCATACCGGCGTCAATTCTCTTATCGACCTGGTATACAATAAATCAACCGCGACAGTTATCATTCTCGATAACAGAACGACGGGCATGACGGGGCATCAGGACCACGCCGCAACGGGTAAAACGCTCAAAGGCGAAGAAACTTATGCGATAGATCTTGCCGCTCTTTGCCGTGCGATAGGCGTTCCCAAAGTTATGGAAGTCGGCTCGTTCGACGTTGCAGAACTCGAAAAAACCGTAAAGGAAGCGGTCGCGTCCGACGAATTGACGGTAATAATCGCCAAAGCGCCCTGCGCGCTGCTCAAAGGTCTTAAATTTCCTTATAAGTGCGTTGAGATTGCGGATAAATGTAAAAAGTGCGGCATGTGCCTGAAAATAGGCTGCCCTGCGATAACCCGTCTTTCCGACGGAAAAATCAGGATAGACGCAACCATGTGCAACGGATGCGGGCTGTGCATGAACTATTGTAAGTTCGGGGCGATAGAAAAGGTGGAAAAAACAAATGGATAATCTGAACATAATGGTAGTGGGCGTCGGCGGTCAGGGGACGCTTCTTACAAGCAGAATAATAGGAAAAGCCGCAATGGACGCAGGATTTGACGTCAAGCTGTCCGAAGTGCACGGAATGGCTCAGCGCGGGGGCAGTGTGGTTACGTTTGTCAGGTTCGGCAAAAACATTTCGGAACCCGTTGTGGAAGAAGGCGAAGCGGACGTGTTGATTGCTTTTGAACGGCTTGAAGCGCTAAGATATGCACATTTTCTTAAAAAAGACGGCGTTCTTGTCGTAAACGACTGCAGAATAGATCCGATGACCGTGGTCACGGGAATGAAATCTTATCCCGAAAACATAATAGAAAGGCTTAAAGCCGAGCATAAAGTCGCCGAGGTAGACGGCGCGGGAATTGCTTCAGAGCTGGGAAACAGCAAGGTGCTGAACTCCGCCGTTTTGGGGCTTGCCGCAAAGTTCATCGGTTTTGACAGGGACGAATGGCTTAAAGTGATAGAAAGCACTGTTCCGCCAAAGACCGCGGAGATTAACAAAAGCGCTTTTTTGCGCGGATATGAAAGCGTCGAGTAATCAAAGCGCCGGCAGATAAACTTACGTTGAAGCGGGCGTTTGCAAAGGGTGCGTTCAGACGGAGCCCGGTATTCCGTTTATACTTACGCTACGGCTCAAGCTTTGTTATTTTGCTATAAACGCCGTGAAAAATTTGATAATAAACGGATTTGGAAATATTCGGCAGAAATAACGTAATATTAATAATTTAACAGGAGAATTTGTATATGTCAGGTCACAGCCATGCCGCCAATATCGCCGTCAAAAAGGCGAAGCAGGACGCGGTCAGGGGTAAAATTTTCACCAAAGTGGGCAGGGAAATAGCGGTAGCCGCGAAGAATAACCCCGACCCCAACACAAACAGCAAACTTGCGGACGCCATCGCCAAGGCAAAAGCCGCCAACATGCCCAATGAAAACATAAAACGCTGTATAGCAAAGGCGGCGGGAGAGCTCAGCGGCGACAATTACGAAGAGCTGACCTATGAAGGTTACGGCCCCGCAGGCAGCGCGGTCATCATAGAAGCGCTTACCGACAACAAGAACCGCACCGTAGATTTTGTCAGAACGGCCATGCGCAAACACGGCGGCTCTCTCGGCAATGCCGGTTGCGTTTCGTTCACGTTCACGACCATGGGCGTAATAGTCGTCGAAAGAACGCCCGAACTCAGCGAAGATGCCGTAATGGAATATGCCCTCGATGCGGGTGCGGACGATTTTCTGGCAGAAGACGACGCTTTTATAGTGCACACTTCTGTCGCGGACTTTTCAAAAGTGAGAAAGTATCTTGAAGACAAAGGGCTTAACTTTTTTGAAGCGCAGATAGAAATGGTCCCGCAGAACAAGATCACTTTGGAAGGCGACGATCTCGCAAAATTCAAGAGACTTGTTGACGCGCTCGAAGATCTCGACGACGTTCAGAACGTTTATCACAACGTTGATATTCCCGACGAAGAGGAAGAATAAAAAAGTTTTTATATATCTGTATAAAAAAACCTTGCTTGCGGATACTGGTACTATCGGCGGTAAGGTTTTTTCTTTTTTAATGGAAATTATTTTAAGAATTACCGTAAAAATTACTGCCGCTCAATATAAACCTGCAGATATTTTTGCGCGGCAATCAGCCCCGCTGAAGTGTATGCGGGGCTTAAAAGGGCGCGTGACAACGCGCCCTTCTGTTTACGGCGATATTTTTGTTTTAAATGTCGTTTAATTGCTTATGTTCATGGTAATAATTTTATTTAATTTTCGGAATTCAATAAAGCGGATGAATAATGCGGTAATATAAATTTCGCTTCCGTAATGGATAAATTAAAACGCCCGGCAATGCTGCCTCGCGGTCAACGATATGCGGAAACCGGCATTTACGGGTAGATTTTATACGGCGACGGGCAAAAAGCCAATTCTCGGAAAGCGAATTAAAGATGAATATTCCGTAAAAATTTTTTACTGAATTTTTGTTGAAAATCTGATTTTTCTGTTTAAATTTAAGATATATTCAATAAATATGTGTTAAACTTTAAATAACGGTAAAGGAGGGGTATAATGAAAAAATCTTTACGCGCAATCGTTATATTATGCATGACGGCTGTCATTGCCGCAACTTTTGCGGGGTGTTCTTTCGTCGGAACGGGCGAGACGCCCTCCGGGGACATTTCGGGGCTTCCCAATTCCGCATTGCAGGCGGAAGGAGTGGAAATGGGAAAACAGGCGGAAGAGACGCGGGAAAAGATGGAGCTACCGGACCTTGTCGATAAAGTAGAAAGGACGGCGGTATCTATATATATGGAAAATACCGTAGGTACTTCGGCGGGTTCGGGTGTGCTTGTCGACATCGATGACGGAGACGATACCAACAACGACACCGAATTTTATATAATCACCTGCCACCATGTCGTAGAGGACGGCGGAAACATAACCGTATACGTGCCGGACAGAGAAGGGCGCGATTACGGCGACACCGGCTATGACGAAAACTTCGCGTTCAGCGGCAATATAAACAACAGCAAGACCGACGACGGCGCCGTTTCGCTTGTCGGCGGAGATTATCTTGCAGACATAGCGGTGCTTAAACTCGACATATCGGACAGCGAAATCACTGCGGAAGATCTGGTGCTTGCGGAACTTCCTCCCGCGGATTACGAGCTGAGAGAAGGCGAATCGGTGTTTGCCATCGGCAACCGCGAAGGTACTCAGACGGGAGCTCTTACCACGGGAATAGTCAGTCATATTTACAGGAATACGTCGGTGGAAAATATCGGCGAGATGGCGCTTATAGAAATCGATGTCACGATAAATCACGGCAATTCGGGCGGCGGATTATATAATTATTACGGCGAACTGGTGGGAATAACCAATGCCGGGAGAGACGAAGAGCATCTGTATTTTGCAATCCCCTTAAAACTCGGCGAAGAGTACGGCGAAGACAGAGGATTTGAAAATATAGCCAAGCAGCTTGTGGGCACGGCAACAGAACAAAATCACGGTTACGTCACGGGCAGATGGCAGCTCGGAGTTTCGGTTACGGAAGGCATGAACAGAGACGGAAGCAGCTATGTTTACGTTGCCGGCGTGGTGGAAAACGGCTGCTGCGCGGCGGCAGGCGTTGAAGCGGGCGATATAATAACGGGCATTTCCTTCGGCGGCAAAGACTATTCCGTGGGCACGGTAAGCAAATTTTCCGCGGCGGTGGAAGAGATGAGAAATTCGCTTGCCATCGGCGGAACCTTTACGCTTCATATTCAGCGTCCGTCAGGGAGCGGCTTTAATATTACTTATGTTTCGAAAGACATTGCGGTGACGGTAAGTCAGCTTATATTCTGCAACACAGGTATTTATCCCCAAGCCGCATAGCGCGGAGAATGTATAAGGCTTTATCCTGAAGGATAGGGCCTTTTTTATTGACTTTTTACGCGAAAAAAAGTACAATATAAAATATGACTATAGTCGGTTTCGACCCCGGTCTTGCCACGCTTGGGTACGGGGTGATAGCAACTGATAACCGCGGCAGGCCGCAGATGGTCGATTACGGCATTATTTCGACGGGAAAGGACGAAAATCTCGCTGTCAGACTGTGTATGCTTGAAGAAGGCCTGTTGCAGGTGATTAATAAATTCCGCCCCGACGAAATCGCGGTGGAAGAGCTTTTTTTTGCGAAGAACGTAAAGACGGGAATAGCCGTTGCTCACGCCCGCGGCGTCATTTTGCTGACGGCAAACAAGCATTGCGGCAGACTTTACGAATATACCCCGCTGCAAATAAAACAGGCGCTCACGGGGTACGGCAGGGCGGATAAAAATCAGATACAGCAGATGGTCAAAACATTTCTGGGGCTAAAAAACATTCCCCGTCCGGACGACGCCGCCGATGCGCTTGCCGTGGCGCTCTGCCACGCGCAGACAAATAAGCTGGGCGGACTGTTCAGTTTATGACCGAGCGGACGGTTAACGGGACAGCCTCAAACAGTTTAACGTTTGTTTAGCGGCGGAGAAAGCGAACCGAACAGTGCGTTATATAAAGGAGTTTTATGATAGGTTATATCAAAGGCAAAGTTTTGTACGCTGCGGACGGAACGGTGCTTCTCGAAAACAACGGGGTGGGTTATGAAATCGTCTGTTCGGCATCCGTTTACGCAAAACTTGCAGGCGACAGGCAGGGCGAAGTTTACACTTATATGTCGGTCAGAGAGGACGGCGTTTCTCTTTACGGTTTTATAGACAGAGAAGAAAAACAGATGTTTTTAAAGCTTATTTCGGTTTCCGGAGTCGGACCGAAGATGGGCATAACCATTCTGTCGAACATGCGGCTTACAGACCTTGCCGTAAAAATCGCGTCGTCTGACGTAAAAGGACTTTCGGCTGTTAAGGGGCTTGGTAAAAAAACTGCGGAACGCATTATTCTTGAACTTCGTGAAAAAATCAATGCAGTGGATAAAGATACCGGGGAAATTCTGGCGGATTCGGGAACGGTTGAGGCGGACGATGACGCCGTGATAGCTCTTATGAGCCTTGGTTTTACCAGAAACGAATGTGCACGTGCCGTAAGGGATGCAAAAAATAACGGTGCGGCAAGTTTAGAGCAGATTATAGCTTGGGCTTTAAAGCATATAAAATGAGTTTAACGGATACTGCGGTTATCGTGTTCAGGTTGCCGCGGACGCAGGGCGGGTAAATTATGCAGGAAGACGAAAGACTTGTTACAAGTACGATAGACGTTGCCGAGACCGAAGCGGAGAATATTCTCCGCCCCAAATCGATGGAAGGCTATGTCGGACAGGAAAAGGTCAAGGACAATCTGGCGGTATTCATCGCCGCCGCGAAGATGCGCGGCGACGCGTTGGATCATGTTCTTTTATACGGTCCTGCGGGGCTGGGGAAAACCACTCTTGCGCACATAATAGCCGCCGAACTCGGAACGCAGATAAAAGTAACCAGCGGACCCGCGATCGAGAGAGCCGGCGATCTTGCGGCTATTCTCACCAACCTTAACCAAAACGACGTGCTTTTTATAGATGAAATTCACAGGCTGAATCACAGCGTGGAAGAGATTCTTTATCCCGCTATGGAAGATTTTACCCTTGATTTTATCATCGGTAAAGGCCCTTCCGCAAAAAACGTTCAGCTGCCGCTTCCCAAGTTCACGCTGGTCGGTGCGACCACTCGTGCGGGAATGCTTTCGTCGCCTCTGAGAGACCGTTTCGGCGTTATATGCCGTCTTGAAACTTATTCTGCCGACGAATTACAGGAGATAGTCGAGCGTTCGGCGGCAAAACTCGACATAGGCATCGACCCTGATGCGGCGAGGGAGATCGCCAAGCGCAGCAGGGGCACGCCCCGTATAGCCAACAGGCTTTTGCGCCGCGTGCGCGATTATGCGTTGGTAAAGCGGCATGAGTCGGTTAGACTTTCCGATTCTCAGGCGGCGCTGAAGATGCTCGATATAGACGAGTTGGGGCTGGACGCCACAGACATAAGAATGTTGCGCTCCATGGCGGAAAAGTTCGGGGGAGGCCCGTGCGGACTTGACACGCTTGCAGCCACAATAAAC
>CAUHGY010000077.1 GCA_959605945.1 uncultured Clostridia bacterium | reverse complement strand
GATAGCTTTTTCGTAGAGTTTGGGGCAAAGCCGGACGTTTCCGCTCTGACAGCACCTACTCGCACAGGGTATCGTTTCTGCGGTTATTATACTGAGATCAACGGAAGCGGTACGCAGGTATTCGATACGGAAATGGTATTCCTGCAAGACAGTTGGACTATCAACGAGCGCAGCGTCACCCTGTTCGCACACTGGTCGCCTATCGCTTATTCCATCGTATACGTCAACGGTTCGGTCGCAGCGAAAGAGCCGCATCTTGTTGAATACGGCGAGCCGTTCTCTTTGAAAACGTTGGATGATTTGGGAATTATTACGCCCGAAAATATGTATTTCGTCGGCTGGGCAACCTATCCCGGCAGCATGGCGGCGGTCTATTCAGACGGGCAAGTTATAGAATACAGCCTTTCGCAGACGGAAGGTGCGCTGATATATCTGTACACGGTATTTGCCGAAAATCCCAAGTGGAGCGTGCATTACGATGCGAACGGCGGCAACAACGTACCTGTGGACGGCAGTACCTATTATGAGGGTGAAAACGTTGCATTCCCCGCAGCCATACCTGAACGCTACGGTTATATTTTCCTCGGATGGAGCGATTCTCCGCGCGACGTTGCGGCGGATTATCCCTATGCGGACGGCAATTTTACGCAAGGAAGTTTCGTCATGCCGAGCGGCGGCATCACGCTGTATGCCGTATGGCAGGCTGGCGATACATTACAAGAACAGATCGAACAACTCAAAAACGCACAGTCCGCATTGGAGAGCGCCGTAGATGCTTTGCAAAGCACTTCTGCCGCTAATGCCGAGGACATTGCAGAACTGACGAAACAATTGCAGAGTGCACAGGCGACGCTCGACGCTCTGGACAAGACATACGCTACCGACGCCGCACTCTCCGCTTTGGAAACACAGTTGAACGGTTTGATCGCTTCGGCGCAAAGCGAGCTGAATACGTCGATTGACGATGTGCGTTCCGCCCTCAATGCGGAAGTCGAAAAACTTACCGAGCTTCTCGGTAAAAAGGCGGACAGTTCCGCGCTCACCGAACAAATCGATACCGTCAGTCAGGCATTTGAAGCGGCGGATACGCTTATCGAAAACGCCTACATCGCTGCCGATACTGCGCTCGAAGCAACGCTGCGCAGCGCCATTACTGCGGCTGTCGATGAACTTGAAGCCGCGTTCACCGGTCAACTGGACACGGCAAAAAATCAACTTCAAGCAGCAATTGATACCAAAGCCGATGCGATAACGGTTACAGAAAAACTGGAAGCAATGGAGGCTGCATATCAGACGGCGGATACCGTATTGAAAGCCGAGATAAGCGAAGAACTCACCGATTCCCTTACCGCTGCAATAAATGCCGCAACGGACGGATTGCGTTCTGATTTGACGGAAATGATTGACGGCGTCAAGAGCGAAATCGGCGAAACCTTGAAATATTTGCAAGAGGCAGTCGATAATAAAGCAGACGCAACGACGCTTGAACAACAAGTTACCGATCTGACGGAGAAATACGAAACGGCAGACACATTGCTGCGTAACGAGTTTATAGCCGACGATACTGCGCTTAAAACGGAACTCACTGCTCTTATTGGCGGTGTCGAAACTGCACTGTCAAATACGATTCAAGAAGTTAAAACCGGCCTGAATGATTCTCTTGCAGCGCTTCGTTCTGAAATGACCGCAACGGATGCAACGAATTTGAAAACGCTACAGGATGCCATCTCTGCACTTGATGCGGAATATAGGGCGGCGGGCGTACTGTTACAAAGTGAATTAGCACAACTTCAAGAACAGAATATCGAAATCGGAGAGCGTATCGACGCGCTCGGTGAGGCATACAAAGCTGCAGACGATGCTCTTTGGGCGGGCTTACAGAAATTACAGGCGGCGCTTGATGCGTTGCGCGAGGATTTGAACGGACAAGACGCAACGCTCGGAGAACAGCTTGACTCGCTTGCATCAGATAATAACAACACCGCGTTCATATACAGAATAGTAAATATATCGCTCGCATGCGTAGCCGTATTGCTTGTGACAATACTCATTATTCGTGTCGTTAAAAACCGCAAATCGGGCAAGTAGCGGGAGGTGCTTACTATGAACCTTGCAGGCACGTTGCTCCTCGTAAACTTTCCCGTATACGGGCAGTATATCTGTACCGTTCTGCTCATCGCTATATGCGTAACGCTCGTTGCGCATATAACTGTAACGATCTGCCGTAAAAAAGGACCGGAGCAGAAAGAACAGCCGTACGGCGAAGATACGGACACTCCTTACACAAAGCAGTCCGCGGGCGTTTCGGCGGCAGGGGATGAACTTGCAGCGACAGATGCTCACGGAACGGCATTACCATTTCTCTTGCCGTCTCCGTTCTTCGGTCCGCGCGTTCCACGTATCGTCTACGGAAGCTATGACAGATCTTTTTTGGCGCGCTTGCTGCTTGCCGACGACAGCATCAAGTCATATTACGTTGGGCTGGCAAACGAATTGCTCGGATACAAAAACGTGCGTTGCCGCATCTCATGGGCGTATGCCACTTTTGCATGCGGCAGGCGCATTCTTGCAAAAATTGCCATAAAGGGTAAAACGCTGTGTATCCATCTTCCGCTCGATCCCGCTGAATACGTCAACACCAAGTACGGCGCAATCGACGTATCTGAGGTGAAAAAGTATGCCGCCGTGCCGACGCGCCTGAAAGTGCGTTCGCCGCGGGGCATGAAATACGCGCGGGAACTTATTGCGCGCGTGGCGGGGGATATGTCACTCGTTCAGGGGGATAAAGGAAGTTTATCAGTATCGGATTTTCCATTTGAACCGTTTGAATCGCTTTTAGCGCGCAGACTTATCAAACTGCGCACCGAAGGCGGTGTTCCGCTTGAAAGCGGCGATACGCTCGCATGGACAGGGATTGAACGCAGGGAGCGAATTTCCGCTTCCGAAGTCAGAAATATTGCCCTGCCCGAAGAGGCGATGTTGCCGAAAGCCGTTTCGGCATCGGGGCGCACGCGTACTTTTCAATCGGGTAAAAAGTGCATCGTGAATATAGATACGCTCTCTGCACATTTTTCCGCCGGCGATATTGTGGATATATCGGCATTGAAGCAAAGGGGACTGATTCCGCAAAAGGGGATTGCCGTCAAAGTACTTGCCCGCGGCATACTGAACAAACCGCTCACTGTGATAGCGGACGATTTTTCCGCGGATGCCGTAAAGATGATCGTTCTCACGGGAGGAAAGGTGTTTCTTTCGTAATCATCAGATGGGTTTTCGTTCAGAAATAAAAGACTAAAGCTCCATTTAGCTGATGACCGCTTTTCCGTCAATAACGTCATAGCCGTTTTTCGCGTTGTCGGCGAATAAACCGTTCATTCGGGTTTCACGAATCCGCGATTGACAGATTTTTGGAGATATGGTAAAATTAATACGGACATGACGATTTTCGGAGAAGGTATAATGGCTATCGAAAAAGTGAAGGAATTTTTCAGAAAGTATAATATGGAAAACAGAATACGGGAATTTGCCGTTTCAAGTGCTACGGTGGAACTTGCTGCCGAAGCTCTTGATTGCGATCCCTGCCGTATCGCGAAAACTCTGTCATTTTCGGTAAACGGCGGGCCTATACTTATTGTTGCCGCAGGCGACGCCAAAGTGGATAATCGTAAATTTAAAAATCGGTTCGGCACGAAAGCAAAAATGCTTACCGCTGAAGAAACGGAAAAGTATGTCGGGCATGCCGTGGGCGGGGTTTGTCCGTTTGCCGTAAATGAAAACGTGCCTGTCTATCTCGATATATCGTTGAAGAGATTTCCGACGGTATTTCCGGCTTGCGGCAGCAGCAACAGTGCTATTGAACTGACGATGGAAGAGCTGCAAAAATTTTCATCTTTCAGCGCTTGGGTCGATGTGTGTAAATTTCGGAACGACACGGAAAAATAAAAAGATATTTTTGTCAGCCGGCAAAATAAGCGCGTTTTTTCGAAAATGAGGCATTTTGTTAAAATAGAAAAAAGTGCAGGTTTTTACACGGTTTTTTAATCGTAAAACGATAAATTTGAACTTTTCTGAATATGTCTGTATATTATATTTATATTGATATTTAAAACTAATCGAAAAAACGGTATTGACAAAATTCGACTTCCATATTATAATAATATTACAGCCGTTGTATTTTGCGAATTCAGGTTCGCAAAAAATATTTTCGGCGGCTGAATTAAGGAGAAATTATGAAAAGGTTTTTGAGTATTGCGGTGTCTTTGGCGCTGTGTATCGGCATAGTCTTTATGACGGGGTGCGGGTCGGTATTCGACGGAAATTATACCGAAGTCACTTCCGAAGAAGCTCAGACGTTCATTGAAGAAGTGTCGTCTTCCTCGGATAGCGATATAGGCTATGACGACGGGATTACCGCCAATTTTTTCATAAAAAATGCACACAATGAACTGACTATGAAATTCAACGCCGCTTATTCCGGCGGTGAACTTCAGATGTCCGGAAACATGAATTCGAAAGTTACGGTAGGCGATCAGAGCATAAGTTCCGGCACCGAGTATTTTTATAAAGACGACACCATGTATATGAAAGTGACGTCCGGCAAGGAATCCATTAAAATGAAGATGACTATTCCTTTCGACGAATTTATAACGGATACCACCGGGGGCATTTCGGGGGAAATGGCTTTCGATGAAGTTATAGCTCAATTTATCAATATCGAAGGGTTTAAAATGTCGATGGATAAAGGAGACGGAACAGTCGTCAAGGTCAAAATAGAAGTGCCGGCGGGAACGGTAATTGAAGGAACGGCATTCGAAAAACTCGAATATTATTTTGTTTTCGATGCAAATTATAAACTGACTGCCGCTAAAGCCGTAACGAAAGTCAAAGAGGGAGAAGAGATCATGGAAATGGAACTGAGCATTGAAAGTTGGTCGGGGACAGTGAATTTACCGGGAGATCTCGACTCTTATGTCGATATGAATTCCGTCGCGTGAATATCTGCGCCGTTTACCGAAATGGCATAGATATGCCCGTCATACGGAATTTCTATGCGACAGAATAACGGAAAAATATTCACTGATCACGGCTATTCGGGTAAAGAATATCTTTGTGTAAATCAGCGTTATTATAAAGATTATTTTATTGAATATGCAAATTTTTATCTCCGCGGCGGAATTTATCCGCCGCGGAGATATTTTAAATGCAACCAAATTTAATTATTATTATGTTAATTAATAAGCGAAAAAGAAAGAATATTTAAAGCTACGTAACTTCTGCATGCATAAGGGGCCGATGCGCCGTCAAAAGCCGCAGCGCTTATTAAAGGCAGAAAGTTAACGGAGAAGAAAGTTAACGGCTGCTATTCAGCTGATCAGAATATATCTCTTACGGCAAGCACTTCTCCTGTCAGTCCGTCTATGAGCAGCGCTTTAATATTGCTTTGACCTCTGTCGAACCCGATATACCAATAAGGTTTTTGATTTTTTACAAGTACGCGGGCGTAAATTTCCGCGGAGAACACGCCGTTTTCATCTCTGTAACCCGCGATAAGGTCCGGCTGCGATTGTTGCAGTCCGGTAAGAGCCTGTTGCACGGTCAGGGTGTTTTCTGGTATCTGCGATTTCATGATGACTTCTTCTGCCGAAGAGCCTGCGCTGACGGTGATGTTGAATTCTTGCGGAGTAAAATTATCTATTTCCACTACCGCCGTAAGCGTGCCTGTAACGGGGTTATAAGCGAATACCGATCCGTATTCTTCGTTTTCGAAGGTAAATTTGACGGTGTAGGTTATGCCTTCCGTTTCTTTTTCGGGCAGACGGAAAGTCAGTTTATATATTTTTTCTCCCGCTTTTCCGTCGCTGCTGAAGGGGCTTTCTTTGAAGCCGTAAGCAGCTTTTACGGTGTAGTTTTGGCTTTTGCCTTCATAGATGTTTTGTCTCAATTCGCTCACATAAGCGAAAAGATCGTTATTTTCGGTGCAGCCCGCCGAGAACAGGGACAAGCATATGCATAAAAAAATAGCAAGTGCAGAGATAAGAATTTTTTTCATCGATTTCACCGCCGACATTTAATTTTTTTGACGCGCACGGCGCGTCTGAAAGATTGTTTTTGTATAATTTATGATTTAATTAAAAAAGTAATGCCGAAATTTTAAAATTTTCACGGAAAACATTGCTTTTTTGTGTAAACTTTGATAAAATATATAAAATATTTCTTCGGAGGAGCAGCGGTGGAAAAGCTGATTTTGAAGACTGCGGCTATAACGCTTGCGTGTGTGTTCGGCGTTGCCGCCTTGCTGTTCGGCGCATTCATGCTTTTTTGTCCGCGCATTCTCGGTTCTGCCGCCGAGAAACTGAACAATTATTCCGCATCGGTGTGGTTTTTCGAAAGACAGTATTATAAGACCGGAAATATTGCCGATCTTGCAGAACTTATCGATAAAATCGATGAAAAAAATGACGGGGAAAGACTTGCCGGCTTCGCCGCCGAAATGATTTCCCGCGAAGATTTTGACGTTTATTGCGAAAATGTAGGCAATATGGGCATCGGAAATTTTGAAGAGTTCACGGCGCAGGAATACTATTATTCCAAATATGCGGTTTCGGCAGATGCTGCTTCTGCAACGGAAATGGGGGTTCTTTTTGTTCGGAAATACGGGTATACGAATTTCAATCCGCTCAGGATACTTGCAGCTGAACGCGGGGTGCTGATGACGCCCGATCAACGGACTGCCTTGATCCGCGAACTTGAAACTATCCGCGCCGATATTGACGACACAACGCTTGTCGACAGCGATATTGCATATCTCAAAAGCATTACATAAAGATATATCAAGGAGTTTACTATGGGTAAAATTATTAAAGAAGGTTTGACTTTCGACGACGTTCTGCTTGTTCCTCAAAGCAGCGAGATCACGCCCAACCAGGCGGATTTGTCAACAGAACTTACCGAAAACATCAAGCTGAACATTCCTATTATGTCGGCGGCGATGGATACTGTCACCGAATCGCGCCTTGCCATAGCTATGGCCCGCGAAGGCGGAATAGGAATTATACATAAAAACATGTCGATAGAAGATCAGGCGCTGCATGTTGATAAGGTCAAAAGAAGCGAACACGGCGTCATCACCGATCCTTTTTTCCTTGAGCCTGACAATCTGGTCAGCGAGGCAGTGGAGCTGATGGCAAAATATCGCATCAGCGGCGTACCGATCACCAAAAACGGCAAACTGGTTGGTATCCTTACCAACAGAGATCTCCGTTTCGAGAACGATTTTTCTCAGCCCATAGAAAACATAATGACAAAAGACAGGCTCGTTACGGCGCCTGTCGGCACTTCGCTGGAAGAAGCGCAGAAAATTTTAGGTAAACACCGTATAGAAAAACTTCCCATAGTTGATGAAAAAGGCTATTTAAAAGGGCTTATCACGATAAAAGATATTGAAAAAGCCATACAGTATCCCAATTCCGCAAAAGACAAAAACGGCAGGCTTTTAGTCGGCGCGGCGGTAGGCATAGCGGCCAATACGCTTGAAAGAGTTAGCGAACTCGTCAAAGCCAAGGTGGATATAATTGCCGTTGATACGGCGCACGGGCACAGCAAAGGCGTGCTTGAAATGGTTCAAAAGATCAAGGCTCGGTTTCCGTCTCTGCCGGTTATTGCAGGCAACGTGGCTACGGCAGACGCTACCGAAGCGCTTATCGATGCCGGTGCGGATGTAATTAAGGTCGGCATGGGCCCGGGATCTATCTGCACTACGCGTGTGGTTGCCGGAATCGGCGTGCCGCAGCTTACAGCCGTGATGGATTGTTCCGAGCGCGCCGAAAAATTCGGAAAGAAAGTTATTGCCGACGGCGGCATCAAATACAGCGGAGATATCACAAAAGCAATAGGCGGCGGCGCTGCGGCGGTAATGATCGGAAGTGTGCTTGCGGGTACATACGAAAGTCCCGGAGAAATAGAGATATATCAAGGCAGAAGCTTTAAAGTTTACAGAGGGATGGGGTCGCTTTCGGCGATGGCTTGCGGAAGCAAGGACAGATATTTCCAGGAAGGTGCGAAAAAACTGGTTCCGGAAGGCGTCGAAGGGCGTGTGCCGTACAGGGGAGCGCTGTCCGAAATAATTTTCCAAATGTGCGGCGGCATACGTTCCGGCATGGGATATTGCGGAATGAAAACCATTGACGAATTGCGCAAAAAAGCGCAGTTTATAAAAATTACCAACGCAACGCTGATCGAAAGCCATCCGCACGATATATCCATAACCAAAGAATCGCCCAATTATTCGCCGAGAGGATGATTGTTCGGCTGATAAAGAACAGACTGTAATTCGTATTTGATTTCGTAAATAAAATATCCGCCCGCGCAAGAATATTCCGGCGCGGGCGGAAGTTTAGAAGAAAAATTTCGGTTTCGCGGCGAGGGGGGTACGGCAGTAAAACGC
>CAUHGY010000076.1 GCA_959605945.1 uncultured Clostridia bacterium | reverse complement strand
TCCATAGCCGTACGTGCTGAAAGTGCCGTCCGGATAATCTATTTCGGTAAGCCTGCCTGCCGTATCATACGAAAATGAAACCACCTTTTGCCCTTGATGATTTATATTTGTCAACAGAGGATCGTTAGCCGCGCTGCCGCTGGTGCCGCCCAAACCGCTGTATGCAAAGGTAGCCGTACGCCCGTGCGAGTCCATAACATATTGAATCAGTCCGTAAGCATTGTACGATATATATAAAGAATTATCATCCGAATCCTTTATCTGAACAAGCCTGTAATCCGTTTCGCTGAAATAAAGCCTATTTCCTTTGTTGTCATGGATTATTAAATTATCCGGATCAAGTACAAGTCCGGTACCGCTTTCACAATATTCATACAAATTTTTGTTCAGCTGCGTTTTCAAGAAAATATGTTCGTCGCCGTATTGGTCTATGTAAACATAACTCGGCAGCGTATCGTTTATTTCTTCATCCGCATACGATTCGTTCCATATAGAATACGGGAAAAGATATTGGTGCAAGTTTGTTTTCCATCCGCATCCCATTCCGATATTTCCGCTCGTGTAGCCCCCTCGCGGCGCATTCACGCTCTTCAAAGACGCTCTGTCGGCATTATATACATGCGCTATCGCCAGCGCTATTTTTTCGCCGTCCAAAGATATATCTTCGTGCATGACCCGCAAATTCTGCGTATACAGGTCAAGCGTTGCCGTCCCCGCACGGTTTACGGAATTGGTGATTGATTTGTCGCTTTTTATCTGTGCTTCATCCAAATACGTCACCGAAAGATACGGAAGATATGTGTTATTGTAACCATCGTCGTTTTCTTCCGCAAAATATTCGGAAGTAATTTCAATGAAATGCTCGTTTTTTATTCCGCTGTAACTCGGTGCGGCAGAACTTACCGATTTCAGCATAATACCGTTGGAAGAGTTGATAACTTTTGTTATATCTATCGATAAATAAGGTTTATTCGCAAAGCCGTCCGATAAAATATCAAAAGCGCTGTCATAAGAAAACCTGTCTATAACTTCGCCTATGGCGGGCATGTTGCTCCAGCAGAGGCTTCCTTTGCTCCAGTATCCGTTGACGCGCCTTACTTCAAAATCCGTATCAAAACCTTCGATATTAGTATACACTTTCTTATTTTGACACAGAAAAATGTGCGCATCGATTATTTTTACATTTTGCAGCAATGAAATGTTCCATTTTATAAAAGTCCTTGCTTCCTCTATCCCGTCTCCCGTCTGTATAAAGCCTATGTGCCGATTAATTCCCATTGACGATGTATTATCGTAAGGAGTATTTTCAACAGCCATAGCGGTTGTAAGACAATTTGTCGACCTGTATAGTATCGTCGGGTCGATTTTTACGGGGAAAATACGTTCTTCGGAATTTATCCATTCCGTATTTGCTCTAAGCATAAATATGTACTTTCCCTCGCTTATTTTTTCAATTTCGTAAGTTACGTCATTGCTTTTTACGCCTCTGCCGTCTATCATGTATGCCGGTTCCATAGTGTAGACAATTTCTTTTACATAAGTGCCGTCATCGCAAATTTTATTTACATAAAATTCTACGCAGCTTTCGTCTTCAGAAAGATCGATCTCCAAATTTTCAACGCTGATCTCAAACTCAAAATCATAATTATCGAGTTTACGGTTTATGACTATGTTCTCTTTTAATTTATTCGCTTCAATCAGATATTGTATATCGGCTCCTTCTACAAAATTACCGTATATTATTTCGCTTTTAAGTTTCTTGACGCTGCTTTCGATAAGCGCTTCTGCGTATTTTTCTTTATTAACGGCTGTTTCTTTTTTTTCTGTTATTAAAAATGCTTTATCTTTTTCTTTTAATACTTCAGGGTTTTTTACAACTCCTTCGACGATTCCCGTAAACTCATAGGAATGCGCATTTAAATTTTCATTAAAGTTTATGTTTTCTTTACCATGAACTTTTTTTCTGCCTGTCAGTCGCCATTTTAACGTATGACCCCCCTTGCTTAATATTGCAAGATACTTTTCCCCCGATTTCTTGGAAAATTTTAACTTTACGTCGCTTGCCGCATTCTTATAACCTTCAATATCGTCATCGCAAGTTTTTTCCTCATATTTCAGCGTATTATCGATCTCTTCGTATGCTTTTTTTTCTGCGTCATAATAATGCAAAGGTTCGTCAAAATAAAAAGCTTTATAGCTTCCGTCCTGCATGCGCAGATGTTTGGAGTTTATTTCTCTCTTTGCTTTTGACTCTTCGATCTCTTTCGCATAAGTTTTCTTGTCAATAAACCCGTCGTTTTCTTTCGACGATTCCGACACTTGTCGCGTGCCTTTGTCGATTTCCTTTTTAATTTCCGGTAAAGTTTCCTTCGATTTGTTTAAGATTACTTTTTTCATCAGTTTTCTCCTTTTTCAATTTATTTTTTTATTTTTTAAATTTTGTTAAAATATTTCTATTAAATCATCGTGATACGCTAATGTATAAATGTATTGATATATATTGTCGAGTTTTGAATAATAGCTGCTTATCGATTGATAGGTATTTAAAGAATTTTCAATATAATTTTTCTTTTTTTCATACTTCTCTCTTATTATTTTTTCATATTCGGTACCCCCAAATCTTATTTTTAAAATTTTGTAGTAACTTTGCCATATCATAAACCTTTTCAAAGTAAGTTCTTTTACCTTGCAGGTATATAAATTTTGTTTAAGCGTATTTCCGCTATACGAATTATATAAATTGATAATTTCATTGGCTTTTAAAAAATTTTTCTTTCTGTCACGTTCTTTTCTTTTATCTGAAATTCCGACAAATATAAAAAAATCCACAAGAAATTTAAAATTTACAACATTTTTTATCATTTATTCCCCTTATCCGTGCTTTTTTAAAAACGTTTTTTCTGCACTCTATATAATTTTTTCGCTTAATATTTCTTCTAAACTTACTAAATTATTTAAAATACAGCAATGATAAATTTTATCTATAAACGCCGACTTAAAACGGTAATAATAACTTCTCTCAACAGGATACTGCGATACAATATTTACGTCGCTTTTACCGTAAACGACGTTTAGTTTTATCATTTTCTTTAAAACCAGATCATTTTCTTTATCGTATATAAGTTTAAATATATCTATAAACGTCAGCACCTTATCGTTTATATCTATATTTTCTTTTCTTCCGCTTATAGTAATTTCAACTTTTTGGTGACCTTTTTCTATAGCTTTAACGATATATTTGTATCTTTTTAACAGATATGATATTTCTTTACGTGTCATAACTTCATCCTTTGCTTACTATAAAACTACCATATTTTGGCAGACAAAAAGTCGTAAAATTTTGTTAAATCATATATAAAATTATTGATAACTAAAAACGTTTATATTTTAATTTTCTGAAGATTAATAGAAGCCGACCTGAATTACATTTAAATCGAGTTTCATATAACAAAAAACATCCTTCAAAATCCCTGAACTTAAAAAATGTTATGCGGATTTACGAACCGTGAAATAAAAACACTCTGAAAATTTTCAAGCTAAATTAAACTCGCTAAAAATCTAAAAAATAAAATACCGATCCACGGCATTAAATTGCTATAAAAATTTTTTCGAAAAATTACTTAAAATTAAAAATATATATGCTTAAAGCATATAAAATTAATGCATTAAACTTATGTTTTTTATTTTTTTCATATCAAAAAACAGTTAAATACTTATTGCTCCCAAAGGGTTGTTAATCTTCGATTACGGCGGGAAAACAAAAAAAGACGCTTATCTGCGTCTTTTCTGTTTTGTAAAATCGTTTTAAAATATCGTCAAAATTCAAAGATTCCGACTTACTTTAAAATGCTGCCGGTTGATATATCAATTCTATTATTGAATATCTTCCAAATAAATTCTTTTTCCTCCGTTGGCGCGGCTTTCCAGACCGCCTATCACCAGTTTCATCAATTCTACAGTTTCTGAAAAATCAACAGGTTCCTCGCCGGTCCTTAACCATCTGACAAACAGATCAAGCTGTTTTTTGAAAGCATAATAAGAATCTTTGGTCTCTATATATCTTGACCCGGCGCTTCCTATAATCAGCGTTCCTGCACCGCTCATTCCGATACCTTGAACGATATTAACCATACAACCGCTGCTGTGTTTTACGGCAAACATATCCCTGCCTTTTTCGCCTGTGCTCTGAATCCATAAAAATCCTTTACCCAATAACGGATAAATCTGTTCCAAAGCATGTATGCCGTAATTTTCAAACATTTTCGGCATGGGCTGGCAAATATACCTGAGCTCCCCGAGTTCATAATGATTTTTATAAAACGGTTCTAATTCTTTGCCGTATCTCATGCTTGACGAAGATATAAACCGCTTATTCTCTTTTCTCCACTCAATAAACGTGTTTAAATCTTCAAGCTTATTTATAAGCGGTTTGTCTATGAACATGGGGATACCCGCTTCCAGAAACGGCCTGCAGCGCTCTACGTGTTCGTTGCCGTTGTCCGTGGCGCAGATGACCGCGTCCACTTCGCCTATCATTTCGGCAGGATCTGTAACGATTTTTGCTATTCTCGACGCCTTAGCGATCTTCTCCGCGTCTTTCCTGTCGCCCCACCCCGTACAGCAGATATGCGTTATAAAAGCATCTTTTATGCCGAATGTTTTTTCGGGCTGTTTATAAAGATAATCAGGAATAACGGGAAAGGGACAATCGTCCATATATTCCTTGTCATAACCGTTGAACATCGCGCTCCAGGAATACGGGTGCCCGTTTCCTTCGGTCATTCCCAATATTCCGATATTTAACTTTTTTTCGCCTAAAGGCCACACCTGTTTCATAAATTACCTGCTTTTTTATTTGATTTTTTATATTATTCTTCTTTTTCCGCTTTCTGTTCTTTATATAATTTTATCCAGGTAAAGCACTTCCTGACAACCATATAAAATCCGTACACCGCATAAATAAGGTATGTCAAATTTGCCGTGTTTCCGCTTGTTACAATTTTTACCCACAAAACGACCGACAATATCTGGTTAATCACAGAAAATAAAAGCCCGTCGATAACTGCAAACATATCTGTGAACGGAACCACAAAACCGAAAACCATTATCAGCGCGTCAATCAGCGCTTCCTGTCCTCCGAAGGTTTTCAGCAGGAAATACACGCCTATCCACGACGCTATTATAAACCCGCTGAGCAACAGAAAATATTTTTCTTTAAGTTTTCTGAAAACCGTCGAATGCTTATAAGCGTGTTTCTTCCAGGTAAAATACGTTATTGTCTGCAGAATTGCCCCGAATAACGAAGATACCACCGAGCCGTATAACTTTTCCCCCATATAACCGATAATATATATCAGCGCGTTAATCGCTCCGAGAAGAAATCCTATTCTGTTGGCATGCGCATTCACCAGCATTATTACGAGCGAAAAAAACAGCGGCAGCACTTTTATGAACATCTGTTTGAAAATTATCGAAGTGCATAAAATTCCCGCAAACGCCAGTATCGCTATCGCGTAATCGGGCACCGAGGTTTTTTTCGGACACAAAAATTTAAAAACCATATTTATAAAATCTCTTATCCGGTTATGTTTCTTTTAAACCGCCTGTACGGCCTTACCTTTAATCCTCGCGCAGTCCTTAAAGTCATTTTATCCAAATATGTCTCACAGGCTTTAACTATGTCTTTGGTGCTTAAAATAAACAAACAATACCCCATTGCGTCAAAATAATATTCGTAATCATCCACCAATATGCCTTCTTTGAAAAATTCGCGGACCATTGCGTTGTTGCCGATCATTATGCCCTTTTCGGTGTTTGTGGGATATATCTCGGAATCGTCTATTATCGGAAGCAAAACGCCTGTTTCCGAAAAAATCCTTTCGCGCATGAGTGCTGCGGCGCGGCGTTCTTCTTCCGTCGGATTTTGCGACAGAACTATTCTGTAATCCGAAAAATATCTGAATGTTCCCACTTCCGCCAGATAAACCTGAGTATACCCGCTTTCTCCCGTTCTCGGCAGTTCAAATCGGTCAATTATATTTTCATAATCATCTATATGCCTGTCAAAAACTTCTTCACCGTAAAAGTCTGCGTTGAGAATTATCATTCTCAGCGGCGTGAGCCGTACAAGATCCAATCTGTCCATATATTCTCTGTTTTTCCGCCCGTGCCTTTCTGACTGTTTCAACGCGTCAATGCCGCCGTCTAAAATGCTTAAACCGTCTTCAAGGAAATCAAGAGTATAGTTTTTGTAGCATAAAATGTCATACTGACCGAACACCCCGGTTTTCATGCCGTCATTTTTTCTGTCCGCAAAAAATTTTTCCGTTTTATCTATATAATCGTAAACGTTTTTCCATGCGGCGCCGTAATACGCTTGAAGATATTCCGTTATCAGCTCTTTCACGTTCAGCCGGCAGTCCCAGTATAACCTGGAACAGATATATGCTTTCATATCGTCCTGCCACGAGCCGAAAATATTATACGCACCCTGATTCATAATATAATTCACACCGGATTCAGTATAATTTCTGATATTTTCTCCTATGTATTCAAGATTTGGATAATACCAGAAAGATTCGGAAAAATTTGCGGCATAATCCCATATCATTATATTTTCGGTCAGCGCCTTCCAACCTTTGAACTGAAATTTGATTTCGGGATTTTGTCTGTCATCAGAAAGCGGATAAGTATAATCGGCATTAAGGAACGCACATCTTATGCACAGGTTTCTGTCCGGAACGACTTTTGAATCGATCGGTTGAAAATTACTGTCCACCGGCGGCGATACCGTACTCGAATAGGCAAAGGTAACGATGTATTTATCGAAAATTTTTCCTTTTTCATCAAAACGTCTTCTCAATTCTGCAATCACTGCATTGAGAAAAACAATCATCGTCCCGGCTTCGCCTTTATATTTTTTTCTTGCCGCAACGCATTGCGGGCAATCGCAAAGCGCCAGCCCGTCATCCTGCCTGCCGAACATAAAATACCTGACGCCGGCAGGCGATTTTTCCATAAGAACTTCCATTGAATCGACAACGGCTTTAGCCACGCTTTCTTTATTTTTTTCGATTCTGCCGTCGCTGTCAATCCCGTTGGTATAACATAATTCATAAATACCCGATTTTTTATTTAAAAAATAAAATTCCGGATGAGTCGCGCCATATTTATCCATGGGAACGTAATCTAAAGAATTATGAGCGTCAGACACTTCGTTACACCATTGAGACCGGATATCGAGCAACTTGTCATCGAGAACAAAATCACTCGAAAATCTGTATTTTAAATCCAATCTCGGATTGCAACCCGATTTTTCAGAAAGATATATGCGTTGCTCGCTGAGCGGATTGCATAAAATTTCGCCGTCGGGTATATAAGCAGAAAAATTTTCCGGTATTATCTCGCAGCCTTCATTATAAAACCTGACTCCGAGATATCTTTCAAGAAAATCGTAAACTCCGAATATCACGCCTTTTTCGCTTTTGGAAATTATGTATATTTTTTTATTTTTGCAGACAATGTAAAACCCCTCGTATTTCAGTGCTTCCGCCCGGCACCGTTCTTTCAATTCTTCCGGAATTCTGCCGCAGACAAGGACAAATGCTTTATCATTCTCGGCGGCATTGACGGTCAACTCTTTGCCGCAACATTTTTTCACGTATTTTACCAGTTCTCCGGCAGCATAAGAAATCGCCGCCGATGAACTGTCGCAAACAATGGTATTATAATCGGAAATTTTCATCGCCGTATATTACTCCCGTTTTTTACTTCATCTAATTTTATGCCAGGCCGTACGCTCTCTTTGCGTCTGCAACCGCGTTTCCTTCACCGAGAGCGCGGGTTATGCCGCATTCTTCCGCCAGATCGAAAAATTGCTTTGCAAACTCGATCTTCGACGTAATTTCGCCCGGATAATACATATCGTAGTTGCGGAGTATCATTCTCATCGGCGTCAGTCTTACGGAATTCATTCTCTGAACCGTAGCGGTTCTCTCAGCCTGAGAAAGCGTTTTATCGTCCGCAATCTTCGCAATCGCGTTTTCTATACCCGTAAGTATATTTTTCAGAAAATTTATGTCGTAAAGCTCTGCCTCTATGAACTGCTCGTTTCCCGAGCTGCACAATACCTGTACATAGAGTTCGCCTTTACTTCGCAGCTCGGCAAAAAATTCGTCATAGCCGTCCATAAGAGCCTTAACGCCGTCAGCCCCTTTCCCGAAATACAAGTCAAGATATTCCTCAATAAGATACTCCACGTCCCAGTCGAGATTCCAGTATAAGCGCGACGAAATATAGCTTTTCATCAAATCGCTCCAAATCCCCGTCTGCGTATATGACGACTGATTCATAATATATGTAATGCCTATCTCTTTGTATACCTGCAGATTTTCTTTCAGATAGTGCATGTTGGGCAGATAAAACAAATATTCATTGAACTGTGTTACGTAATCCCACATCCAGAAATTTTTAGCGCAAGCCGCCCATCCGAAAAGTATTTTTTCCATGTTTTCATCCTGTCGCTCGTCGGCAAAACTGTATGTAAAATCTGCGCCCAGAACGGCCATGAATATTATTATGTTATCGTTGCATTCCACAAGCGGAGACACCGATTTGTAGCCTTCTTCACGGCT
>CAUHGY010000075.1 GCA_959605945.1 uncultured Clostridia bacterium | reverse complement strand
AGTGTTTCAACTAAACCCGTATTTTGCCGTAAGGCAAAAAGCAAGGCGACAGCCTTAGGCAAAAATAAATTTATGCCTAAGGGTTTAGTTATAATACAAGTAAAAACGATAAATTGTTCTTATGCAGTGTTTCATCGTAAGCGACCTTTTTCGCAAGAAAAAGCTGCTGCTCTAGCGGCAGGTAAATTCTTTGCCAAAAGGGTTAATTATAACAATCAAAAAAGAGTAAACAAATGTATTTTTCAAACACGCCCGAACTTGAAACGGAAAGACTGATACTCCGAAAATTCACCGAAAACGACATTGAAGCGTTATTCGTTCTCTTAAGCGACCGAGAAGTGAACACCTTTCTCCCTTGGCTGCCGATGAAAACGTTCGAAGAAACATTTGAGTATTATAAAAAAAATTTTTATGACTGTTATCAAAGCGGACAAAGCTACAAATATGCCGTCTGTTTAAAGACCGATAACGTACCTATAGGATATGTTCAGCTATCTTCAGACGAAAGCCGTGATCTCGGGTACGCTCTGAAAAAAGAGTTTTGGCATAAAGGTATTATAAGCGAGGCCGGTAAAAGGGTTATAGAACAGCTGAAAGAGGACGGACTAGACTATATAACCGCCACGCATGACGTAAATAATCCGCAAAGCGGATACGTCATGAAAGCTATCGGCATGCAATATAAATATTCTTACCGCGAACTTTGGCAGCCCAAAAACATCAACGTTGTTTTCCGCATGTATCAGTTAAATTTGGACGGAAAAAACGACCGAATTTATAACAAGTATCGGAATAAATACGGCGGCTTTATCGAAAAGGATGTCTGACTTGCATATTTATCCCGATGCAATAATCACGCCCCGCCCTATACAAAACAGTAAAAATCGTTGCAAAAATCATATCGGTTTTTTTTGCTGAAATCGTAAATTTTCTCTGTGAGAGACGGATAAATTCATTTAAACTTTGCGTCGGAACACATAAAATAATGTTTTATCGGAATAACCGTACGAAAAAACTCCCGGCAATAATATGCCGGGAGTTCAACTGTCTGATTTTTATTTCCGTCGGAAAACGGAAAACGCGTGTTTTTATTATCTATTCTGTTGTACTTATTTGCTCAAAGTTACGCCCAAAACGCCCATTATAACTTCGTTTGCAACCGCGCGGATTTTCAGGTTTGCAAGTTTTTTGGTCGGATCAAGGCAGATTTTCTGAACCGTAGCGTGATTATAGTCGTTAAAATATAAATTTTCATTTTGCGATTGCAGCGCCGGAACCAACCAGTCGTCGATGTTTAAGGGATAAACTAATTTGATTTCGGTTTTGTCCCCGTCTTCGTACTCTACGGTTATCCTTGCATTTTCCACCTGCGTTTGCATGGAATTCGTCGTCGCGATAAATAGAATGGCTATCCCCTGCGCCGAGCCGCAAAGCGGAATATTCAGCTCGGTCGGGAAATTATCCCATATAGAGACGCACGCTAAATTTTCATTCTTTTCCGGAGTGATAAACGGTATACCCGACGTCGTTTTTATCATACCCTTTGACGCCCGCAGCGAACTGTCGTCGATATAAACTTTATTATGACCGCGATGATTCCACTCCCAGGCATATCTTCCGTTGGGGAACACGCCTATCGAATACCCCTCGGGACGCGGGCTCATGTACTCCCTGTCGTGCAGCTCATTCATGTTGCAGTTCATATACTTTGATATATCGACTGTTTCGAATGTCTTCATCGGGAAAACAGGCTTTTCTTTTTCCTCTTCCGCAATTTTATAATCGGCGGTAAGCCAGGCGTCGTATTCGCCGCATTTTACGCGTATAAACAGAGTGCGGAAACCGACGCCGCATTTAGCCGTCGCATATATTTTTCTGCCGATAACGGTTATATTTTCAAGCGCGCCGCTGACGTCTGCAATATCTGCAATCTCTCCGCAGGTGACTTCAAACACCGCCCTGCTTCCCTTTATCACCGTAACTGCATATTTGACGCGCGGAAGCTCTCCCGAGCCGTGCATAACGCGAAGTTCCGTTCTGCCGATCTTTTCTGTTTCGACAACAATAAAACCGTTGCCGGGCGCGGCTTTTATTTCATACGGAACGGGAACGCCGTCAAGCAGAACCGTTTCAACACTGTCTGAAACCATCGGTATTTTGAAACGTTTTATTCCGTTTACGGTACAGCACAGCTCGTAAATTTCGCTTCTTCCCTTCCTGTTGAAATGAAGAGATATATCTTTCAGAGCAATATTTGCATGATCCCATTCGTCGGGGAAATTCGGAGCGACCGACACAACTCCGTCAAGCATATTTATCCTTATGCCGTAAAGGCCTTCGGCGACAAGCCTCAAATACGTGCTTGAAACATCGGTAAAATCGAGGTCCGCATGATCCGCCGTGCACTTCGATGACTGAACATGCGCCGCCATTCCGGGATTTCTGCCCGTAAAATAACAGTCGACTATTCCGTCCAGAATTTCTTTACCCTTATCTTTCAGCCCCAGCTTATAATACGCCAGCGCAAGACAGGCGTTTTCAGAAGGAAATATGCCGTAAGTCGAATATTTTTTCGGGCGCCAGTCCGAGCAGTAAGACAATCTGCCGCCGCTCATGGGGGTGACGATGCTTTTTATGTTGTTTTCCGTGAATTTCAACATCGTGTATGCCTGAAACTCATCCACTATATCGCAGTCTACGGCAAGATAAGCGGTGGAAAGTTCCGGCGAAGGATGAACAAGGCAATTGCCTATAGTGTCTATAGATTCGGCAATAACGCCGATATCTTTCAGCCAGAGTTTCTCATTGACGGCGCGCTTGATATTTTCCGCACGTTTTACGAATTTTTCGTCCGGATAATTTAAAAGCTTCGCTATCTTCGCCATAACGGCGTTCGCGCGGTAATTGTATGCGCTCGACTGCGCACAGCCTGCGCCGTTGTATTCGTGCCCGTCGGAAATCCATGTATTTAAAAAATTCTGATACAGTCCGTCACCGTCATAGTCAAAAATGCGTTCTTCCCAATCGAGCATTGCGCAGAAATCATCGAAATACTTTTTCGCGATATCGAGATTTCCCGTCCATTCGATATAATAAAGCATCATGTCGAAGGCGCATTCCTGCATATTGTAATACGCGCTGTCCACACCCAAAAACCACGGCAGAAAACCGGTGCTGTTCACTATATTGTGATATTGCGAAGGTCCGTCGCCCTCTCTCGGATTGCAGCCGTCAAACCAAACGCGTTCTTTGCCGTTTGCTTTTTTAACGAGCTGACCGAGATGCGCCTGCATTGTCTTTTCCACTCTGTCGCGCCAGCCGAGCAAAGTGGGAGCATACCAGTTTCTCCACCCCAGAAACGGAGAATGGTAGCCGAAAGCGCCGTGGTGGAAAGAATTCTCGTGCCATGACGAATCGAGCGCAATCACCGTGGGGGCTATGGTCAGATCAAGGGCATTCTCGGGAGTGCCTACGTTTATGCATGCAAATTTTTGATAAATCAGGCTCTTGACGAAAGATGCGGGATCTTTCATTCCGGTATAATAATCGAGAGTTTTCTGATCGGCGCCGTACAATACGACAATATACCCGTCAAATACCGAACCGGGTTCTATCACCGCGGATATTTTAACCGCCCGATCGTCGCCGTTCTCGGGACTGCTTCCCAAAAACGTGCTCGGATAAGGCCCTGCGAGCGCTTTTGCAGAACCTGTTTCAACATTACAGCAAAAACTCGCGCCTATGCGCATCACGGTGCCGTCGGCGGTGCGGACGCAGGCTGAATTATTTCCTGTTTCGACAATATTTCCCGCGCAATCTCCCGCGCTGAAATAGCGTTTTTTCTCGTCTTTATACTCAAATCTGCCGAGATAATCGGTGATTCCGCCGAATCCCGCAACGAAAATAACTCTCTGGTCCGTAGCGATTCTGTAATGCACCAAAAATCCGTCGTCGGGCAGCAAAGGATATGTTTCCATTTTTACGCTGACGTCCGGAAACCAAGACGACATCTGCGTCAGATCGTATTCCATCCAACCGTTGCAGAATACCGCCGTCACGTCCTCTGAATTATGAAACCAACGCGAACTGATGTCCATATCTTCCGAATAAAAAAACTCGACGCGCTGACCGGGCGTCAAAGCGAGACCGCTTGTCAGCGTTCCGCGCTTTGCGTAATAGCTGTAAGGATTCTGCGTCCAATCCGTTATCGCTCCCATGAACTGCGGCGCATCGCCTGCAAAAGTGCAGAATCTTGCCGTCTGCCCGTCATTTTTATGCGAACCGTAAAGCGCACGGTTGAACAGTTCGGAACTTGCGTTTATCGAATAGCCGCCGTCAGTCGGCGTATAACGCGATTTTGATTTCATTGTATTCTTATTTCTCCTGTAAATGATGATAAATGCCGCTCAAAATGCGGCCTTGAATTTAACACGGCGGTTTTCCGCAGAAAAAACCAGCCAATCGTTTGATGATATTATACACGGCAATCGGATTATTGTCAACAGATAAATTTCCGGATATAATTAAATTTTACTTCTTAATAAAAACCCGACTGTATTACAAGCCGGGTTTTTCTCGCAGAAAATAATATCCGTTTATAAATTACGCCGCGTCAATCCATTTACTCTTTTTTCTCTTTTACCGCAAACGTCATGAATACCGCAATAAAGTTCAGCAGAAATCCCGCCCAGAACCACAGAACTTCGTTCATATCCGAGTTCTTTTTTCTTATGATCTCCACGCAAATCCTGCCGCAGACTATCCCCGCGCATATGTATATCAAAATATATAAAACCGTCAATATAATGCTCAATACCTGCATAATCTACCATCCTTCCGCTTTTTATTAAATTATACTTTATAAAATCAGTTTTGTCAATATAAAAACATCATTCTTCGCTTTCGGGTATTTTTCTCTTTATCCTGAATATCGCGAACAAAATAAACGCCGCCGCGACTATCAAAGAAATATACAAAACTATTATAAAAGTTCCTCTCGTCTCGTATGTAATGCTGTTTTCATATGCAGGTCCGTAATAACCAAATAAATTTTCCGCTTTAATATTACTCGAGATGCATGTCGAATATTTTATATCCGGTATCAATATATGCACCGAAAAATTTTAAAGTTTTGTATTGAAATTTACGGGGTTATGCCGTCCCCCGCGGATTCATGTTTTACGGTACAAAAAAAGCGGGCAAAACCCGCTTTTTGTTGCACAAACCTATGCTTATTTGTTGAAATATCTTTTCAAAAGCCCTTCGAATGCTCTGCCGTGACGGGCTTCGTCGCGGGCCATTTCGTGAACGGTATCGTGAATGGCGTCAAGCCCGAGTTCTTTGGCTTTTTTGGCAAGCTCGAACTTACCCGCAGTTGCTCCGTTTTCGGCTTCTACGCGCATTTCAAGGTTCTTCTCGGTGGAATCGGTGACCACTTCGCCCAAAAGCTCTGCAAATTTTGCGGCGTGTTCGGCTTCTTCGTAAGCGGCTTTTTCCCAGTACAATCCGATTTCGGGATAGCCTTCTCTGTGCGCCACGCGCGCCATTGCAAGATACATTCCGACTTCGGTACATTCGCCGTTGAAATTCATTTTAAGTCCTTCGATGATTTCGGGATCAACGCCCTTGGCGACGCCTACAACGTGTTCCGCAGCCCAGGAACGCCCTTCTTTCTGTTCAACAAACTTGGCGGCAGGCGCTTTGCACTGCGGGCAGAATTCGGGAGCCGCATCCCCTTCGTGAACATAACCGCAGATAGTGCATACAAATTTTTTCATAACAGTTTCTCCTTTAAAAATTTTTTAATTGTATTTTTTACATTCGGCACACTCGCCGTAATAAAAACATTTTGATTCGGTCACGCTGAGACCGTACTTTTCAATCTCTTCGGGAAAACCGACTTGCGAAAACAGGTCTATTATCTTGCCGCACTTTTTGCATATAAAATGCGAATGCCTTCTTTTATCTCCGTCGTAATGTATTTTTTTGTCCTCGGTCTCCAAAGTGTCTATTATCCCTTCGTCCGCAAGATATTTGAGATTGCGGTAAACCGTACCGAGACTTATATTAGGCACGGCTTTTCTTGCCGACTCGTAAACCGCATCGGCAGTGGGATGATCGCATCTTCCCTTTATTATATCTTCGATAATTTTACGCTGAACGGAATAGCGCATCGGCATACCTCTTTATGTGTATTTCCTTTACTGAAGTTCATTTACTGACCTGACCGTTATTTACCCCGCTTTATGCGCCGACTTTTTAACTCTCTTTTTAAAAACAAGGCTATTTTTGAAATTATCTTCCGGCGCATGCGGCTTCACGTATTCTCCGACCTGCGCTGCTCTTTCGGTTTCGATTCAAAAAAACATTTGAAACGGTCTGCAATCGCAGCATTCCCCGCGAAATCCGATTCGGCACGGTATGTCCGCAGTAACTGTAATTTTCAGCCGCACAAATTATTTTTTGTGTGCACGGCCGCATTTCGCCGCGCGGCTGCGCGCGCCTGAAAAATTCTCTCCGGTTGTTAATTTTTATTAATCAGTAATGATTATCATTATTATAACTATAAAATAAAAATATGTCAACGCATTTTGCACATGTATTTTAAATATTTTTATATTTTTTCTGTAAACATGCGGCTTTAATCGACATATTTAAATATCCGCCTGCGGGAGCATGAGCGTTTCGATATGCTGATAATAAAGCAGAATACATATCAAAAAAATCCACCGATTAAATATATTTTCCGATATAATTTTTACGCCCGCAGATTTTCTCTGCGGACGTAAAAAAATATGTGTCAGATAAACATCGTTCAAATTCCGTCAATCGTATCCAGCCACACTTTGGCAACCGCGTCGCTCGGCATACGCCAGTCTCCGCGCGGAGAAAGCGACACCGATCCCACTTTCACGCCGTCAGGCACGCAGGATCGTTTGAACTGCTGCGCAAAAAATCTGCGCACAAAAATTTTAAGCCATTTGAGAATGGTCTCATCGCTGTAATCACCTTTAAAAGTACGTTTCGCCGCATCGTAAATTTTATCGGGCGCAAATCCGCCGCGAATAAAATGATAGAGAAAAAAGTCGTGCAGTTCGTAAGGTCCCACTATATCTTCGGTTTTCTGGGAAATAACGCCGTTTTCGGCGGGTAAAAGCTCGGGGCTTACAGGCGTTTCAAGAATATCCTGCAAAACGGCTTTCAGTTTTCCTTTGCTGACGCTTACCGCGTATGCAACCAAGTGCCGAACCAACGTTTTCGGCACAGACGCATTCACGCCGTACATGCTCATGTGATCGCCGTTATAGGTTGCCCAGCCGAGCGCAAGTTCGGACAGATCCCCCGTTCCGATCACAAGTCCTCCGCTCATATTCGCTATGTCCATTACGACCTGCGTGCGCTCGCGCGCCTGAGCATTTTCATATGTGACGTCGTGCGTTACGCCGGGGTGCTTGATATCTTTCAAATGTCTTTCGACCGATTTTGTTATATCCACTTTTTTCAGCGTCACTCCCAATGCGCGTGCAAGCTTGACGCTGTTATTGAATGTGCGCGAAGTCGTCCCGAAACACGGCATTGTGACGGCGATAACGTCTTTTAAGCTGCGTCCGAGTTTTTTCATGGTATTTGTCGCGACAAGTACGGCGAGCGTGGAATCCAGCCCTCCGGAAAGGCCTATAACGGCAGTTTTCGCCCCTGAGTGAACGATGCGTTTTTTTAACGCTTCCGACTGCAAATTCAATATCAGCCGCGCACGTTCGTAAAGATTCTCTCTGCTGTCGGGAACAAAGGGCTGTTTTTTGTAAACGCGGGTTAAATCTCCGCCGCTATCCGCAGTAAAAAATATCTCCCGATATCCGCCGGTTTCGTACGGTTGATTGAAAATTTTGTTTCTTTCAAAACACAAAAAACCCGTATCTATCTCTGCAAATATCGTCCCGCACCCGAAAAGTTCGCTTTCGGTAAGTATTTTTCCGCTCTCACAGATAATGTCGTGCCCGCCGAAAACAAGATCGGTTGTCGATTCGCCGCTGCCTGCATCCGCATAAACGTATCCGCACGCAAGGCGCGCCGAATGCTCTTTTATAAGCGAACGCCGTCTTTCGCGCTTGCCTACCGTTTCATCGCTGCACGAAAGGTTGACGATAATGTTCGCACCGTTTACGGCATGTTTTGCGGACGGCGGCGCAACAGCCCACAGATCTTCGCAGATTTCAGCCGCTACCGTAAAGGCGGAATTGCTTCTTTCTTTAAATATGATATTCGTACCGAACGGTGTTTCATCCCCGAAAAAATCGACGTAACCGTCAGTCGCCGGCGCAGATGCAAAATAGCGTTTTTCGTAAAACTCGTTATAGTTCGGCAGATAAGTTTTCGGAACGAATGCCAGCACTCTTCCCCCGCAGACTGCCGCGGCGGCGTTAAACAACAAATTGTCCTTTCTGACAGGCAGACCGACAAAAACAAGCATGCTTCCGCCGACTGTGCTTTCGGCTATTTTTTTAAGGCCCGAAAATGCCGCCGCAATCAACGCATCCGAAAAGAAAAGATCGCCGCAAGTATAGGCCGTCACCGAAAGTTCTGGAAAAACAAGCAGTTCCGCGCCCGCTTTTTCCGCTTCCGATATGCGGTTTATTATCTCTTTAACATTGAAGTCCACGTCTGCGACCCTGGTTTCAGGCGTACAGGCCGCCGCTTTTACATA
>CAUHGY010000074.1 GCA_959605945.1 uncultured Clostridia bacterium | reverse complement strand
GTCATAAACCAGGTCAACAAATATATTCTCTAATGCGGTATCCTGCATGTACGCGGCAAAAATGCCCCTTGCATGAGAGCCGTCGGCCATAAGTTGCGAACCGACAAACGCAACGTTTCTTATTTCGGCACCGATAAGACTGCCGAAAAGACCACCCCAACCATACATACCGTTATAAACAGTGTATCCTTTACCGTCAAAAACTCCTGTAAATCCCGTGGTAGAAGTTCCGTTATTGCCGGAATCGTAACCTTTGGCTTTTATCAGTGCGGTACCTAAATTTATGTTATTTCCGAGCACATAATAACCTCCGATACTTTCCGGCTGATTACCCTGGTCAAAGGCAGGCGCATTTCGGATTTCTTCCGGAATAATATTTAAAAGCTCCTGCGGGGTGTTTACGGTAGTATAAACGTCAATCGAATAAATTACCGAATGATCGTCATAAGAAATTTTCCAGTTGCGATTTTCGCCCATCACCACTTTCGTGGCATCAATCTCATTATTTTCCAAAAGGTCTATAATATTTTCACTTGTCGTAATATCTGCTGCCGCAGTATAACCCGGCTCGATTTTCGAAGGCAAAGCAAAAGATTTAAGATCGATTTCCAAAGTTTCGCTTTCGGTAATTTCCGTAAATTCAACTTTAACCTTAACCTGAGCAGACAGTATACCTATAGCAGCATCTTCCGTATCGTATTCCGCAATAACAGTTGTTTCGCCTTCGCTTAATCCCGTTATCACGCCTTCCGCAACAGAACATATACTTTCGCCGCCGTCAGAAACACGCCAATCTATATCCGGATTTGCTATAGGCCTTTTATCAAGTATCAGACTTGCAGTAACGCTTTTACTGTTATTATTGCCATCTTTATACGTTTCAAGAGTAATTTCGCTTACGTCTAAAGACAAGAGATTGGCTTCTGAAACGTTAACCGTAATCGTTTCGCTGCCTTCGCCAAAATAATCGGTTTCGGCGGTTACCGTAGCGATACCGGCATTTACTGCCGTCACAACTCCGTTCTCCACGGTTACAACACCATTATCACTCACGCTGTAAGTAACGACGGCGTCTACCGTTTCACCTTTATATGAAACCGTAGGTTCAAGGTCGTAAGTATCACCTTTAAACATATTTAAGTCAGTCGTATTAAAATTTATAACTGGTCGAAAACCAGAATCGGTTACGGTAATCGCACAGGTATCGGTAACTTCTCCTACTGCCGCAGTTACGGTAATTGCCGACGAACTGACTTTTAGACCTGTAATTTTTCCGTTGGCATCAACTGAAACCACCTCGGGGTCGCTTGAAGAAAACACAGGTTTTTCCGTTGAATTCGTCAATGTATATTTAAGTTCCTTACTTTCACCCATATTTATACTTACTTGATCGAGCTCAAATGCAAGCGTAACTTCAGGCGGTGGCGGAGGATCTTCTCCGCAGGACACAAAAGCCATGCTGAAAGCAAACGTTGCAATAATAAACATTAACGATGCTAAAATCTTCTTTCTCATAATTTCTTCCTCCTATATATTATTTGAACAGATTTTTCAGAATAAAATTTATGCTGCGAACATATTAAACGTAGCATAACTTTCTTCCGTTTAATCTGTTTATATAAAAACTAAAAATAAACCGAAAATCTTTTACGCCTTTACACACCCCAAGCCGACCAAAGAACTGTCAGCGGATTTTTCTCGGCATAATAAATCATGCCCAGCTCAGCACAGTCGGCTTTTATAGCGCGTTTGAATTCTGTAGAGGCTTCCTCGCTGAAATAAAGATCACCGTAAAGCGTTATAAGCACATATCTGTAAGTAATGCTTTCAAGCATTATACGTTTGCTTATCTTTTTAAATGTCTCGTTATCGGTCAATTCGAGCGGTTCTATAGCTGAATAGGCATCGTCTAACATTTCCATCCATTGCTGTAAAGTCCTGAAAGTGAAATTACTTTTTATCAAGCACGACTGTTCGCTCTGCGTAACCTTGTTTTCATCCATCAGATACTTAAAATACAAATTAGTATCGTCCAGTAATCTGCGCATAGACTGCGCTGCAGGGCCGAAATAATTTTCAAAGAAATTATTCATCAGCTTATTTACATCCTGATAAGGATCCCACGCAAGTTTTGCATTGAGATATGCTTTAAGGTTACTCCATGTAGTTGCGGTAGGCTGACCTAACTGTGCCTGATCAAACAAATAATACGCACCGATGGAATGTATCCACTGATAATTTTCCTGCATATGAGATATAGTATCATATGGTTCCAAGAAGTTGGTAAACATCGCGCTGTAAGACCAGAAAGCTATTTTACCGCAAAGTTTGTTCCATGTTTCAATAGCGTTTTTAACGCCCGAATTTCTGGCGTCCAAATAACTTACTCTTCTGTTGGAATCGAGCGGAGCGTATAACACCGCCACGTTGTCGCGGCACTTCACGCTGTCATCGATAACTTGGGGCGGAACAACCGTCTTGTGATAAGAAAAGAAATAAAGCGTAACCTCTCTGTCGATATTATTTTTCTTAAAATATTCGGTAACCATATCCGCAAGATCATTTATAAACCAAATCATAACAGCTGCGTCCGTACCGTATTTTTCACGCGCTTTCGAGCATTCGGGACAATTGCACCATACATTGTCGTCTTGTTGCGAAAAAGTTATATCGTTTTTACCGGGATTTGCAAGTATGGCTTTTATCATTTTATCGAAAACTTCATCTAATAAATCCTGCCTTTGCTCATCGACCCCTCTGCAAGTCAAACACAGCTGCCTTTTATCGGGCGAAAACCAATAATCTTCACGTTCGGGATAGGAATCTATAGGAATATATCTGAAAAAGTTATGCCAATCGCCATAATCGGTAATAAGCATATTCGTAAAAGTTTCCATTCTCATACGCTGATAAAAAGTCGTGTCATACAGCATGGAGCCGTAGTTTACGATACGCCACTCGAATGCGGGTTTATCTGTAATGTTGAAATCGAGAAGTTTTACACTGTCTTCATAGTCGAGAGCAATGCAATCGGCCGCATAAGTTTCGAACCCTACGACTTTATTCAAAAAATCGTAAGCGCCGTTGAGCGTTCCGTAACCCGTGGAAGAATTTTTTTCACCTGAAATAACTATGTTATTGTCCACAGTAACTATTTTATAGCCCTGTCCCCCAAGCGTATCTTTGCTTAAATCAAGGTCATAGTTCTCAGTAAACTTCGTGTTGCCGAGCAGTATAAGTTTGCTGGATTTATCGGCGGTTACGGTATTATCGGTAACTATCGGCAGCTCTGCGCCGGTAGACTGGCGAATAAACGTCTGAATTTCCTTCGCTGCAAGCTGTTCTTTTGTGAGACTGCTCTGCGGCACCACTATTTTATATTGCGATACGCCTTTTTCTACAAGGTAACCGTCCTTTTCAGGAATGACAGTTTCTTCGTCTACAGGGGGAACAAACGGTTGTTCGCCTGCGTCTTTGCCGCCGCAGGCAGTGCCGAGCACGGCTCCGAACGATAAAATTACAACTAAAAAACATATAATAATTTTCTTCATACTCCACCTTTATCTTACATAAACCGTATAATAACGCATTGCGGTATTTCCGGTCTCGTCCATGGCATAATAGCATATGCGGTAATCGCCTTTTTCGGCAAAAATTATTTCGGAAGCCGCATTATCTATCTTTCCGTCCGGGCCAATTACGAATATTCTTACAATTATTTTATCTTCGGATGAAATGTCGTCTTTCACCGAATATCCGGCAATTTTATGAGTATCGCCCACTTTTGCATTGAGTTTTTCCGCGCTATCTACGGTAATTTCCGGCGCTTTTTCGTCAAATACCGTAAGCATGAATTTTTTGGTTATAGAGTTGCCTGCAGAATCTTTCAGTGTGTAAATTACTTCATAGGTACCGTATTCGGTAAGTTTAAAAGTATACTCGCCGAGCGGTAAATTATTGAGACTCATTCCGTCAGTAGATACAACCACTTCTTCGGAAGGCGACAGTACTTTTACCGTACATTCTCCCAGACTTGGCGATATAACGTCTTTTACAACTACGGGCGGAACAGTTACTTCAGCTCCGATATTATAGACGCCTGTAAGTTCGCCCAAAACTGCAATTTGCGGAGCCAGATAGTCGTCATCTACATCTTCCAGCATAATCTGTCCGTTCACGTTTTTAACTATTATCTGCGAAGGTCCGGTAACTCCTTCCAATTCAACGCGAATATTGACAAAGCCGGATTCAAAACCGTTGAATTCTTTGCCGTTAGTGTACGTCGCAATAAGATAACTTAATTTATCGAATGTAAAATAGCCTGATCTGTCGTCATAAGAGAAAATAAAGTCTTTACTCTGATCTCCGTTAAAGTTCTGAGAGACGTTTATGGCTTTCCCATCGTTGATAGAAAGAATCGCACCGCTGCTTGCTTTTCTCACGTTGAATTTTATAACAGCGTCCGTATCTTCCGAATCGATGAGATATACGCTGACCGAAGAAAAGTTTGTTTTGTCCGCCTCAAAGTTAAGCGAAAGATAGAACGGCTTGGCAAGAACGCTGTTTATAAAAGTCATGCCTGCATCATCTTCCATAGTATATACTGCATAGCCGCCCGTACCGAACCCGCCTGTAACGCCTGAATCGAGAACGAAAAGTTTGCTCACGTTCATACTGCCGTTTTCGAAAATATTAATCACCGGTCTTGTATACTCTCTTTTATCGGAAATACCATTACAGGTAGCGCTATAAGTAATCGTTACGCTGCCGTCGTTTGCCGGTCTGAATAAGCCATCGGCGTATTCGCCGTTATTCACGCTCACGGCAGCATCAATCGATACCGCTTCTCCGGATGAAAAGTCATTTGCTTTCAAGTCCGGCAAAGTATAATCATATCCGGCCATAAAGTAAGACGGCAGAAGATTGTCAACATCGTCTAAAAATATCGGCTTATTATTAGGGGCCACTTCCAGATTATAAGATTTTGTGAGACTTTGACCCACGTAATCTTTTACGGTTACGTTAACTTTATACACACCCGATTGCAACGGAACAAACTGTTTGTCGGTAATGCTTACAGCCTGCGAAAAACCGTTTTCGCCCGTAACGGTAATTTCCGCTTTCGGTTCGCCGTAACCGCCGCTGAAAACAAAATCTTTCACGGATACCGCTTCACCGCATTTGCCAGTTACTTTTGAATCGTCAAGTTGCAGTGTTAGAGATTTTTCAGTCGTTCCTACAAAAACGTTATATTTTTCCGTGGTAACGTTACCGTGTAAATCGGTCGCCGTATAAATAACCGTATATATCCCTGAATACTGAGGAATAAAATATCCGTCTTTTAAATTGATGTTTATTTTGTTTCCGTAAATGACGTTGGTCTTAACCTGAGCAATACCGATATTATCACTCGCTTCATAGTCGAATATCTTATATTTTTCGTTTAATTTGCCTTCCGGAATATTATTTTCGCTGTAGCCGTCGTAATCTATATCTATTACAGGGTCAACGTCGTCAAATATAAAGTTTTTATTGAGCTTTTCCCCGCCGGCAAAGGAAGTTATTAGAATATCTGCATGCGATTTCACAAGTTTTTCGCAAAATATCGACATATAAACTTCACCCGTGGTAAATCCGTTCCACAGATTGGAAAAATAAGAGGAATTATCGAGATCAATAATAAACGGATCCCTTCCGTCAAGATAAGAACCGTACACGCTCTTTTCTTCATAATCGAAAGATACGGTAAAAACATCGTCTTTTAAACTTCTGTTGTTATAAGGCATGCTTCTGAAAGATGCGTTTATGTTTTTACCGTAAACACTCGCCACAAAAAGCTGTCCGGTAAGGTATTCATAACCGGTAAGCTGCTGGTTATACGCACCTGCATTCCAATAGCTGGAATAATATGCGGAATCGTGAGTACCCTCGGAAGCGTAAGCGACTATATCCACGTAGTTCGATGTATTGTAAGCGTCGGTAAACCTGAAACGCAACGTTTTAAAATCAAACTCTCCTTTATCCTGCGCAAGAATATTCAAAGAAATTAAAATATCATCTTTGGTTTTACCGTTAAGATCTATTTTTTTATTGAATTTCAATTCATCCATATCCTGCAGGCTGGCTCTTATACCGCTGACTACTTCATGTGTATCAGAAAATTCATAAGACACGAAATCCGCGCTGCCGCTGCCGACAACTTCATATAAAGGCTGGTTTACAAAAAAGCTTTCTTCCGCCGAATAAGTGCTTCCGTCTGCAGTATAAAAATACTTTACTGTATACTCGCCTTGCTGGTCTAAAAGTAAATTCCGGGAAACGTTTTTGCTTCCGTCAGGATAGACGGTATAAAAGTCAGCGACATACTCGTTTCCGTCCGCCGTAAATTTACCTTCCTGGATTTCAAGCGTCTCATCCAAATAGTAAAACTCATCATAAGAGACTCCGCCGAACTCCGCGCCACTGGCACTATAAAAGCAAATGCCCGCAACAAAACAGAAAATTACGGCTAATCCGAAAATACAAACAAGTGTTTTTTTAAAAATGTTGTTTTTTTCTGATAACAAAACACCCACTTCCTCCTTTAACAATAGTTACTTTTATTTTAACGCCTGCAATCTATGCAAGCAATAACATATCTGTGATAAAACATAACAAAATAACTTTTATTTATGTTAAATATTGCTATTTATACCGATAAGTGTTATCATTTAATTGTTTAAAAAACAGGCTCAGGAAGTGTTAAAATATGATTTTGAACTGTGAATTTTTAAATGATAAATTTCTTTTCGGCGTCAAAGAGTTAAAAAACGATCTTCATTTACAATTTTCATCCGCAGGGAAAATTATAAAAGCCGAAAAGGGCAACATCTTAAAAGTCATCAACGCAAAAGAAGCATTAATACAATACAAACACGACGCGGACTTTTTCAGAGGACTTCGGATACTTTCATTTATGAAAGAAAACGAAACTTATAATGAAAACGCTGACTTCGACAATCTCGGGTTCCAGGTGGATAATTCAAGAAATTCAGTAATGAATATAGACTCGACAAAAGAACTCATACGTCTGCTGGCAATATGCGGGTATACTCAACTTTATTTATACACCGAAGACACTTATGAAGTAAATAACGAACCGTATTTCGGATATTTCAGGGGCAAAATGTTAAAAAGCGAAATTAAGGAACTGGACTCATACGCAAAAGCTTTCGGCATTGAGCTTATTCCATCTATCCAGACGCTTGCGCATTTAATATGTCTCTTCAAACAACCGGAATATTTGCCCCTCCTTGACAGTCTGGACGTACTGCTTGTGGAAAACGACAGAACTTATCGGCTGATAGAAAACATGATAAGCACCGTAAGCGAATGTTATTCCACCAGAAAAATAAACATCGGCATGGACGAAGCCCACCACTTGGGACGCGGCGTTTATCTCGACAAACACGGATATAAAGACAGAACAGAACTGTTTATAGCACACCTGAAAAAAGTTGCTGCAATATGTGAAAAATACGGCATGCAGCCCATGATGTGGCACGATATGTTTTCTTCTCTTTTAAACGATAAAGAAAAGGCTCATCTGACAGACGAACTTCCAAAAAATATTTCCGTAGTATATTGGGACTATTGTCCTACAGAAGAAAATGCCTACCGTGAAAATATATCAAAACTTAAAACTCTTAACAGAAAACTTCTTTTTGCGGGAGGACTGTGGAACTGGTTGGGTTTTTCCCCTATGAACAACACCGGTCTCATGCGGCTTAGGCCCGCGTTTAATGTCTGCAAACAGGAAAATATACGCGACATAATTATTACAAGTTGGGGCAACGACGGCGGTATTTGTCCTGTTTACACAAGCTTGCCGCAGATAATCTTTACTGCAGAGTATTTACGGGGTCATGACAGCGAGAAATATATAAAGGCAGTTTTCAAGCAAATAACCGGCGGAGAATATGACAGTTTTATGGCGCTCGATATCCCCAACTACGTTAAAAACAACGCCGAGCCGACCGGCAATTACGACTGTCCGGGCACTTATATGCTGTATAACGACTATTTTTTAGGGATTTATGACTCTACCGTTGAGGAAGGCGAAAACGAAATTTACGCAAAACATTACGAAACGCTAAAACAGGCAAAAAGATTTTCAGGAAAATACGGTTATCTTTTCGATACTGCTATAGCACTTACAGAAATATTGTCATATAAATACGAATTGGGAGTAAGGACCAGAGACGCCTATAAAAAATGCGATAAAAAAACAATTGAAAAACTTATAAACGATTATTATGTTCCGCTTGTTGAAAAGTTTGGCAGATTTTACGAAATCTATAAAAAACAATGGTATACCGTAAACAAGCCCAACGGATTTGAAATAATTACTTTCCGGCTTGCCGGAATGAAGCAGCGCACTCAAGACTGTGCGGAAAGGCTGAAAGCTTACTGCGACGGAATGCTTGACGGCATACCCGAACTTGAAGAAAAACTCCTCTGTTTTTCTGGCGGCGTCGATGCCTTCAAAAAAAATACACTGTCAAGAAATTACTGGAATTCGCATTACGTTTCCTTTATGGGGTAAAATCATGTTTAATATATACCAGAAATATTCTTTGGAAAAAAAGAGCTTTCCGCAACTTCTTTCAAAACAAAGACCGTTGCTTGTATATTTTGCAAAAATTTCCAGCACTGTTACGGTAGAAATTTTTCCTCACATGCATTCTTTTCTGGAAATTTTTTATTTTACCAAAGGCAACGGCATTTTTTTCATAGACGGCAAACAATATAATATCAAAGAAAATGATATATTTATAATCAATCCGAAAGTAATGCATTATCAGCAGTCTACGGATAGTTCAGTTCCTCTGTATGCAATAAATATTTATGTAGATCAGCTTGAAATTCCGGGGTTGCCGCCGAACACTATTTCCCCGGATAAATTTATAAAGATTAACGAAGAAAAAAACAAAAATTTTTTTACCAGTAAATTTAAAGAAATGGCGCAAGAAGCTCAAAATAAAGAAATTAATTACCAATCGGCCATACAGGCGATATTCGAAGAAATACTCATTAAAATAATGCGTCTTATTACATGCTCGGCAAGCCATACCG
>CAUHGY010000073.1 GCA_959605945.1 uncultured Clostridia bacterium | reverse complement strand
TGATGGGAATCGGACCCACGCAGCCAGCTTGGAAGGCTGGAATTCTACCATTGAATTACACCCGCGTATGTTTCGTCAGACAATGCTTATAAATTGTATCAAAATGTATATTTATTGTCAACTGTTTTGGAAAAAATTTTTAAAAAACGTTATTTTAATTTTTATCGACAATTTTATGCTTTATTTGAGCGTTCGGTTCAGAAAAAGCCTTTGACAGAATTATAACGGAGTTGTATAATAAGAGTGCGCTGTAAGCGTTTTTATCGGGAGAATACGCTATGTATAAAGAAATATACGAAACATGGAAATCGAGCAGCAAACTTACCGCAAAGGAGAAAGAGGAACTTTGTGCGCTTACGGATGAGAAAGAAATAGAATTCCGTTTCGGTAAAGATCTTGAATTCGGCACGGCCGGTATGCGGGGAATTATAGGTCTTGGGACCAATATGTTAAACGTGCATACCGTCAAACGCGCTACGCAAGGTCTTTCCGAATTCATATCCGCGCAGGGCGAAAAAGCCAAAAAACGCGGCGTTGCGATTTCTTACGATACCAGAAAAATGTCTTTTGAGTTTGCTTATGCGGCGGCAGTCGTTCTTGCGTCGAACGGGATACGCGTTTTCATGTTTAACGACGTTCATCCCGTTCCTATGCTGTCGTTCGCGGTGAGAAAGCTGAAAGCCGTTGTGGGAATAATGATAACCGCAAGCCACAACCCAAAAGAATATAACGGATATAAAGTTTACGGCGAGGACGGCGCGCAGATGTCGCCGCAGGCCACCGCCGAAGTGGTGAAATATATAAACGCAATCGATATTTTGTCCGACGCGGTGAAATACGATGAAAAAACAAGCGCCGGATATATAAGAAAAATGCCGTCTTCCGTAGACCGCAGATATTATAAGGTTATAAAATCGCTGGCGCTGTCGCCCAAACAGACGAAGGCTTTCGGCAAGCGGCTGAAGATAGTTTACACCCCTTTGCACGGCAGCGGATATATTCCCGTGACGACCATTTTAAATAAAATAGGCATCAACGCGTTGCTTGTGCCCGAACAGGTAAATAAAGATCCCGAGTTTTCTACCGTAAGCGTTCCCAACCCTGAAGATAAGAATGCACTGATGCTCGGAATCAAACTTGCGGATTTCAAGAATGCAGACGTTGTTTTCGGCACGGATCCCGACTGCGACAGGCTAGGCGTGGCTATAAGAAACGCCGAAGGGGAGTTTGAAGCTCTTACCGGCAATCAGACGGGAATACTTCTTCTCGATTACATTCTTACGAGGCTCAAAGAAACGGGCAAACTCGATAAGAAAGGGTTTGTAGTCAAAAGTTTTGTAACGACGGGAATGGCAAAAGCCATCTGCGACGGTTACGGAGCGGAGCTTTTTGAAGTGCCCGTGGGATTCAAGTTCATAGGCGAAAAAATAAAACAGCTTGACGATACGGGCATGCGCAAGTTTATTTTCGGTTTCGAAGAAAGCTGCGGATATCTTCGCGGCACGCACTGCCGCGATAAAGATGCCGTCGTGGCGAGCATGCTTTTTGCGGAAATGACTTGTTATTATGCGGCCAACGGCGTCAGTCTGCATGAAGTGCTTTCGGCTTTATACAAAAAGTACGGCTATGTGTTCGACTGCAACGTCAGTGTAACTTACGGCGGGCTCGACGCCATGAAAAATATGGGAGAAGCCGTTGATAAAGCAAGGAACTGCCGCGTGACGGAGATAGGGGGGCTTGACGTGGTTGCCGTGCGCGATTACGCTGCCGGGATAAGAAAGCTGACGGGCGGCGGAGAAGAGCCGCTGAATACGCCTTCGGTGAATGCCGTCTATTTCGAACTGTCGGGGGGAAGTTTTGTGTGCGTCCGCCCGAGCGGTACGGAGCCGAAACTGAAAATATATTATTCGGTTAAGGCCGAAGATAAAGAGGCCGCTTTAAACCTTTATGAAAAGATAAAAGCCGATTTTGATAAAATTATGAACTGATCGGAGGTTTTTTCCGCCGCATCGAAATGCCGTAAGATTTTGTGCCCATTTAAGCGTATTTGAAAAACAGACAAAAAGGCGGAAGAGCCGAAAGGTTTGTCGATTTTAAGCGTGTTTTAAAAAAGGCAGCCCGAACAGACAGGCAAAAGAGCAGACGAAAAAGAAAAACAATATAAGGCAGACAAAAAACAAGCCTGCAGCGCTTAACGGCGCCGCAGGCTAAATATTAAGTTTTATCTTCTGTATTTTCCGCTCCGGAATAGACTGGCGGGCATACAAATTGGATTGCGTTGAAAACGCTTGATACCCTATAAAATCCGGAACTTTTGGTAAGATACCCGCATTATTTTCAGCCCGAAAAACCGTCTTTAGTTTGGCTGAAAGCCCTTCTTTCGCATCGCTACGCCGCGTGCCGACAAAGAAAAATCAGTTTTGTTTTTCCGCTGAAAACAATTCGGAGTTTTGCGCGTTCTCCGCGCCGTCGGAACTGTTCATGGGTCCGCCCTCCGTAAAGTTGCTGTCAAAAAGGAAATTCCTCACTCCTCTTTTCGCCTTTATTGTAACACGGGCGCCGACCTATGTCAATAGGGTTTTAAAAAATTTTATAGTAAAAATTTACGTCAACCCCTATTGACAAAGCAGGGTATATGATGTAAAATATAATTTATGGGCATAAAAAAATTGAAAGGCTCTATAATCATCAACGCTTTTAAGAGACCTGTACAGAGCGTGCTCCAGGCGGAAAGGCTGCAAGCGGAATTGAGACTTTTCGGAGCGGAGACCGATATTGTTACCGACGGTTTTTTGCAGACCGAGCTTTGCGGCCGTCGGCTTTTTTCGCGCCTGAAAGACCGCGATTTTATAGTTTATCTCGATAAAGACAAATATCTTTCGGCAATTCTGGACAAACTCGGGGTGAGGCTTTTCAATACCCACGGCGCTATACGGATATGCGACGACAAAGGCGAAACTTATATAAAACTGTGCGGCGAAGAGGATATAGTTGTTCCGCGGACGGTGTTCGCGCCGATCTGCTATGACGGTTCCGATAAGTTTGCCGACGGCACGGCGGAAAAAATAGCCGAAAAACTCGGTTTTCCCGTTATCGTCAAGGAAAGTTACGGTTCTATGGGAAAAGGCGTCCATAAAGCCGACAATATAGAAGAACTCCGCGCGCTGACCGAAGCGCTTAAAACGCGCCCGCACATGTATCAGCAATGTATAGGCGAGCGGGGCAGAGATATCCGCATTATAGTTATCGGCGGCAAGGCCGTTGCGGCAATGGAAAGGGTAAACGAGCGCGATTTCCGTTCCAACATAGCCCTGGGCGGCAGAGGTAGGGCAATAGATTTGAATGCGGAAGCATATGCGGAATTTAAAAAACAAGCTCAGAAAGCCGCCGAGATAATCGGGCTTGACTACTGCGGCATAGACTTTTTAAGCGACGGCGGAAAGCCGGTGCTTTGCGAAGTCAATTCCAATGCGTTTTTCGGCGAAATGGAAAAAGTTACGGGCATAAACGTTGCAAGATTATATGCAAAACATATAACCGATGCAATAAACGGCTGAACGCTTTCGCGGCTAAGTCGAAAGCAAAACTGAAAATTTTGGTTAAAAACCGCTTTTAAAAGGTTAACGGCTGTAAAAAAAACCGTTATTTAAATATTAGGTCGGAAACACCGTTATTTATAATGTTTAAAGGATGTAAAAAAGCCCCCGCGGCAGAGATATCTGCCGCGGGGGCGTTGTTTTGTCGTTAAAAAAATTTTGAAACGGACGCGGGGAAAAAACGAAAAGGTGCTGTACCTGAAAAACGCGAAGCGTATTGTTGAATTTTATTTAAAAGATCTTGTATCGTCCAAATTTTCCGACAAAAACAATTCACAAGCTGTAAATTCATGCATGCTGATGTTGAAAGCTTGTTTAAGGTGGAAATTGTGGGAGAGCTTATATTGCCGTGTAAAATATTATATAACGCGCTGCAAGCTATCCCGCTTTTTCGGGAAAGCTCAGAAATCGTGAATCCGTGTTTTTTCATCAATTCTTTTGTTCTTAAAGAAAAAGCATCTGCTAATGTCATATTATTTTCTCCCACTATATATAGACTATAATAACATAATTGAGAAAAAAACACAAGTAAATATGGATAATATTACATATTGCCACAGATAATATTCTCTGTTGCTTTGGATATAATTATATATATACGAGTAGCAGGGGCATATTATATGGATGCGAAAGAAAAAATAGATAAATTACGTTTAGAGCGCGGATGGTCTCTTTATAAATTAGCAAAAGAGTTAAATATTTCAGACACAACTGTGTATTCTTGGTATAATGAACAAAAATATAATCCGAGTAGGAACACAATTGCTGAAGCGTGCAGGGTTTTCGGTATTTCGCAAGCAGAATTTTATTCAGATATTGATAATAACGAAACGAATGCAAAAGAAATAATATTGCTTGAACTTTTTCGCTCCCTTTCAGATACCGAGCAAGATCAGATGATAGAAATAATGAAAATTTTTGCAAAAAAGCAAAATAGCTAAAAATTTTTTAACTATATTGCACTTTTGTGAGCGTTATTAAATATTATAAAAATACACATATATTTTTCAATGTTAAAACCGCCGGTTCGCCGGCGGTTTTAAGTTTTGCTTAATGCGTTGCTGCAAATCGTTCGGCGCTTTTATATTTGTAAATCATCATTAAAAACGGCATGACGGAAAAATCATCGAATTTTTTAAAATTCAAGTTTTATAAGGTTTAATTTTGTTTTCGGCGGCAATAATACAGTTAAAGAAGGCTTAAAAAAAATTTTAAAAAATTTTTTAAAAAACTCTTGACAAACTTAAAAAGCCGAGTATAATTGTGTTTAGCAATTGAGAGATGAGAGTGCTAACACTTAAATCAATCGACTGCTAAAAAAATAAAAAATACCTTAAAGGAGGGTACGATTATGAAAAACTTTTTAACAAGAAAAAATGACGACAATTTCGGGGGCTTCGGCTTCTTCGACAATGCATTCGACGATTTTTTCGCACCTGCATTTTTCGGCAGACCGTTCGGCGGCGTCAGAAATGATTTAATGCGTACCGACGTCAAGGAAACCGATAAAGAATACCAGCTTTCAGTGGATATGCCGGGATACGACAAAAAGGATATTTCGGTATCGCTCGATAACGGTTATGTGACTATTTCCGCTAAGAGAGAAGAAAAAGAGGACGATAAAAACTATATCCGCAGGGAAAGAAGTTATTCCTGTTCCAGAAGCTATTATGTCGGCGACGACGTAAAGCAGGAAGACATCAAAGCCAAATATGAAAGCGGCACTCTGCATCTTACCGTTCCCAAAACCGCGCCCAAGGAAATCACTTCCAAAAATATTGAAATCGAGTAAAACGGTCGGTTAAAAACGGACAACGCCGTGCGGCGGAGCAATTTTGGAACCCCCCACCGCGGTTTTTTTGTTTTTAAAAATTAGTGTAAATAATTCGCTGCGCAAAAAAGTTTACGAGCCTGAAAAATAATCCGGCTGCAAAAAAATCTGCAAAAAAGTTTGAATAATCGGGCTGAAAGAACACGGCGCCGCCCTTACAGGGTACAGACAATAATAAACGCCGCGGGAGCTTCCGCCGGGGGAACCGCATTGAATATGGGAAGAAACATAAAGTTAAGCAGCGCCATCAGAAACGCCGTAATAATCATGGCAATGAATGTTTTTTTATATTTGAAATATTTTATCCCCGCTGCGGAGAGAACAATGGAGACCGCAGATATTATGCCGCCGCTGAATATGAAAATTGCATAAAAGATAGCAAAAGCCAGGGCGCCGACTACGGTTGTCCGCTGAATGCACATATCGATGAATGCCGCGGTAAAAAATAAATTGCTTATGACCGAAAGCGAGAATATGACGGACGTAACCGTGATGTAAATTCTGTTTTTTCTTTCTTTTTCCACTTTACTTTCTCCTGAAATTTATTAAACTTGTTTTTCAGACGATATCTGAATTGGCGGCAGGAAATGTTTTTTATTCGCCCTGTTTAATTGCCGCCGTTCGGCGAATATTTTGGTTTTTATACTCTCTGCTCAGCTGCCGTGCCGTTTTGCTAATATTAAAGTTTATGAATTTATCGGCGCATATATCGGTATTTTACCATAAAAGCGAAAAAAAATAAAACGATTTACAAATTTTTTTGCGTTACGGGTTAAAAATAGCCGTGTTCGCGTGCAAAATAACTTGACAAATATCGGGGAAGGACTATAATATAGTTTAGCACTTAAATGTTGCGAGTGCTAATTCAAGCAGGGAGAACAGACTATATGAAACAATTCAAAACCGAATCGAAAAGAATTCTGGATTTAATGATCAACTCCATTTACACCAATAAGGAAATTTTCTTGCGCGAACTGATTTCAAATGCGTCAGACGCGATAGACAAACTTAAATTCATATCGCTGACCGATACGTCGGTCAACACCGATTTTAAGATAAATATTGCCGTAGACAAAGATGCGCGCACTTTAACCGTGGAAGATAACGGTATAGGCATGAAGGAGGACGAGCTTGAAAAAAATCTCGGCACTATAGCCGAATCGGGAACGCTTGCTTTCAAAAAAGAAAATAAACCTGCCGACGGCGAGGAACTTATAGGTCAGTTCGGCGTGGGGTTCTATTCGGCGTTTATGGTGGCTTCGAAAATAGAAGTTTATACCCGGGCTTACGGTTCGGATAAGGCGTTTAAGTGGGAAAGCAGCGGCGTAAACGGCTATACCGTCTCGGAGACGGAAAAAGAAGGCGTCGGCACGAAGATAGTCATCACTTTGAAACCCGACGGCGAAGACTACAGATATTCCGAATTTTTAGAAGAATATAAGATTTCTTCGCTCGTAAAACGCTATTCGGATTATATCCGCTATCCCGTGACCATGCTTAAAACTCACTCCGTGAGAAAGGAAGGTTCGCCCGACGACAAGCCCGAATACGAGCAGAAAAAAGAACTTGAAACGCTGAACAGCATGGTGCCGCTGTGGAAGAAAAACAAGTCCGAAGTGAAGCCCGAAGACCTGAACGAGTTTTATAAAAACGAATTTCACGACTATGCCGATCCGCTTAAGTCCGTATACGCCAAGATCGAAGGAGCGGTTACTTACGACGCATTGCTTTTCGTGCCGTCCCGCGCGCCGTTCGATTACTATTCGAAAGACTATAAGAAAGGGCTGAAACTGTACTGTAACGGCGTTATGATCATGGAAAAATGCGAAGAACTTCTGCCGGACTATTTCGGATTTATCCGCGGCGTCGTAGATTCTGCGGATCTGTCTCTCAATATCTCGCGCGAGATTTTGCAGCAGGACAGGCAGGTGAGGGCGATTGCGAACGGTATAGAGAAAAAGATTTCGTCGGAACTCAAAAAAATGCTCGAAGAGGACCGCGAAACCTATGAAAAAATGTTCGAAGAATTCGGTTTAAGCCTTAAATTCGGGGCTTATGCGGGATTCGGCATGAATAAAGATAAATTGAAAGACCTGCTGATGTTCTATTCCTCGGCGAAAGAAAAGCTCGTAACGCTATCGGAATACGTAAAGGGGATGAAGGACGGCCAGGAGGACATATATTATGCGTGCGGCGAGAGTTATGAAAAGATAGCTGCTCTTCCGCAAATCGAAAAGGCCAGAGACGCCGGTTACGAAATTCTTTTCTTCAAGGACGGCGTCGACGAATTCGTCGCCAAGATAATGAACGATTATGACGGCAAAAAGTTCAAGTCGGTGTCCGAAGCCGATTTCTCTGCCGGCAGCGAAGAAGAGAAAAAGGAGCTCGACGTCAAGAAAGAAGAATTTAAGGACGTTCTGGATTTCATTAAGCAGAGCCTTGACGGGAAAGTTAAAGACGTAAGACTTTCGGCAAATCTCAAAACCTATCCCGTGTGTCTCTCCACAAGCGGCGAAATTTCCATTGAAATGGAAAAGGTGCTGAACTCCATGCCGAACGCCAAAGAGAAAGTGCAGGCGGACAAAATTCTCGAACTGAACGCCGCGCATAAAATAACCGAAAAACTGAAAACTTTGTATGCAGACGATAAGGAAACGCTGAAAAAATATGCCCTCGTTTTATATGAGCAGGCAAGACTTCTCGAAGGCCTGCCCATAGAAAACGCGCAGGAATTCGTCGGCGCCGTCTGCGAAATTCTGTAAAGCCGAAAATATTTACCGCCGAAGTTGTTTTTCGCAACAATTCAATGTATTTTAAAGTAATTTATGATATAATATACATAATAGCGTCATAATTACGGAAAAAAGACCTTTGTCGGTCTCGGTTCCGTGCGGAAAACATCTTATCGGCGGGAGTGTGACGTGCCCGTATCGCCGCCCGATATTTTATCGGGCGGCAATAAATTTCAGGAGAAATGTATGACAACGGCTGAAATTATCGTAACGGTTCTTTGCGGAGTTATTCTGGCGGGAATAATCATAGCGGTGCTGACTGACGTCATCATCCGAAACCGTGCCGTAAAGAGGAAAAAGCAGGCAAAAGGAAAAGTCGATTACGCCGCCGGGAACGGAGGAGTGGCTTTGAAACTTGACAATATAGTCAAGGTTTACGGCGAAGGCGAAAATGCGGTCAAGGCGCTGAAAGGCATAAATCTCAATTTCCGCAAAAACGAATTTGTATCGATCCTCGGGCCTTCGGGCTGCGGAAAAACAACGCTTTTGAATATAATCGGCGGGCTGGACAGATATACTTCGGGCGATCTCATCATAAACGGCGTTTCCACCAAACATTATGACGACAGAGACTGGGATACCTACCGCAATAACAGCGTTGGGTTTGTGTTTCAGAGCTACAATCTTATTCCGCATCAGACGGTTTTAAGCAACGTGGAACTGGCGCTGACGCTGTCAGGCGTTTCCGCCGGCGAAAGGCACGCAAGAGCCAAGGCCGTTCTCGAAAAAGTCGGGCTTAAAAGCCAGGCTCATAAACTGCCCAATCAGCTTTCCGGCGGACAGATGCAGAGAGTGGCTATTGCCCGCGCTCTCGTAAACGATCCCGAAATAATCCTTGCCGACGAGCCTACCGGCGCGCTCGACACCGAAACCAGCGTTCAGGTAATGGATCTGCTTAAAGAAGTTGCCGAGGACAGACTCGTCGTCATGGTGACGCATAACCCCGAACTTGCCGAAAAATATTCGACAAGAATCATAAATTTGCTCGACGGCGAAAAAACGGGAGATACCAAGCCGTGTGAAAATAAAGAATACGCCAAGCCGAAAGAGACGGATAAGGGCCGCGCGGCGATGAAGATAGGCACGGCGTTCGCGCTTAGTCTTTCTAATTTGCGCACCAAAAAAGGGCGCACTACGCTGACGTCTATTGCAGGAAGCATCGGCATCATCGGCATTGCGCTGGTGCTTGCGGTATCCACCGGTTTTTCGGGCTATATAAACAGGCTGCAGTCCGATACATTGTCGGTT
>CAUHGY010000072.1 GCA_959605945.1 uncultured Clostridia bacterium | reverse complement strand
GGGGCGGCTTTTATTGACATTTGCAAATCCCGGGTCGGCTATCCCTTTTTGCCGAGATATTTTTTGCGCGTTGCTTCTCCTCCGCGCAAATGCCGTTCTTCCAGATTTTTATTCAGCGTTTTTCTGACTTTTTTGTAAAGATCTTTATCTATGCTTTTCAAACGTTCGGTAACGTCTTTATGTACGGTGGATTTGCCCGAGTGAAAAATCTTCGCGGCGGCTCGCACGGTAGCGCCCGTCGCGGCGATATATTCGGCTTCTTCAATTATCCTGTCCAGGATATATTCCCGCATAACTTACCCCCTTTTTGTGTGGATAATAAAATTTATGCGGTTTTTCGACAAAATAGAAACCAAATCGCCGAATTTTTACGGTTTTTTAGCTGAATATACGGTTAAATTTTATCAGCTTATTCTGTCAAACAGTTTTTTACCTTCAGTAAACACCAGCACAAACGTAGCCGCCGTCAAAACGACGACTGTTCCCGCTATTATCGCCAGCAATGCCGCGAAAGAAAGATTTATGTAGAACATCATCAGAAAGAACGCCGCAGTCAATACGAACGCACACGCCATCGACAGCAAAAGAGCCACTCCCTGTTTGACGGGCTTGGTTTCGTTTTCCCATTTCAGCGTGGGAAAACGGAGATCGAACAGCAGTCCGATATTGCCGCCGAGCAGCGCCACTCCCACTGCGATTATGATCAGAAATATCGTTTCGGCAGCGGGCATGCCCAAACCTATCGTCAATACCAACGCCGAAGCGAGCGCCGGTACGGCGTTGAAAACAGCGTTTACGGTAAGTTTGGCACCGAATAAAGAATTCAGGCGCACCGGAACGGTTTTTAAAATCCACAGAGAACTGCCTTCGAGAGATATGGAACAGGAAGTAGTCGGCGCAAGCATGTGAAGGAAGGCAAAAAGCGACGGCATAAATACCGCCATCACGGCGCCCGCTTCCTGTCCCGCTTCAGGGACGCTTCTGAATACAACAACTATCGCCACCGCGGCAACAATGCTAAGAATGCTGCCTATCAACGCATTTACGGCGTACATAGCGACGGAAAAAAGCCTTCCGATTTCCTTTTTCAGCAGGGCTTTGCCCATGCTTTGACTGCCGTATTTCCTGAGACGGAAACCTTTTACCGTACGGCGCGAAACCAAAAGAGTGTTGATTTTTCCGTATAACAGGCATACAGCCGTTACAATCAATAAAAACGAAGCGATGCATATTGCGGCGGTCAGAGCAAAATATCCCCAGTTCCCCAAACTTTCCGCCACCAGCGGATATATAAAGAAAATTTTACTTATCGATCCCGTAACATCCGACATTGCCCCCGATCCCGCAGTAAACGACAGTGCAAACACGCCTATAAGAAATGCAAACATCAGAATCATCTGTATTATGTTTTTATAGCGGAAGCGTGCGGAAATAAGCGTTACAAACGCACCTACGGCAATAGCCAGCGCAAGCGCGAACATAGGCAGAACTATTACCAGAAGGCTGGTAACAAGCACCGTGGAAAAAGCGATGTCGCCTGCATATTTCGCGTAGACGAAGAGCGACGGAAAAGCTATCAAAGTCATAAAAATCAGGTCGGAAAGGTACATATACGTCAGCTTAGCCGTTACAACGGTATTGGTTTTTATCGGCATTGCGGAAAGCATGTCGTAATCCTTGAACCCGAAAAGCACGTTCGATGTGGCATAAAACGCAAAGAAAAAACATACCATCGCCGAAATGGCGAGCATTATCGTGATTATCTCTGCCGTTCGGCCTTCCGACGAAAGCATCGACGCGAAAAGGTCGGCATAAGTATACCCGAAATAAGCGAGCGCGGCGCCGGTTATAAGCCCGACTAAAAGAAGCCCCGCAAACCCCATGCTTTTGCCGCGTTTTTTGGAATGCAGAAGTTTATTTATACCGAAATACGAAAGAAACTGAATTTTAACAAGATTGAAGTAGTTACGCATTTTCGATCTCCAGGAATATGCTCTCCAAAGATTTGTCGCCTACGACGTCCTGCATATTACCTTCGGCAACGAGCGAGCCCTTTTTTATGATCCCCACTCTGTCGCACAGCTTTTCGGCAACTTCAAGAACGTGTGTGGAAAAGAATATTGCGCCGCCTTCCGCGCATATCTCTTTCATAATCTCTTTCAATTTATGCGTAGCTATCGGATCAAGTCCGACGAACGGCTCGTCCAGAATAAGCAGTTTGGGCTTGTGCACAAGCGCGGAAATGATGACCAGCTTCTGTTTCATGCCGTGAGAATAAGACGATATCAGATCTCCCAGATTGTTTTTAATTTCAAAAAGTTCAGAATACTCTGCTATTCTGCGATTCCTGTCGTCGGCGGACACACCGAAAACGTCGCTTATGAAGTTCAGAAACTGAATACCCGTAAGATGATCGTATATATCGGGATTATCGGGTATGTAAGCTATCTTCCTTTTGCACTCCATAGGGTTATCTCTCACGGATACGCCGTCTATCAGAATTTCGCCGCGATCGAAGCCGAGCGCTCCGACGACGGCTTTTATAGTCGTCGATTTTCCTGCCCCGTTATGCCCTATAAAGCCGTAGATTTCGCCGTCATGAACGGTCAGCGAAAGATTATCAACCGCTTTCACTCCGTTTCCGTAAGTTTTGGTTAAATTTTTTATTTCCAGCATATATCTCTCCTTGTTGCCGTGCAAGGCACGAATTTACTATAACGCCCAACGCAAGACCGAGCATCAGAATATAAGTCCAGAGAAGAAATACCACCACCGCCGCAAGGCTTCCGTAAAAAGCGTTGTAATCGTTGAAAAGTCTCAAATACAACGTAAAACCAACCGTTCCGAATACTATGGTAAAAAGAGACAATAAAGATCCGGTTGCCGCAGTGGAAAAACTTATCTTCACGGGACTTATATATTTATTGAGCAGTATTATTATAGCATAACTCGCGCAAATTACAATGCCGAAAACGAAAAAAGTTAAAAATGTTACTTTTACTCCCGACAAATTCGCATGCGAAAGCAGTCTGTTGCCGAAAGCAAAGAGAATGGCTACGCATAAAAACACCCCGAAAAGCACAGCAAGCGCCGCCAGCGCCCACAGTCTGCGAAAAAGCCCCCTGCGGCTCTCGACGCCGTAAATGTGATCTCCGTCGGACGACATCTGTTTGAGAAGCGTCGTGCAAGAAAAGACCACCGTGAAAACAAAAAACACCGTCACTCCGCGCGAAACATTCTCCGCCGCTCCTGCTATCAGCGTGACTGCGGGCGCAAACTCTTCCGGAAGCCGCGCCGTCAGCTCATCGACAAAATTGAGGCCAAAGAGCCCGAAAGCCGAAATAAGCAGAAAAAACAGAGGCACTATGGACATCAGAAAGTAATATACCCACGCCCCCGCAACGGTATACAGTCTTTTTCTTTTAAGCGTGACAAGCGCAAGTTTAACATTGTAAACGGCTTTTTTCCACATATCATTGTTTTGTGTAAAAATGCTCTTATTATACTAAAATGCCGCTTCCGCAGTTTATGCGGAAGCGGCATTTTTAAGATGTATCAAAACATGCCAATACTATGAGTTTTACGGCGTCCGTCACGGCATTTTTACCGCCTGTATTCTGGTATAAATTTCGTCGTATTTATCCTTATAAAACAGATTAGTGCCGCTGGTAGTGATCGACGCCGTTCCCGCAGCCACGCTGCAACGCAGAATTTCGGGCATATCCGCACCCTGTTCAAGCTGCACGCATGCCGCCGCGACCATGCAGTCGCCCGCGCCGACGGTGGAATTGACGGCTACCGACGCGCTTTTGCAATAAAAACTTTTGCTGCCGTCGGTAAGTATTGCCCCGTCCGCGCCGAGAGAAATAAGAACATATCTGACGCCGCGCTCTATGTATTTCAATGCCGCCCGTACCATATCACGCTTATCATGAACGGCTTCGCCCGTGAATGCTTCAAGCTCGCGGAGATTGGGTTTGACCATAAATATTTCGTTTTTAAGCGCTGCGTTCATGTTGTCGGTTTCGGCATCGACGATTTTTCTGACGTTGTCTGGAATCACCGACAGAACTTCATTGTAAAACTCCGGTTCCACGCCTTTGGGAAGGCTGCCGCTCATCACGGCTATATCGCATTTAGCGGCAAGCTGACGCACCATTTCGATAAGATCCAGCTGTTTTCCGCGCTCGACGGTGTCGCCTCTGTCATTTATCTCGGTGAGCATGGATTTTTTATCTATAATCTTATAATTCACTCTGGCGCTTCCCGGATTATAGATAAAGCGGTGCGCCACCCCTTCTTTATCGAGGTTGTTTTCAAACAGTCTGCCGTGCACATCGAACATAAATCCGGTAGCAGTGCTCTGCTTTCCCAGCCGTGCGACGCCCATGGCGACGTTCAATGCTTTGCCCGAATAGGTTTCCACCTTGCTCCTCACCCGGTTGAGCATTCCGACGTTGAGATTATCAAGCTCTATCGTACAGTCGATACTCGGATTCGGGCATATTGTCAATATCATTACTCTGTCATCTCCTTAAAGGGTATTGCCTCATCAGTCTTTCTTCGCTTCCGCCACGATTTTCTCCTGTGCCGCAAAAGGAACTTCCTCATAGCGCAAAAATTCCTCTTCGTATCTGCCTCTGCCCTGCGTCATACTGCGAAGGTCGGTGGCATATTTCAACATTTCCGAAAGCGGCGCTTCCGCGGAAATGATCTGCATGCCGTCTGCCGTTTCCATGCCGAGTATTCTGCCCCGACGTTTATTCATATCTCCGAGAATATCGCCGGTATAATTTTCGGGCACGTAGATCTTAAACGAATGCACGGGTTCGAGAATGACGGGCTTTGCGCGCCTGCATGCATCTTCATAGGCAAGCTTTGCCGCCGAAACAAACGCCACTTCCTTCGAATCGACGGGGTGGTATTTGCCGTCGAACAGCGTGCATTTTAAATTGACCATGGGGTAACCGGCAAGAACACCCTTGGTTACGGCTTCTTTAAGTCCTTTTTCCACTGCGGGAATAAACTGTTTCGGCACCGCTCCGCCGACAACTTCGTCTACAAACTCGAATTTTCCGTCGGCTGCGCCGGCTTCGAAACGGATGTTGACGACGCCGTACTGTCCGGCTCCGCCCGTCTGTTTTTTATGCTTGCCTTCGGCCTCGACTTTCTCCGTTATAGTCTCGCGGTAAGCGACTTTCGGGTCTTTAAGCACCGCTTCGCAACCGAATTTGGCTTTCAGTTTTTTACACAGAACGTCAAGCTGCGTTTCCCCCTGCCCTCGAATGACCGTTTCGCCCGTTTCCTTGTCTTTTTCGACCTTGAAAGTAAGATCTTCTTCGGCAAGTCTGTTAAGCCCCTGAAAGACCTTGTCTTCATCGCCGCTCTTGGCGGCTGAAATCGCCATGGTAAGAACGGGTTTCGGCAAAGGTATGTCGTAAAATTTTATCTTATGATTTTCGTCGCACAGAGTGTCGTTAGTGTTGGTGTTTGAAAGTTTATTCACGGCGCCTATGTCGCCCGCGCACAGTTCTTCCGCGGCTTCCTGTTTTTTACCTTTCATGAGATAGATGGTATTTATTCTCTCTTTTTCGCCGGTAGTCGCATTGTACACCGTCATACCGCTTTTGAGAACGCCCGTAAATACCCTTATCATATTCAGTTTTCCTACGAAAGGATCGGCAACGGTCTTGAACACCTGCGCCGAAAACGGCTTATCTTCGTCGCATTCGACCATCTCTATTTCGCCGTTTGAGAGATTTGTCGCGGGAACCGCGCGCCTTTCTTTGGGAGACGGCAGAATTTCGACTATTTCGTTAAGAAGATTTATTACTCCGAGATTCTGCGTCGCCGAACCGCCGAGCACGGGAATGACGCTGCCTTCCGAAAGCCCGGTTTTAACGCCCGCTATTATCTCGTCATTAGTAAGCGCGCCTTCTTCGAGATACTTATCCAGAAACGCTTCCGACGCTTCGGCGGCGGCCTCTGTAAGACCTTCTTTCAGAAGCGCCACTTCTTCTTTCATGTCGTCGGGAACGGGAATTTCGTTTCTTCCCCCGGGATTGAACTCATACGCTTTGCCGGAGATCACGCTGACATAGCCTTTCATTCTGTTATTTATAAGTATCGGCGTATGCATAGTCGCTATGCGCTTGCCGTATTTGGAGCGGAAAGCTTCGACGGTTGCCACGTAATCGGCGTTTTCCTTATCGATGCCGTTGATGAATATTATAAGCGGAACGCGGTTTTTGAGGCAGTAAGACACGGCTTTTTCTGCTCCCACCGCAACGGCGCCGCTCGCATCCGCTACAAGCACCGCAGCTCCCACCGCACGCATGGCTTCGGCAAATTCGCCTTCGAAATCGTAGAATCCGGGAACGTCCAATATATTGATTTTAACGCCCTGCCAATATGTATATGCTGCTGAAAGAGAAATGGATATCCCGCGCGAAATTTCTTCGGCGTCAAAGTCCATGACGGTATTCTTATCAGTCACCTTACCCAGACGGTCAATGCTCTTTCCGTTAAAAAGCATGGCTTCAGCCAATGATGTTTTGCCCTCTCCGCTGTGCCCGATTATCGCGACGTTTCTGATCGCATCGGCGCTTATTTTGCCCATATTAAATTGTCCCCCTTTTAATTGACCTGTAACGCTGCCTTTGCAGCTACGGATATTATACTCCAAATACAGTCGGATTTCAAGGGGGTTTTAAAATTTTTTCGCACCCCGGCAAAATTTTTTTATGCACGCTCAATAATCGTCCGTATCGATTCTGCTTTCCGCGCTGCCGAAAAGCTCCTCGCAGGAGGGCGGCGACGGCGGACACGGCGGCGAACACGGCGGCGGACACGGCGAGCATCCCGGCGTCGACGGGCGGGACGGACTTTGACCTCCGCCCGGCTGCGGACGGCGGGGAGAAGGTTTCCCTACCCCGACGCTTGACCCGCACACGTCGCCGCATTTCAGATCGACCAGAATCACGTCGTTGCCGATTTTTAAAATCTTGCTTTCGGCTATGTAAAGTTCGGACTTGTCAAACCATCTGAAAATGCCCTTTGTTTTGCGTTCAGGCACGGCTATTCCCGTCAGAATGCCTCTCGGGAATTCCAGAAAGACGTTACTGACCCGTCCCAGGCATCTGCCGTCGGCAACATTGACCACATCGCGCTTTCTTAAATCTTTGAAACTCAATTCCATATTTATCATTATATGCGCTTGGGGTCGTCCGTATTCAACTAATAACAAAGTCAAACATTCATCCCTTTTTCTTAATATATTTTAAGAAGGCGACGTTATGAAAAAATTTTCTGAAAGTTTAAAAGGATTAAAGCAAGAAAAGGGATTGTCGATTCAAAGACCGGCGAAGGAAATTAAAAGCTCGTCATTTTTTTGCCGTCGGAAAAATTACCAAGCAGATGTTAAGGGTTCTCAAACTGTTCTTGCCGAATATTTAATCGACTGCTTAACGGGTTGAGAAAACTGATAATTTTTTAATATTTTTATATTAAAAGAATAAAATTTAAATTACACGCTGCGTGTATGTACCCTCTCTCGGACTAACGTCAGAGAGAGTTTTTACCGATAAAATTCTCGACGCGAAGCGCGCTCTGCCGCAAAATTTTTTGTTTATTCGGCCGCAGGCTGCGGTCTTGTAAAAACAATCCGGGCGGTCATCAAAGCGTTATCTCTCATTTTTTCAAACTTCAGGATTTTTCTCTGTATGAAAAAAAGATCTATCGCTTCCCACATGAACACCCACGCCGCGATGTCGGTTATGGCAAGAACGATATAGCCTGTTTTTAACACTTCAAGCGCGATATACAAAGCAAAAACGGCAACAGCGATAAGCGTCATCACGGCGGCGGAAACGGCGTTCACGGTAAGTCTCCTGTCGATATCGGCGATCCTGTTGACATAATAGTTGCGGATGCCCTGTTCGTAAACGACGCTTTCCTGTTCGTCGATTTCGTCGCTTTCGATATAAATGGAAAGACCGTTCTTCACCCGTCTGGACTTTACGGCGTTATCGAGAAATTCGGCAACGTCCGCCGAAATGATTTCTTCTCCGATGTTTGAATACGGAGACAGGAACCCGTCATCGTTTTTAACGCGCATGCTGACGGCGCTTTCCAGCACGGACTTATTCCCGAACCCGTCCGCATCGTTTTCTCTTTTTACGTTTTTTTCACATTTTCCTTCCCTGTCTTTTTTTAACGACATAATTTATCCGCATCTCCTTTAATATCAATAAAAGCGCAGCCGAAACTCACAGACTGCGCTTTTATTTTTTGCATTACCTGCCCTTGACGGCAGAACATGGCCCGACAACCGAATTTTTATTTGAGCAAGCGTATTTTTCCGATAAGCGGAAGTTCTTTTTTCTCGCCGTTGACGACGTTTATAACGCCGAGTATACACAAAATTAAAATTGCCGCGCCGAATATGCCGCACAATATGCCGAATACTGTTTTAAGAACGGGTATTAAGCTAAGCACTCCGAAAATAACTTCTCCGATAATGGCAGTGATAAGCACTGCAAGTCCCTGATTGGCGTGGAACTTGGCAAATTCGTCGTTCGGGTACATAATAAGCGGCAAAAAGAAAAGAATGCCGAACACGTAGGAAAGCGCAGTGATCAGCTTTTTCTGCTGTTCGCCCGTCAACCCTCCGTTATCCGCGTTTTTGCCGTCGCTTTCCCGGCTTTTTTCTTCCTGTTTTTGCTCCGCGGCTTGTTCGGTTTTAACTTCCTGTTCCGGTTCTTTGTTTTTTTCTTTTTCTTCCATAAAGCGCTCTCCCGATATTTTTAACTTTATTTTAATAATTATACCCCATTATCCTAAATTATGCAACATTTTAACGGTAAAAGCAAATCGACGCGAACACCTTTCGACACATAAAATACGGAAAAATCCGCGAAAACTTCCCGCTTACGGAAAATTATTCGTTTTTTATAATACACGGCGATTTTTCGCTTTCCGTTTTCCAAGCCGACTGTTTTCCCGCCCTTACGGCTTTTTAATTCGACGGTTTTAGTTTTATTTTTGCGCCGTTTAAATACGGATTTATTTACCGCTTCATAAATCACGCCTCGGACGCGGCTATAAAAATCAGCTCCGCATAAACGGCGGGGCGCCGCTTGCGCAGGCGCCTCGTTCTTGATTTTTCGGTTTCCCGTCTGATATTTTAAATTTTCGAGCTGTTTTTCCGCGGTTTACGCATTCTCTCTCGTCCAGGGTACGGGAGTGATCCCGTCTTTGTCATAATGCCAATACCAATAATCGGTTTCGGTATCGACGGGTACGTTTGCAGAATAATAATAAACCGTCGAAGTTTCGCTTATCTTTATATAATTAACGAAATCTGACTCTGATCCGTCTAAAAACACTTTGCTGCCGCCGACAATCTTGCCGTCGTTGCCGTCGTTGCCCGAAGTGCCGGAAGCCCCTCGTTCGGCACTGGATCCGTCACCGTTTTCTCCGCCGTAACCTCTCGTGCCTGCGGCTCCGCCGTCGCC
>CAUHGY010000071.1 GCA_959605945.1 uncultured Clostridia bacterium | reverse complement strand
TGCCGTATCGAGTCGGACGGATGAGACCGTCTTTTCCCATACTGCGTACAGCGTTACCGTCTGTCCGCTTTCAGCGCTAAGATTGAGCACGTCTGCTTTATCGCCGTACAGGGCGGCGCCTCCGCTTCTCGTTGCCCAACCTACGAAAGAATATCCCGTCATGGAAAAGGCATTCTCTGCGAGAGGGCTTTCCGTTCCGTATGTATGCGTACTGTTTTCCATATCGCCCGTGCCGCCGCTCGCATCGTACGCGATGTAATAAGTGTTCGCCTCCCATACGGCGTAGAGCACGATATCCTCGCTTTCAAACCGTATGTCGGCGCCGGCGGAATATTCCGCTTCGCTCGCCGTGTCGGTCACTGCCCATCCGAGGAACGTGTAGCCCGTGCGCACGGGTTTTTGCGAAGATACTACGGCGGTTCCGTTCGGTTCGTATTCTTTTACATCCGTCGGCGGTTCATTGCCGCCGTTCGCATCGTAAACGAGCGAAAGTTTCGAACCGTCCGTCACCGTCACAACGGTCTCTCCTAAAACCGTAAAGGTATATCGTCCGTCCTGAGGCGACACCCGCCCGCCGTTAATATATACTTTGGGGAAATTTCCCGTTACGGTAAAATCAGCCGTTGTACCGTACGAGTATTGTGCTTGCAATCCTTCGATTGTATAGCCTTCGGCAGCGCAGGAAGTTACGGAATATTCCGCCAATGCCCAAACCGCATAAAGTATGACGTCCTCATCTTCCGCGGGCATTTCAAACGTCCCGCCGGAAACGTACTCGGCTTCCTCCGCGTTCTCCGTCGTTGCCCAACCACGGAATAAGTATCCCGTACGGACAGGTTGGACGGTCGTGAGAATAACGGTTTCACCGGATGCAGGATATACTGTACCGATCATACCTGCAAAAGAACCGCCGCAGGCGTCGTATGTCAGCGAATTGTTATGCTTCCATACGGCGTAAAGGGTAACGGATTCGCTTCCCATCGTAAATTCGCCGCCCGCTTCGAACATAGCGGTTTCGGCTGTCGCCGTCACAGCCCATCCGAGAAACGTATAATCTTGGCGCGTCGGGATCTCCGAGGATAACGAAATCGTTTCTTCCTCGTGCACCTGCACGAGCGCGGGCGCCCCCGCGCCGCCGTTCGCATCGTATACGAGCGAATACTGCGGCTTTTCCGACCATGCCGCATATAGTACGACGATGCTGTCCTGTTCGCCCGTAAGACCGATAGCATAGAACGTTTCCGCACGGTACATCGCCCAATTCTGCTCGTCGTACACGTTCCAACCGACAAAATCAAAGTTGCTGCGCGTCAGATCGAGCGTCTGTGCAGAGGGCAGTTTGAGCTCGCCGAATACAACGCCGTCTATACTGTCGATATAGTTTCCTTCGCTGTAAAGCTCGATCGTATATGTAACGGGCGACCATTGCGCATACAGAATGATATTGCCGTCCGTCGTAAATGTCTTGCTGTCAAACGCCTTGCCGTCCGCACCGTAATACTGTACGCCGCCCGTTTCCGCGTCGAAATACCCGCGGAAATTATACCCGTAGCGCGCGGGAATTGCGGGAATATCGGTGAGAACGCTGTCAAACGTCGCATCGACCGATCCCGAATTGCTGCCGCCCGCGGCGTTCAGCGTAATCGTGTAATCGTTGGCTTCCCATACGGCATAAAGGATGATTTCCCCGCTGTCATCAGAAACAAGCGTGCTCACTTCTTCCCCGTCCGTATAGATCACGCTGCCTCCGCTCTCAGTCGCCCAGCCCGTAAACGTCCAGCCGACAAGGGCAAAGCCGTTCGCCGTCAACGCGCTTTCCGTATCATATATATGTGAGGAGGCTTCAGTATTGCCCGTAACGCTTCCGCTCGCTCCTGCGGGCTTGTTTGCGTCGTAGTTTACCGTATATTCATTGGCCGACCATACTGCGTACAATGTAATCGATCCTCCGTCTTCCGCAACGAGCGTACTCACGTATCCCCCGTCCTTATAGATCGCACTGCCGCCGCTATCTTTTGCCCAGCCTTCAAATGTCCAGCCGACAAGGGTGAATCGGTTGGCGGCAAGTTGACTTTCTGTATCGTAAACGTGTGAAGAGTAAGTTGTCTCTCCTTCAATTGCTCCGCTCGCCGCAGACGGCTTGTTGGAATTATAATATACCGTGTATGTATTCGCTTCCCATACGGCGAAAAGGGTGATATCCCCGCCGTCTTCCGCAACGAGCGTGCTTACGCTTGCCCTGTTTTCGTAAGCAACTTCACTGCCGCTCGCAGTCGCCCAGCCCGTAAATGTCCAGCCCGTGAGCGTAAAGCCGTTAGATGTCAGCTGTTTTTCTTCGTCATAAGTGTGGAATGAGGAGACCGTTTCTCCCTGCACCTGCGAACTTGCGCCCGAAGGCTTGTTCGGATTGTAGATTACCGTATATTCGTTGGCTTCCCATACGGCGTAGAGCGTAACGCGGCCGTCTGCCGTGGCAGTGAGGTTGCTGACGTTCTGCCCGTCCGTATATGTTACACTTTTACTGTCGCCGCTCTCCGTCGCCCACCCCGCAAACGTCCAGCCCGTGAGCGTAAAGCCGTTAGATGTCAGCTGTTTTTCTTCGTCATAAGTGTGGAATGAGGAGAGCGTTTCTCCCTGCACCTGTGAGCTTGCTTCAGAAGGTTTGTTTGCGTTATAGTTTACCGTATATGTATTCGCCGTCCACTTCGCGTACAGAGTGAGATCGCCGTCCTCTGAATAAGCAGGCAAAACGCCCGCGCCCGATTCGTTATAATACTGCGTGCCGCCGCCGTTTTGCTCCGTATAATAGCCGCCGAAGGTGTAACCCGTACGGGTGGGCACGGTGATTGCGGGTAAAGCGGCGTCGTACGTCGCAGTCACCGAATCGCTGCCGCCCGTTCCTTCCTGTCTGTCCAAAGTGACGGTATATTTCTTGGGCACGCCGTTTGCCCCGATAGTTATATCGTCGGTGATATAGTTGCCGTATATTGTAAACTCGCCGGTGGAATTGTCGTAAATATATTGCGAACTCTGCAATGCATTGTTTCCCACCTTTACGGTAATTGTTTGCGGAAGATCATATCCGGTATTTGCCGTAAGCTCAGCAAGATAATCGGTATTGTATGTGGCTCTGTCCGCGCCGTCCGAAGCAAGATGATCCAATTCGAACGTTACCGACATAGTCTTATAAAATGTAAGACTTGACGTGCTGTTTACGCTGCTTATGGCAGTTGCAAGCGACTGCACATCATAAGGATTGCCCGCTTGGTCTGCGGCATTAAAATTGATTTCCGCCAATGTAATGGTGCCGTTTGACGTGGCTTCGGGCGCCGTAAAATCATAGGTTATGGAAGAGGTGCCGTTTTCATGCTCCGTTTGGCTGCCGCCGCTTATATAACGGATGCCGTTGAGCAAGATATATGCCGTACTTTCGCCTGTAAAGTTTATATACTCGTTAAAATTTACGGTATATGAAAAGGAATCTGCGCTTGTAACGGCATTGTTTGCAGAGTCAGTTATGTCTGTTTTGTTTAATGTTATGCCGGTTACGGTAGGTGCAACGCTGTCATACAGACGTGCGTCCATTTCTGCTATCCACGGTTTTGCGCCACCCACTGTTACAGACGACCAGCGGAACGTGATTTTTGCTGTCCCTGCGGGAACCGCAAGCGACGAGAGTGTCAGTTGTTTTGTTCCGGCACTGGTTCTTGAATCATTATACTGATTCGAAATTTCAGCGCCCAACATACTGCCGTTAGCATCCAAAAAAGTTACATTGAGGGATATATATGTCCTCTGTGATATGCCGGCGATATAATACCAGGCAGATGTCGTCAGCGTCAGTTGATTATCGGCTGCCTTTACTTGATCTGCCTCTGACAAAGTGTACGTATAATACATTCCGCCGGTATAATCTGTACCATCGCCGAAATCATCGTAAGAATCTGTTGGACGAATTCCCCAAGAGCCTCTGCTTGTTTGGTGCATTTCATATGTATGATTTTCAGAAAAAGTAAACCCAAGTCCCGAAATATTGCTGTCTTGGGATAGAGTGGGGAGCAAATTGATTGTCTGCCCCGTTTCCCATATATCTCCTGTTTCCGCAGCCTGAACGGAAGCTGTCTGCGCACCGCCGTTCCACAAAATAATGGCCGAAAAAATAGCCGAAATCATCGCAACGAACAGAATGAATATACTCCGTCTCTTTCGTTTTAACATTTTGAACGCTCCTTTTTATACGTATCATATACCGTTTTTTATTATCCCGCTTTTTTATTATCCCGCATTCGTAAAAGTTTACCTACAGGCACCACGTCTTTCGCGATAAGCGAAAGACAGCCCCGGGGCTGTCTGCAAAGCGGAAAAACTTTTTTCCCGGGGTATCGTTTTCCTGTAAATATACTTTATTTTACCATAAAAACTTCCCGCCGAAAAGGGCAAAAATCCGTTCGCCCGAACCTTAACAATTCTTCACAAGTATATTGCGCCGAAATTTCCCCCATAAATTGCATTGCGCGCAATCATCTGTTATAATAAATACATGTAAGGGAGGCTACTTATGAATTATACCGTTTGCGGCAGAAAGCTGCTTTTTGTAGAAGACAATGAGGTTTTGAAAAGAGAAATGACCGCATATTTTTCTCTGCAAAACACTGTTTTTACGGCGTCTGACGTAGAAGAAGCCGTCGGTATTTTAGAAAACAACGGCAACCTCGACGCCGTCATTTTAGACCTGATTCTCAAAAGCAGCATGGGAATGGACCTTTTCAGCGCTTTTCCCGCATTGCCGCCCGTGATTATCCTGTCCTCTTTGGAGGGAGAGGACAACATCCTTACGGGACTTACGTCGGGCGCGGCCGATTATGTGGTAAAACCCTGTTCCATGCGCCTTTTGGAAGCGCATATCGCGCTGCGGCTTCTTCCTGCGACGGACGCGGTGGAAACGTTCGGGAACTTTTCCGTAAACGCAAATACCCGCACGGTAAAATATAAAAACATGCCGATTTCGCTAACGCCGTCGGAATTCAATATTTTATTTTTTTTGGTAAAAAACCGCGGCAGGTTTTTTACCGCCGATGAAATCTACGAAAAAATCTGGTGCGCACCCAGCCTGCACACCACGACCATACGCGCGCATCTATCCTCTTTGCGCAGAAAACTGAAAGCCGCTATGCCCGCAGGTGATATCATTCGCACCGAATTTAATAAGGGATACTGCTTTACGGGAGAAGTTTTATGAAAAAGAACGTAAGAAATCTTTTTGTCATGGTCGGGTTATTCCTTGTTTGTCTGGCGTTTTCACTCGTTCTGAACTATGCAGGTCAAAGCGCCGTCGGAGAAACGCCTGTCCGAAAAAAAGATATTGCAGGTATTTCGGTAAACGCCGTTTCCATTTCGGACGTGAAAGGCGTAATGAAAATGACGGCGTTCAATTATCTTCCGAACGACTTTGCGGAACTCGGCGAAACAGTGTCCGGCGCAGACGACGGCAGCGATCCCGCGAAGCGGGGAACGTATCGGTTTTATATAGACACGCTGACGATTGAAGAATGGGCGGAAAGCGAAAGTCTGGCTCATCTTCTGGAACCGGACGGAAATTGGCACCTCACGATGTACATTCCTCCTGTATTTTCCGCATGCAGCGTGTTTGTGCAATATCAGAATCAGGAGTACGTCGGTTCAATCAGCGGATACAATATTTCGTATTATGTAAATTATTCGTCGGAATCTGAATTCGACGAAACGGTTCCGCACCGAACCGCAACGCAGCCCCTGTTCATCGACATCCCCATCTCTTCCGACAACAAATATTCAAGAGAATGCGCCGTTACGATTCATTATGAAGCGGACAACGACAATTTTGTAGGAATAACAAAGGGAATTTTGATCGGCGAAGATACGGCCGTACGTAAAGCCGTTTCTGAAAACCGTTCGATGCTTTTGGCCGGCGCGATTATCGGGGCGGCTACATTGTTACTGTTCCTCTTTATCTGCATATTGAAGCGCTCACTCGCTTTCATGCCGCAGCTGTTGTTTTCCGTCAGTATTTTTCTGGCACTGTTTTCCGCATATTTGATGTTCGGTTTAACGGTTGCTCCCTATTTTGCGCTCGCAATGCGCCGTTTTTCCGTAGGGTTGATTCTCTTTGCTTCCACACTGTATCTCCCGAAGAAGGCAGGCCGGTTTCCCGTCTTATATTTGACCGGCGCTACCGCAATCGCCGCAAGCATTTTGGCCTTTCTTTCCCCGTTTTATAAGAGCGCTTCGGTTTACGCCGCTATGCGTATTGCCTATGCCGTTCCGGCAACCGCCTGCATCGTTGCCGTCATCGGGTTTACCTCTTTCGACGTATTCAGAGGGAAATCGGCGGGGCTGCGCTTGAACTGCGCGATTGCCGGAAGTCTGGCAACAACGGCATTATTTGCCAATCAGGCATTTCCGTTTATCGTGCTCTCCCCCTCGTTCTGGCTGTGCCTTGCCATGCTCGGCGTCACGCTCGTATTGGGGTTCCGTGAATTTATTTGCGCGGAAATCCGCAACCGATATCTTACGGCCAATTTGGAACAGGAAGTTGCACGGCAGACGCAGAGCTTACAGAGCATTCTCGCGGAGCGCGACAGAATTTTACTGTATGTGAGCCACGACATGAAAAAGACCGTCGTCGGAATGAACGACTCTCTGTCCGATCTGCGGCACAGTTTATCGACATCCGACCAGGTTGCAAAAGTGGATTCTTTGTTGCAGAAAAATGCGGAACTTTCAAAGGATTTTGCCGAACTGGGAAAGTACGGCAGGCAAAACTATGTTGCCGAACAATCGGAAGTGCTGAATTTAAGCCAGATCATACGGAAAGTGACCGACGAACTGCGGTCCGACTGCGAAGCGAACGGCATTGTTCTTACGGTCACCCTCCCCGACAAATTAAATGTTTACGCAAAAAAAATCGCTTTGGAAAGCGTCATCCTGAATTTGGTTCTGAACGCGATCGAACATTCATTCTGCACGCATTTATCCGTAAGCGCAATAAAGCAGAAAGGTATGTGCCGGATTGAAATCGTGGACGATGGCACGGGCGTTATGACGGATAAAAATATCTTTGAACCTTTTGTTTCGGGCGCCCCTTCTGAAAACAATTCCGGTCTCGGCTTGTTTTTGGCAAAGTCCGCCATCGAATCTATGCACGGGAAATTGACATATGAGCGGAAAAACAATTTTACCGTGTTTTCTGCCACACTGCCGCTTGCATAAATTTTCAGCCGCCCCTGATGTCAATGAGCACATTGATCCCGAATGGCGGAGACAAATTGGCAAAGCTGTTAAAAACTGTAAATAAAAATATGTGACAGTAAAAAACGAAAGAAACACCGAACTTGTAAATGTTTCTTTATCTTTATAATTATGTCCTATTCCGCCCTCAAACGACTCCAAAACGTCTTCACAAATACCAGTACATATAGCGTAATTCATATTATAAAAAAGAGCCCTATCAGGCTCTACTTCTTTGTTACTGTTGCAGAACTTACTCACTTCTCTTCCGGGTAACGGAAAAACTTCGGACGATGTTTACTGTATCTTAAACCAAATATTTAACTGCGCAGTAAAACACGGTAAAATCAATCTCAATCCGCTCGGTATGATTTTGCATACAAATCACGAAAGAGAAACAGGAAAAGCATTAACCCGAGCAGAAGAACTATTATTGTTGGACTCTTGCAAAGGATCTGCTTACGAACAATTATTTGCTTTAATGCTTTATACAGGGCTGCGCCCTAACGAAGTAAAAAGCGCACATATAGAAGGTAAATTTCTTGTCGCAATAAACAGTAAAAGAAAAGACGGTAAAATCGAATATAAAAAAATTCCGCTCTTTTCACATCTGATAAATCGCCTTAACAATATTACCGAATTCGAAATAAGGACTGAAAATCGTATGAGAGACAGGTTTAACAAAATTTTACCGGAACATACTTTAAAAGACTTGCGCAAGACTTTTAACACTCGTTGTACTGAATTGGGTATAGACTATACCGCAAAAAAATTATTTATGGGACATTCTCTCGGCAGGCTTGACAATACATATACGGGTAATCTTGACGAACATCTGCTTTCCGAAGCAGTAAAATTTGACGACTGATATAATTTGTACCCCAAAATTACCCCAAAATTCGTAAAATAAAAACGTTGAAAAAGCCTTAAAAGACGCGAAAAAGCCCCATTTTTAAGTCTCCAACCTTAAAAACAGGGCTTTTCTGGTGCGGATAACAGGAGTTGAACCTGCACGAAGTCGCCCCCACTGGAACCTGAATCCAGCGCGTCTGCCAATTCCGCCATATCCGCGTGAAAAGATATATCTATATTACCATAAACGCGGCATTATTTCAAATAAATTTAAGCGTTTTAGCCAAATTTTTCTGAATTATTTTAAAAGCCATTTTATAGCGAAAGTCCGAATTTATTTTTTATCACTCCCCTGCCGCTCAAGCGGGCGCGGATGCAGTGTCTTTTTATTCCGGCGGCCTGTCACTGCCGTCTATCGATACCGTTTTCCCAAAAGCACTTCTTTATCGGTGCCGTAAAAAAAGTCGTTCCTTTTCGCCGTAAATTCTGCGTTTATGCACTAAATACAAACGTAAACCGCTGATCTATATTTCAACTTCAAAATCAACCGTCACGCTGACCTTTGTTACCGAATGCATATGTTTTTTGACGACGTTAACGTGATACGGGTCGTTCTGATAATTTTCGAGAGCATCGAAATCGTCGAGCAAAACGGAAAGGATAACGTCGTAAGAGCGGGGAGAGTGCAATAAATCCACCCCGACTTCTATGCCGCGAAGCATAGGGACGTTATCTTTCATACCCGCAAGAACTTCTTTTGCGCGCATCGGGTCTTCTCCGTCGTTAAGTTTAAAACACACCACATGTTTGATCATGATTCTATAGTTTCCTTTTAAAAAATATATCCCGCAAAAACTGCCCCGGCTTATCTGAACGGCAGCACCGCTTTGGCATTTAAAGAAAGATCGGCAAAGTTTCTGCGATTATACTGTATATAACCCTCTGCGGCTATCATGGCGGCATTGTCCGTACAGTAACGTTTTTGTGGCAATACCAATTTCAGGCCGTTTTCCTCCGCCGCCTGCGCGGCAAGTTCGCGAAAGTAACCGTTTGCAGCGACCCCGCCTGAAAGCGTCAGCGTTTTATAACCGGTTAAACGCGCGGCTTTTAAAGCTTTTTCGATAAGCACGTCAACAGCCGCGTGCTGAAAGCTGTTTGCGACATCCGCCCTGTTTACTTGAAGTCCTTTCTGACTCTGCGAATTTACATAGTTAATAACGGCAGTTTTGAGTCCGCTGTAAGAAAAATCGAATTCTCCGCCGTCATAATTTTTCAGCATAGACGGCAGAGAGACCGAATTTGTTCCGCCGAGCGCAAGTTTTTCCACATTCGGTCCGCCGGGATAAGGCAGTCCCAGTACCCTTGCCACTTTATCGAACGCCTCGCCGACCGCGTCGTCGATAGTGCTGCCGAGAACGGTCATTTTAACGTAACTTTCCACGGCAATGACGGCCGTGTGCCCTCCGCTGGCAAGCACAGTTATAAAAGGCGGTTCAAGCGATTTATCTGCAAGATAGCCCGCTGCAATATGCCCGCGGATATGGTTTACGGGTACAAGCGGTCTGCCCGCAGCATAAGCAAG
>CAUHGY010000070.1 GCA_959605945.1 uncultured Clostridia bacterium | reverse complement strand
CTGTCGAACTGCATGCCCTCGACGGTGGTGAGTTCTGTCTTCATGGTTTTGCTTTCTTCAATGGTGATGACGCCGTCTTTACCGACTTTTTCCATAGCGTCTGCAAGCAGACCGCCTATCTGTTCGTCGCCGGCCGAAATAGAGGCGACCTGACAGATGCCGTTTTTGTCCGATATGGGTTTGGACATCTTTTTAAGCTGTTCGACGGCTACCTGCGTGGCGCCCGCGATGCCTTTTTTGAGAATAACGGGGTTTGCGCCGGCGGCAACGTTCTTTAAGCCTTCGCCGATCATTGCCTGTGCAAGAATGACCGCGGTGGTCGTGCCGTCACCGGCAACGTCGTTTGTTTTGGTCGAAACTTCTTTTACGAGCTGGGCGCCCATGTTTTCGAACGCGTCTTCAAGCTCTATTTCTTTGGCGATGGTAACGCCGTCGTTGGTGATAAGCGGCGCGCCGAATTTTCTGTCGAGAACAACGTTTCTGCCCTTAGGACCTAAAGTGATTTTTACGGTGTCCGCAAGGGTGTCGACGCCTTTCTGTAAAGCCTTTCTCGCTTCTTCTCCGTATTTTAACTGTTTAGCCATGATAATTTTCTCCTTACCTGTTTATTCTACGATAGCCAGAATGTCGCTCTGACGTATAATAGTGAAATCTTTTCCGTCTATTTTGAATTCGCTGCCCGAATATTTTGAATAAAGTACGGTATCGCCTGCCTTTACCTGCATAACTATTTCTTTACCGTCAACTATTCCGCCGGGACCTACCGCGACGATCTTTGCCATTTGCTGTTTTTCCTGAGAAGCGGAAGGGAGTATGAATCCGCTCTTGGTTTTTTCTTCAGTTTCCAGACTTTCGACAACCACTTTGTCGAATAAAGGTTTAACTTTCATTTCTATGCCTCCTGTGATTTGGCACTCTCTCTTTTCAAGTGCTAACATTTATTATATACAGATATTTTTTTTTGTCAATGGATTATAGGTAAAAAAACGTAAAATTTTTCCCTTCCGTCAAAAAAAATTCGAATAGGGCGCGGCGTGGCAAAATTTGCGTTATATACCGGGCGGTCAAGGTTCCGCAGATAAAAAACGCCCGCATGCGGCAGCTTACGGGCAGAGTAAAATCGTAATTGCAGGCAATGCCGTGCGGGAGTCGTTATTTTCCGATATTATTTTCTCGGCGCTTTTTTTCCGACGCCGTTCGGACAGTTTCGGGGAGTTCAACTGTCTGATTTTTATTTCCGTCAGAAAACGGAAAACGCGTGTTTTCATTATCGATTCTGTTGTACTTATTTGCTCAAAGTTACGCCTAAAACGCCCATTATAACTTCGTTTGCAACCGCGCGGATTTTAAGGTTTGCAAGTTTTTTGGTCGGATCAAGGCAGATTTTCTGAACCGTAGCGTGATTATAGTCGTTAAAATATAAATTTTCATTTTGCGATTGCAGCGCCGGAACCAACCAATCTCAGCGCCGATCTGCGGCGTCGTCTGAAAAATTATGTTCGGCATCCTGCGTGCCGCACGGCGCGGGACAGGCGGCGGATGCTTCTGCGCTTTTCGCAGGTTCGGGAATTTCTCCTGCTTTTTTAAAAGCTACCTTCGCGACCAATACGGCGATTATTTCGTTGATTATCGCCGCCGCCACTATGGTTCCGGAAATAATATCCGAAAGAGCGGGGTCGATGGCTTTCAGCGACGCCGCGGCTATACCCGTAAATACGAGCGAAACGCCCGAATGAGGCAGAAGAGTAAGCCCTAAATATTTGGTAACCGCAGACGGAGCCTTGGTGATTTTCCCGCCGACGTAGGCGCCGCCGATTTTGCCTGCGGCGCGCGAAAGAATATAAATTGCGGTAAACAGCCCCGCGCCCGCGATAAGCCTGTAATCGAGAGGTATTCCGAGACTGATGATGACGATCACCAGCGATATGTTGAGAACCGGATCGTACAATTTAAATATTTTGTCGAGTTTCTCTTCGTCTGCAATGTTTGCCGCGGTCATGCTGAACGCCATGCCCGTCAGGAGATAATTCATATTGAAGGCTTTGAAAACAAATTTGTCGATTATCAGACCGCACGCCGTGCAAAGGCACAGGAATGCCACAAAGACCGTAAGCCCTGCGCCGCCTGATTTGATTTTTTTGAGAATGAACCCCGCCGCGGCGCCGAGAGATATTCCTACGGCGAAAGGCAGAAGGACCATTCCGACGACGGCGAGAACCGAACCCGAAGAGCCGCCTGCGGATATGTTTATTACAGACATCACCGTGAAGAAAATAATCACGCCTATTACGTCGTCAATCGCCGCGAGCGGAAGTAAAGTATCGGTGACGGGACCCTTGGTGTGATATTCGTTTACTATCGATAGGGCGGGCGCAGGGGCGGTGGCAAGCGCTATGCCGCCGAACACGAAAGAAAGATAAACGGGTATGTCGGCAATGAGAAAAGTTATTGCAAATACCAGCGATACGAACAAAAAGGTACCAACCGACTGTATAACGGTTATTCCCATTATTTGTTTTCCGCTTTTTGCGAGTTTTTTGAGTATTATTTCCTTGCCTATCATTACGCCGGCAAAGCATTCGAAAATTTTGATAAATATTTTATACCACAGACTTTCGGTGATTTCAAGAGTGACCACTCCCGCAAGATAGGGGCCGAAAACCACTCCCGCGATCAGCCACCCGAGAATTGCCGGAAGTTTTATTTTTTTGACGAGATTACCGATAACGACGGCAATGCATATAATTGCGAAAACGCGCAGTATTTCTATAAACAAAGCAGTTCCTCCAATGTTTTTATGATTTTTGCGGGCGGCAAAGACAGTGCGTAGCACCTTTCGACCGCTCCGTCGATTATCAGTTTCAGTCCGTCCGCATCAGATAATTTTTTCGGCAAAAACGGCAGTGTTGTTTGCCAAAGACGTTCGTTTAGCGCGGTTGTATACTCTTTCAAATCTTTGTTGAGCGAATATTTGTTGAAGATGCCTTCGCTGATCAGAAAACGCGACTTGCAGTAAAGCGATAAAAGCGTAATGCAGGCGTCGGGGCTTTCTGCCGCCAGTGCGGCTTTTTTGAATGCCCGCCCGTAAAACTCTTCGTATATGGCTTTGGCGAGAGACCCTTTGTCGGGGAAATATTTGTAGATGGTTTTTTTGGAGATTTTCAGTTTTTCCGCCACGCCGTCCACCGAAAATTTAAGGCCTTCCGTTTGCAGGCTTGTTATAGACTGTGATATTATTTTATCTTTTACAGACTGTGATTTCATATTTTAATGGAAACGAATTTTATTTTTTTTGTTTCCAAGTATAATATGTTAAAGCCGATTTGTCAAACGGATGAAGAGATATTTTTAAAATTTTAACGGGCATTAATATTTAAAAATAACAACGGCTGTATTATTTAAGTTTAATACAGCCGTTGAATATCCGGATTGTTTTTTGTTACGGGGTAACTCTGTTTATGTCTCTCGGAAACATTGTGGCTTCGCGCACGTTTTTGAATCCGAGAAGATGCATGGTCAGTCTTTCCAGCCCCAGGCCCAGTCCGCCGTGCGGGGGCGCGCCGTATTTATGAAACATAAGATAAGTTTCAAAATCATCGGGGTTCATGCCGCACTTTTTCATTTTTGCGACCTGTTCGCCGTAATCGTGTACGCGCTGGCCTCCCGACGTTATTTCCAGGCCTCTGAAAAGAAGGTCGAAACTCAGAGTGTATTCGGGGTCCGCCGGATCGTCCATGGTATAGAAGGGACGTTTGACAGACGGGTAGTGCGTGACGAAAATAAAGTCGCTGTTAAATTCTTTCTTGGCGTATTTTCCCAAAAGCTGCTCTTCTTCGGGGTCGAAGTCTTTCATGTCGGACGGCTTGTATTTGAATTTTTCCGTCAGCAGCTTTTTGGCATCCATAAATTTTATGCAGGGTATTTCGTCTATTTCGGGTATATCCGCATGAAGAAGCGCTATTTCTTCGGAATATTCGTTTTTCAGCAGATTCATTATATACTTGAGGGTGCCGGTCTCCATGTTCATTATATCTTCGAAACCGTCTATAAAACCCATTTCGAAATCCATTGATATATATTCGTTCAGATGGCGCGACGTGTCGTGATGTTCGGCGCGGAACACGGGTGCGATTTCGAAAACGCGTTCAAACACGCCTACGAGCGCCTGTTTATACAGCTGCGGTGATTGGGCAAGATAGACTTGTTTGCCGAAATAGTCGAGCTTAAAGACGTTGGTGCCGCCTTCAGCGCCGGCATAATTGATTTTCGGTGAATGAATTTCGGTAAAATTGTTGGCTGTCAGAAAGTCACGGAAACCGCGCTGTATGCCTTCCTGTATCTTAAAAATGGCGCGTTCGGCGGGGTTTCTCAATGAAACGGGACGGAGATCGAGAACGGTGTTTAACTGAATATTGTCAAGTTTTTTCTTATTTATGACGATCGGAAGTGTTTCCGCCGGGAGAGACAGAATTTCAATATTGTGGATCTGTAATTCGAATCTGTCGTTGCCTTTGGCGTCTTTGCTGGAAACCACTTTGCCGCTGACTTTGACGCACGCTTCTTCTTTAAGTTTATCGTCCCAGCGGTAGTCTGAAAATTCGGGTGCGTAAACGCATTGCACGGTGTCTCTTGCCGTGCGGAGAATTACGAAAGAAAAACCCGTCATTTCTCTTATGCGGTGAATATAACCGCTGACGGTGACGATCTGACCGTCATATTTTGCAAAATCTTTGAACGCGATGTTTTGGCGAAGATTGCCGTTGATTTTTATCATTATCTCTGTCTCCGTTCTGCTGAATGTGTTTTAAAAATAATATCACTAAACCCACGGCAAAGGCAAGTGTTTGCGTCTATAATTTCATTTGCGGGACTAAAAAAGTTTATTTAAAACAATTTACTTTTAGCGCATATAATGTTAGAATACTTTATATATGCGTTTTGAGACGCATAGAGAAAAAACGACAGGCAGGGGTATAATTATGAAAATAGCCGTTTCGGCGGAATCTACAAACGACCTTACCAAGGAACTCATAGAACAAAACGACATAAAAGTCATTCCGTATCATATCGTTCTCAACGGCGAAGAATTTATTGACGGCGACTTTTCCGCAGAAGAACTTTTCGCCCGCGTAGACAAGACGGGGGTGCTGCCCAAAACCAACGCTTTGAACGAATTCGAATATACAGAATATTTTGAAAATCTCAGAAAAGATTACGATGCCGTAATCCATATCTGCCTTTCGGGCGGAATCACGTCTTCGTGCGGCAACGCTTTCAGAGCGGCGGAAAACGTAAAAGGCGTGTATGTTGTCGACAGCCGGTCTCTTTCTACCGGAATAGGGCTTTTGGTACTCTATGCAAAAAAACTCGCGGACGCCGGCGTCGCTCCGGAGGAAATACAGAAAAAAACCCAGGCAAGGGCGGAAAAAGTGCAGGCAAGCTTTGTTATCGAGCGGCTCGATTATCTTTATAAAGGCGGAAGATGTAACAGCCTGCAGCTTCTGGGCGCCAATATATTCAAAATCCGCCCGAGAATAGTTTTGAAAGACGGCAAAATGGGCATGGATAAAAAGTACCGCGGAAATATGGGGGCCGTCATGGAAAAATATTGCGCAGACGTTTTGAATGATTACAACAACCCCGATTTGGATATGGTTTTTATAACTTATACCACTGCTACCGAAGAGATGCTTGACGCGGCTTATGCAGCCTGCCGCAGCGCAGGATTTAAAAATATTTACGAAACGCATGCGGGATGCACGATTGCAAGTCATTGCGGTGCAAATACCATGGGTATCCTTTATTTCAACGACGGCGGTAACTGCTGAGCGCCTTTCCCGTCGGGTTTATCGGAAGCGGAATATTTTGTGAGTGAAAAAACATTTAAGCAATTGAATAATAGTTTAACCGGCCGCTTGTGGTAACAGCGGCCGGTTTTTTAAAAGAAATTTGCGGGCGGAAAACCCGCGGGACCGAATTTTGCAATTATATTTGCAGTTTCGGATAAATATAATAAAATAAAAAGAATGAAAGAACGCTGACGGCAAAACGTTGGGTTTTGGATAAATATAATAAAATAAAAAGATCTATAATATATTTTTGCATATTATTTATTGGTAAAAGAGGACGCGGGTGTAATTTTTGTGTCATTTTAAAACATTGAAAGCGAGTTTGGTCAATGGTATAATGACGTCAGAGCGATAAAAATTTATAAAGGAGATGCTGGTTATGTTATCTAAAGCCGAAACCGGTATGAAAAGAGTTGTCGGGGTAAAAGACCGCGGTATAGTTCTTGCACCCGATAAAGAAGGCGAAGCTATGTACCGTTGGGACGGAGGGGGGATGAAAGACGTTGTTGTCAGCCGCGAAATTTTCGGGGCGAAAAAGGGGTTATACTATTTATCTTACGACGGCATTATGCCGGGCAAAAAACCCGATTGCTATTGGACGCCTTGTTCTGCGGTAAGCGAGGATCTCGTACACTGGAAGAAAGTGGGGCCGAAAGTTCCGTGTTCCGCTATTCTCCATCCGGACGGCAATGCGGAAGACTATAAGGATTTCTGCGGCATATGTTCGCCCTGGCCGGTCGCCGAGAACGGGCATTGGTACAGCTTTTATTGCGGTGCGGAAGACTGTTCGGACGAAGGAATTCCGTCTCCCGGGTATTATACTCTGTTTGCGGAAGCCGAAACGCTCGACGGCCCGTGGATAAAGCATGTCGATAAACCGGGCTGTGCAAGGCACGTCTGTTTTCCTGTCGGGAAACCCGGCGAATGGGATGATGCCACCGCTTCGGCGGGGGTGGTCATAAGAAACCCCAAATGGAAAGAAAATAACGGCGAAAAAAAATTTATAATGTTTTACAGCGGCAGCCGCGCGGTTAAAAGAGAGATTGTAAAAGGCAGGGTCATCAGCACGGAAGTCGATTCGCGTTCGCTGGGTATCGCCAAAACAGACGATCTCACGGCTTCCGACGATCATGCGAAAAAACAGGGGGAAGGCAACTTCTGGGAAAAAGTTCCCGGTCCGCTGTTTCCGCCCGAACACGACATTGAGAACACCGATATATTTTACGAAGAAAGCACGGGGATTTACTGGTTGTTTACCAACCACATACACGATAATTTATACACGAACTCCGTGTGGGTATACTGGACCAAAGATATTGACCATTGGGATCCCGAAAACCGCGCCGTGGCGTTCGATGCGGAAATGAGCAGCTGGGCGAAAGGCGCGATAGGTATGGCTGCCGTTATCAAAAAAGATGAAAAAACCCTTTGTATGTTTTTCGACGCAATCGACGGAGACGGCATAGACCATCTGGACCGAAAGGTCGGAATGTGTGAAATACCGCTTCCGATACGCGTAAAATAACCGCTGTTCGTAATATTTCGCGTAAATTATTGTCGTTTGATAAAAATGAAAGCGGATAAAACATTATTATCAATATGCTCCGCCGTCGCCGCACCGTCAGCCGTCGGAAACGGCAGGCAGCTTAAAGCATAGTGATAAAACCGCAAAAATATATTGCAGCGGCGTTCTGCGCAGCAATGCCGAAATACGTATATTTAGTCGGCGGAATATAAAAACTCAGCTCTCTGATTAGAGATACAAAATGAAAAAGCCCCTTCGGCGTCCGCATAAGCGGACGCCGAAGGGGCAAATTTATTTGAAAACGATTATTCTTACTCTTTATAGACGGCTGTCGCCGCAAATCTTCTTACCGATTCGAGAGCATTGACGCATGACTCGAAAGTATCGTAGGCTTCGCCGATGCAGATAACCGATTTTTGCGCGTTGCGGAGTTTATAGTAGTATCTGCCGAATTTGTCTCTGTCGATTATGAAGTTGCCGGCAAGCGAATTTTTTCTGACAGATTCGATGGCTTTTTCCGCCGATTTTAAAAGCGCAACTTCTTCTGTCGCAAGCATAAGCTGACCGTTCGACGCGTAAAGTTTTGCCGAATAGTTGCCGCTCTCGGTTTTTTCCACTCTCCATTTGCCGAGAAGACCTTTTTTCGCTTCATATCCGTCAACTTTGATAGGAGTATATTCGACGTATTCCGTACCTTCCTGCAATACGTCGGATATAGAAGCCTGTGCGGCAATGCGCTTTACCGTTTCCACCGCTTTCAGACACTGATCTTTGGATTTATAAATTTCACCCACGCACAGCAAACGGTTTCCCGTACTTTTCAGTTTGTAATAATAATTTCCGTTTTTGTCGCAGTAAATTATAAACTTGCCGTTTGCTACGCCGTTGATAATTGTCGCAATACCGTTCCTTGCGCCCTCTTCTGTCGTATACGTTTCGCTGGAAAGCATCACTTCTCCGTTGTTCGCGGCAAGCGTGGCCGTATATTCTCCTTTTGCCTTGATGGCTATTGTCCACCTGCCGACGTTTTTGAGTTGTTTTTTCTGGCTTTTCGTATTTTCCTTTGAAAGAGTTTTCGTATTTTTTTCCGTGGTTTTGGCAGACTCGGTTTTCTGTTCTTCTTCGCTCTCTTTTTGTGTTTCCGCAGGTTGATTTGCGGCAGAACTCATATCATTTTGCGCTTCATCATCCGTCGCATGCGCGTTGTCGGTTTCCGAAAAATCCGCTTCGGAAGAATTTTCGGTATTATCTGCCGTTTGGTATGCGGTTTCCGTTATCGGGGCGGAGTTTTCGGCGACAGTCACCGTCTGTTCGTCGGAGGGGGAGTTTCTTTCGGGTGTAGCGGCCGGCTTTGACGCAGTCCTTTTTGCTGCGATTTTGGCGTCAAGTTCTGCTTTAATGCGGCGTTTCTTTCTTGCTCTCGATATCGATGAAATGATTATCATGAGCGCGATGAGCGCCACGGCGCCCACGACAAACCAGATCCAGTTTGTCTGTATAAATGCCCATGCGTTTTTAAAAAATTCACCCATAACTGCTCTCCTTTTTATATTTTCTTTATTATTATTATCATTCTAACATAATTATATGAAAAAATCAATAGCAAACTGTGCATTTTTGATAAAATAAGTGTGTTGTCCGTCAAAGTTATTTATCGAAATGCTTAAAAATCGACAATGTTATATCGGTATTGAAGTTTTAAGGCAAATCGGGAATATTTTGTTGAAAAGCATAAGACTTTGTGGTATAATGGACGCAGAAAGACTTATACGGGTCTTTGGGAGACTGTCCGTCTCCCGCGCAGCGCGGTACGCCTGCGCCGTTGAATCACGGCATAAAATACCCTTGCAGGCAAATTTTTTGCCGATGATAAATTATGTATGCCGGCAGGAGTAAGATAATTAAGAAAAGTATGGGAACGGATAAAGGCGTTATTGTTGAAACGGATAAAGAATCTTTTGGCGGTTATGAAATGAATGCGGCGGCTTCCGGAAATGAAAAAACGCTTATTATGCCTTTCGAACACGAGCAGGAGTTTTTTATCGAAGATATAGGCTCCGTAAAAAAGAAATATTTTTATTCGTTTTTAAAAAGGACTTTTGATTTTTTAACGGGGTTGATTGCGCTTATAGCTTTGCTGCCCGTAATGCTTGTTATAAGCATAATTATCAAATGTTCGTCAAAGGGGCCTGTTTTTTACGTGCAGGAAAGGCTCGGCTATAACGGCAGAAAAATAAAGATACCTAAGTTCAGGTCGATGAGGGTTGACGCTGAAAAAAACGGGGCGCAGTGGTCCGGCGGAGACAGTGATGACAGGATTTATCCTTTCGGCAGATTTCTGCGCAAAACCAGACTTGACGAACTGCCCCAGCTTTGGTCGTGTAT
>CAUHGY010000069.1 GCA_959605945.1 uncultured Clostridia bacterium | reverse complement strand
AGACTGTCGTGATCCATAATCCCCGCGCTGGTAAGTCCCGCGCGGTAAGCCATATAGGCCGCTTTTGTCGGCGAATAAGGCGAAAACGAATATATAGTGTGTATATGATTGTTTGCGTCATTCTCGCGTCCGACGGGAATTTCTTCGGGCTTTAAAGACGCAATAAGTTTATCAAGCGCGTCAAGGCGCTGCTCCGCCGACGGAGCATTCAGCAAGTCGAAATAATTTTCTGCCATAATTCTCCCGCCCCGAAGGGCTTTCCTTATAAAATTTTATCTGTTTATCAATCGGGCTTGGTTTCGAGCTTTAAGTCGAAATCGCCGAGTTTGTTGACTTTGAATCCGTTCTTTTTATATTCTTCGTAATCAAAGGCTTCCAGCTCGTCTATGGAAAGTTTATGAAACTCGTAAAAATTATGCCACCATTTCTGGTCGCAGCCGAGCTCGCCCGAAAGATACGCGTCGGCAATATCGCAGCCCATGGCGGGCGCAACGTAAAAAGCGCCCATTGCGAGAACGTTGACGCCGTTGCCCGTTATAGCGCGCCTTGCCGCCGGAACGCTTTCCACAACGCCGGCATACACGTGCGGACATTTGCTTGCCGCAATATGTATCCCCATGCCCGTGCCGCAGAAAAGCAGCGCACGTTCGTATTCGCCTTCGGAAATCATCGCGCCGACGCGCAGCCCCACGCGGTGAAACATAAGGTCGGTATCGTCAGGGTCGCTGTCCGCCTTGACGCCCATATCGAGAATTTTCCAGCCTTTTTTCCTGAGATGCTCGCACACGGCTTCTTTCAAAGGGTATCCCGCAAAATCCGCGCCGACCACAAGATGCTTATCTTTTACAGTTTTCATTCCGTCATTCTCCCTTTCCTGAAAATATATATTAAAATTATAACTCAAAAAAAAATTATCGTCAAGCGGTATGTTGACGTTTAACGCATTTTAAGAGTTTATTTTTTAACTTCCCATACATATTGCGAAAACCGAAGCATCGCAATAAAATAGGCACAGCCTGCATTGTCTTATTCGGTATGAACAAAAAAAGCCCGCCTATTCCGAGCGCCTGTAACATTATCAAAGCACTGCGGCGAAGACAGCTTTTACAGAAACGCGAATCAAGAAATTCCCCTATTGTCATTTAAAAGAAAAAAACCCTTAACCTCACCGGCTAAGAGTACCCTTTTTAAGTCTGACCTCCAGACTCTCTGTACTTAAAACATTTTGTTATTCGATATATTGTTGAGCGCATAGATAGCGTAAACACTGTAATCGAGCAACATGTCTTCGTACGATTTCGCGAATTTTTTCATATCCTACCTCCTTTGCAAGCGACCTTCCGCCGCCCACGATTTAGCGATAAAAACCGCAATCCGTTCACGCAAAAAGCAAAGACACAAGTTATTAAGTTTTTCACGAAAACACCATCTCGGTTTTTTCGCCTACATTATAATACCTGAATAAATATCTGTCAACTGTTTTATGCACGATAACCGCATTTTTAAATATAATTTTTTCTTATCGCAAAAGGGTTTATACTTAAACGGAAGTTATACCCGCATTGCGCGCGAACGGTTACGTAACATTATACGCACGGCCTTTTGCAACGTTTCTTTTTTTGACGGTATTTCACAAATTATTTTATATTTTCCGTTTCGATATCAAAAAATCATTCCCACCCCTATCAGAACCGCAAGAAAAGAAAAGTTTATCAGCAAAAACAACCCGATAAAACGCTTTACGCTGCCGCCCGTTTTGCGGAAATTGCCGAGCGTTATGAGGCTTGCGAGCGATGCTATGGGCGTGCCCAGCCCGCCGATATTCACCGCCACGAGAAGGTTTGCATAATCTGCCGTAAATTTAGAAAGCAGCACCGCCGAAGGCACGTTGCTTATAACCTGACAGGAAAGCACCCCGAACAAAAGAGGCTCTTTTACCATCAATGAAGAAAAGAATTCTTTCACTGCGGGAATTCTTGCCATATTCCCCGAAAACACGAAAAAAGCGCAGAAAGTCAAAAGCAGCGCGTAGTCGACCTTTAAAAAACATTTCGGATCCGCGATCAACAACGGAACAACCACCGCGATAACGCCCCAATAGTATGGGAACAGCCGAAAAACTATCATCACGGATACGGCAAACAGCACAAAGTAAACCGCGGTGCGCGCCGCCGGCGGTCTGGAAGGCGGCGCATGCTCGACGGTCGCCGGCTCTTTTTTAACAAACATGCACACGCCGAAAATAAGAAGCAACGCCGCTATAAACGGCGGCGCCATAACGGCGAAAAATTCACCCGCGGGAATTGCATAGTAAGAATAAAGATATAGATTCTGCGGGTTGCCGAAAGGAGTAAGCATGCCGCCGAGATTGGCGGCAACGTTCTGCATGACGAAAGTAAACGCCATTATCCCCTTTTTATTGCATTCCGAAAGAGCAAAATAACCGAGAGGAAGAAAAGTGATCAGCGCCATGTCGTTTGCCATGACCATTGACCCGAAATAGGTAACAAAAACCAGCGCCAGAATTACGTTGCGCAGATTTTTGAACTTGCGGACTATGCGGTCGGCGGCGAAAATGAAAAACTTTATATTTTTGAGCGCGGCGACGACTGCCATCGTGCAGAACAGACATGAAAGCGTGCGTAGATCGAAATATCCCGCGTATTCGGCGTCAAAAGGCACGAATATGCACGTAACCGCCGCCGCGGCGACCGCTATCAAAAGCACGGCATGGTTTTTAAGCGCTTCTGCGACGGCGCGCCGCCGAGAATGTCTAATGTTAACGTTTGCGTCCGCCATAAACCTTTTTCTGATCCTTTCTGAAAAAATACCTCATATAATTATAGTTTTTCCCCCGACACAGTCAAGCGATTTAAAGGCAGAAAATAAAAATCTCGTTTTCTCTGTACAGACAGCGGGCCGAGAATATTTTATAAATAAAATCTCTCTGCGGCGGTTTTTACAAATCGCCGCAGAGAGATTAAAAATAAAACCGAATAAATATTCAGCGCTTTTACCTGATTTCGATTGCGTAGACGTAATCGTCCATAACAAAGCCGTTCCCGATATCGGTCGCAACGCTTTTTTCGCGTTTAAAACCGTATTTTTCATACGCGGCGACGGCGCGGGCGTTGTTTTTATTGACGGTAAGATATACTTCGCCGTAGCCCATAAGTCGGGCGGCGGCGAATATTTCTTCGAGAGCAGACTTCACCAGCCCCGTGCCGCGGAAAGATTTTTTCAGATAGAGTTTCGACAGAAAAAGCCGCTTTTTTTCGGGAGCAATCGCGGCGTATCCCGCGCAGGACGAATCGCCGTCGATAAAGAAATACCTGTAATTTTCGTATCTCATCTGGCGGTAAAAGGCGCTTTTGCTCTGAAATTTTTCAAGCATGTAATCGACCTGTGCGGCGCCGAGGATGCCGTCATAAGTTTCGTGCCACAGTTCTTTACACATATTTTCGAGTTTGTCGAAATCCGCAAACCCCGCAGCTCTCAAAACAGTTTTCATAGATTCTCCTGTTTTCCGAAATAATTTTCAAGTTCGGCTCTGACCGCGTTTTCGTCGCTTGTCAGTGCGGTGAACACCAGAACGTCGCCCTCTTTAAGCCGCCTTTCGTTGCCGAGAAAAACCTCTTTCCCGTCATCGAAAGGAAGATTTTTCTGCACTGCCAAGTTTGCCGAAAGCAGCAGATCGGAAACGGTTTTGCCTTCCGCAAAACACCCGGCCGTAACGCGTACGGAAATTTCTTTATATGTAAACTCTTTATTTTCCGACTGGCGCTTTACCATTCGTTCCAGCATATAATCGTAAGCCGATTCCGTGCGCGTAAGTTCGGTGACGAAGTACGCAGTAAACACGGTAATCGCCATATAAAAAAGACTCGTAAAACGCCATGTGGCTTCCAGCGCGAAGGCCAGTGCCGTTATGGGAGCTTTTGTGCTTGCCGCCATGAACGACACCGTGCAGGCAAGAATTATGAACGGTACGGTCTCTTCGGAAATGCCAATGAGCAAAAAAAGTTCGGCAGACAGCGCACCCGTAAGCGCTCCGAGCGACAGCATGGGAATAAAAAGCCCGCCGGACGCCCCTACCGCCGAACACAGCGCTATCAGCAAAAATCTGACCGCCAGCGTTAGGGCAATATCTCCCGCGCTCATGCTCTGCGAAAACATTTTTTCAATCAGACCGTGCCCGCCGTAAAGGACGCCTTCGAGAAAAAAACCGGCAATACCGACCAGCCAGAAAAGCGCAACAAATCTTATAAACCTTATTTTCAAGGATTTAGTACCGTCGAACAGCCGTGAAAAAACTTCGGTCAGACGGCAGAAACCGGCGGCGAGAACTCCCGTGAAAATTCCCGCCAGAATAACCGCCCAAATCTCTTTGAGCGCCGGAGAGCGCAGCGTCTCCCACGGCGAAGAAAACAGCGGAGATGCAGTTATTCCGAGCGCTTCGGAAAGCAGGCGCGAAACGAGCACCGCCGAAAGCACTGCAGAGATCGTCGCAAGCATTATCGTGGGCGTTATGCGTTTGTGCGTTTCTTCAACCGAAAATATAATACCCGAAAGAGTCGCCCCCGTGGCTACCGTGAAAGCCGCGCACGCACCGCTGGTCATCATGTATTTGGAAAAATTGCGTTTTGCAAGCGGCAGCGAAGCCGTTCCCGCGCCGAGCGAACAGCCTAACAGAACGGAAGTGCCTTCCGTTCCGAGCGGGAGCCCCGCAAAAAAGCTCAGAAACGAATTGAACACGGCGCCCACCGCCGTTCTGAGCCAGCGAAAAGTCAGCACCCCGCGGATTACTCCCACGCTGCGAGGAATTCCGCCGCCGCGCGTTTCCGGCGCAAATTTCTGTAAGAAAAACTCCGCCGCCGCAATCGCGGTCAGCCCCGCGAAAAGCAAGGGAATAAACGCAGGCTCGGAACGGAAAAATGCATATATTTCCGCCGAACTGTCAGACAGAAAGTCTGCCGCTAATTTAAAAAAGAAAACTGCCGTTCCGGCAATCAGCCCCACGGCAAATCCGCTTGCCACGCAAGGCAGAAATGTATTCTTAAAGTAACTGTCTCCGTTTTTCTTTGGCATACTCTCTCCCTGAAAATTATTACCGCCCGTAACCGATCAAAATGCCGAAACCTGAAATATTATATCACTCCGGAAAAACTTTGTCAAAAACACGCAAGCCTGTTTTGCCTGCATGAAAATTAAAATTTCCATGAGTCCGAACCCGAATTGACGCCTTCATAAATTCAGTCTTTTTTTCGTCTTTTAAAAAGGTTTGCGACATCGGCATTGAGAACAAAAGCACAAAAACTCTTTTGCGAATGTTTTTCTATCGCCCGATAAGAAAAATGAATGGCAAGATAAGAAATCGCCGCAGAAACCGAGCCCGTAACCATTCCGAAAAGAACGTCCGACGGATAATGAACCATAAGATAATTGCGCGAAACCGCCATTATCACCGGCGCAAAGAAAATCGGCCAGCAATATTTTTTATTGCGCGACGCCAAAAATATCCCGACAGACATCGCGGTTATCACATTTACGTGTCCCGAAGGAAAAGACATATCTTTTTCGGCATGCGATCCGACAAAATGCCACCATTCTTCATACGGCGAAACAGTGTAAGGTCTCGGGCGCGCTATAAGCGGTTTAAGGAGAACGTTGCATAAAAGAGCGCCTATTCCGATCGCCAGAAGAGAAGAAAGCCCTGCTTTACGCGTCCTTTTAAAAAGCAGCAGACATACCGAAAGAAGCACCGGAAACAACCCTTTCCATCCGAAATAACTTATAAAAACCATAAGCGGCGTCAAAAACGCGCTTGCAGCCGTTGCCGCACCGTGATAAGCCGAAAGCAGTGCGCCGTCAAACGCGCCGAAAAATGAATTTAACCACTCCGCCGCAGCCGTCATATAAAATATTCTCCTTTACGTTATACTATAATAATTATGTCGCAGCAGCACAAAAACAAACGCGGAAAACGCAATTACCTCTCTTGTCAGACAGTAAAAAATTAATTTAACAACGCTTTAAGTCGTTTTGCGTTCCCGCACGGTCGCATATTGCCGCGCTGTTTCTGCGCCAAATTAAGGCCGTTCATCAGGTTATATGATACAACTTTTACGTCGCAAATGCAAGCTCACAAAAAACAAACGTCAAAAAAACCGGGGAAGAAGTGATTCGCCCTCGGTTTTTTTGACGCACGGCTCCTCATGCCGTGCCATTATTCTTATATAAAAATCCGTTTACTGCGGACCCGCCGCAAAAAGTTCTGCCCTCCTTTTTACGATCTTCAAAAGTCCGTAAAATTATTTAGTGCCGAAAATCCTGTCCCCGGCATCGCCGAGGCCCGGAAGAATATATCCGTTTTCGTTCAGATCGCGATCGAGCATCGCCACATATACTTCGACGTCGGGATGGGTTTCCGCGACTTTGGCAACGCCTTGCGGCGCCGCGATGATGGACATCAGCTTGATTTTTTTGCAGCCGCGTTTTTTCAACATGGAAATGGCGTCGGTTGCGCTTCCGCCGGTTGCAAGCATCGGATCTACGATCATCACAACCTTGTCCTCTATCCCCGCGGGAAGTTTACAGTAATATTCCTGCGGCAAAAGCGTCTCTTCGTCACGGTAAAGCCCTATATGACCGACCTTCGCCGCCGGGAAAAGGGTGAGAATTCCGTTGACCATGCCCAGCCCCGCACGCAGGATGGGAACGATTGCGATCGAGTTTTCTTTGACGACCGTCTGAACAGTTTTTTCAAGCGGCGTTTCGACTTCTATTTCTTGTGTCGGAACGTCTTTGAAGCTCTCGTAAGCCATCAATGTGGCGATTTCTTCGACTATTTCGCGGAACTGCTTGGTATTGGTGTTTTTATCGCGTATTATAGCAAGTTTATGACGTATAAGCGGATGATCCAGAATAGTTACGTTGTCATATTTTTTCATGGTTAATCCCCCTTACTCTTCTTTGACGTTATTTTCTTCTGTGCGATCGGATTCTTCGGATTTGGGCTTATCGCTCTGCACCACTCCGAACATGGTGTCTTCCGTCTCTGTATCGTAAGTAACTTCCTTTCTGACCTCGGCTTTCCCGGGTTTAAGAATGAGATTTACGATTATACCGAGAATAAGCGCGCTCGCTATGCTGGATATCTGCACCATGGGCGCATCGAACGTGCCGCCGAAATTGAGAACCAGTCCGCCGAGACCCGTCACCATTATCGCCGCGACGACAAAGAGATTTTTTGAATTGTCGAGATCTACGTGTTTGAACATTCTGAGGCCCGACACCGCGATAAATCCGTAAAGAGCAATGCTTATCCCCCCGACGACGCAACCGGGAATGCTTTCTATGAACACCATTACCGGATAAATGAAGGCAAGCACTATGCACATAATCGCCGTAGTGAAAATCGTCCACACAGACGCGTTTCTGGTTATGGCCACACAGCCGACGCTTTCTCCGTAAGTAGTATTGGGACAGCCGCCCATAAGCGCGCCGCCTATCGAACCGACGCCGTCGCCGAGCAGCGTTCTGTGCAGACCGGGATCTTCAAGCAGTTCTCTTTTTATTATCGAGCTTATGTTTTTATGGTCGGCAACGTGTTCTGCAAACACCACCAAAGCCACGGGCGCAAACGCCAGCAGAATGGAAATCACCCCGGCGCCGTCGAGCAGAATTTCACCGCTCGTAAGTTCTTTTATAGCTCCCACGAAAGTTATATTCGGAAGCCAGTTGCCAAAATCGGCAACCGCGGCAAAGGCGTCGAAATTCACTATTTTACAATATTCGCTGCCGAAAGCGTTATATCCGATAAGCGTAACAATTACCGCAAGCACGTATCCTGCGGCTACTCCGATAACGAAAGGAATCAGTTTCAACCCCTTGCTTCCCTTTACGGAAACAAGCACGGTCACAAGGAAGGTCACAATTCCTATGACGATATGTATCAAATTATAGTTTCCCGTACTGCCGGAAATATTCATCACGTTGTTCATGGCAGATCCGGCAAGACTCAAACCTATAAGCGCGACGGTGGGCCCGATTATTACGGGAGGCATAAGTTTGGTTATCCACCCGCTGCCGACAAATTTGATTATAACGGCGATGATGATATAAACAAGCCCGGCAAACAGCGAACCGAGAATGATGCCGAGATAGCCGTAAGCAACGCCTGTGAAAAGCGGCGAAATGAAAGCAAAAGAACTTCCCAAAAACACGGGACTTTTAAATTTTGTAAACAGCAGATAAATAATCGTGCCCACGCCTGCCCCGATAAGCGCAGACGCCTGGCTCAAATATTCAAATTCCGGATCTACCAGAATCGGAACGAGAACCGTTGCCGCTATTATGGCAAGAAGCTGCTGAAAGGCGTAAACCAGATTTTTACCGAAAGGCGGTTTCTGATTTACGTCATAAACTAAACCGTTGTTGTTCATTTGTGACCTCCGAATTGTAATTTATATTTCTCATTTGCGTTTTTGAATTGTTATCTGTCGAAAAACGACAGAATAAACCGAATTTCTTAATCACGGGAGCGGCTTCTTCGTCAATTTAAAAAAGAAGCCCGAAATACTTCGGACCGAAAACAATCGTTTTTAAAAAAAAGATAAAAAGCGCCCCTGACGCCGCCTTCGATTTTTACAAGAACGATATCTGCACTGTTACGCATACCGGCGCCGCACCCCCCTTTGATTTTCCGTTTTGTATTTTACCACAACAAATAAAAAAAGACAACCGTTTCCCGAAAAGTTTTTTAAAACAGCACCGTGGCTTAAAAAGCATGAGTTGACGCTTTTCAAGCAACTTTTAAGGATTTGTTTGACATAATTATTTTTCGGATATATACTTTTTCTGCAAACAATGCGTATTATGCGCATTAATTTAATACAAAGGTAAATATTATGAACGAAAAAAACTCTCTGCCCGCCGAAATCATTGACTTTTTAAGCAAAGCCTCTACGCAGGATCTGCAAAAAATTTTTGAAAACAACAGAATGCTTATGGCATATTACAGGTGCGCCCTGATGGAAATGGAAACCAAGTTCAAAGTGCTCGACGAACAGTTTTCCGCCGTCAACGACAGAAACCCCATTCAAAGCATTAAAACAAGAATAAAAACATTCAGAAGCATTGCCGAAAAACTCGAACGCAAACATCTGCCGGTCAACATGCGCTCGGTGGAAGAAAATATTTTCGACGTCGCAGGTATACGCATAATATGCTCTTTCACCGACGACATTTATATGCTGGCAGACTGTCTCGAAAAACAGGACGATATAGAGATCATTGCGCGCAAAGATTATATCAAGAACCCCAAACCCAACGGCTACAGAAGTCTGCATCTCATTGTCAAAATACCCATTTTTTTGCAAAACGAAAAGAAAAACATGGCGGTAGAAGTGCAGCTGCGTACGATAGCCATGGAATTCTGGGCAAACCTCGAACACCATATGCGCTACAAAAAAGACGTTGACGACAACACTCTTGCCAAAATCAACTCCGAACTCAAAGACTGTGCCGAAAAAAGCGCCGAACTCGACGCCAAAATGCAAAAAATCCGCGATATAATAATGCTGGATAAAGACAAATGAGCGAATGGGCAAATCATCTGTAAAAACATAAGACTTCCGATAACCGTTTTCGCTGTCGCGCACCGCTTGGTTTTTATGTTGCAGCATGCGCAAAGGCAAGTTTTATGCCGGAAAGCAACCGGCCGTTAAACGGCGCCTTCGCTCTCTTAATATATTTTCTCCTGCAAGCCGAAAAGTTTCGCCGCGGCGCCGAACTGATATTTCACATCCGCACGATGTCCTATAGTCTGTTTTCGATCTTGCGACAACAAAAAAAACAAGAATTTTAAACTGCAATTTTACGTTATAATATTATAAAAGACAGGAATTTTAAACTGCGATCTTACATTGATAATATTATAAAAATCTCCCCCGCTCCGCACGCGGCATCGCGT
>CAUHGY010000068.1 GCA_959605945.1 uncultured Clostridia bacterium | reverse complement strand
CCCTGCCATCGTTCAGGAAATGATGGACAAGGTGAACAAACTCACCGGCAGAAACTATCACCTTTTCGATTACGTTGGCGCTCCCGACGCGGAAAACATCGTCGTGCTTATGGGCAGCGGCGCCGATGCGGTTGAAGAGACCATAAATAAAATGAATAAGGAAGGCCATAAGCTGGGGCTACTGAAAGTCCGCCTTTACAGACCTTTCGCCACCGACGCATTCGTTGAAGCGATCCCCGCTTCGGTCAAAAAAATAGCCGTTCTCGACAGGACCAAGGAACCCGGCTCGCTCGGCGAACCGCTCTATCTCGACGTTTGCTCCGCCCTGCTCGAGAAAGGAAGAAGCAACATCAAAGTTGTCGGCGGAAGATACGGCCTCGGAAGCAAGGAATTCAATCCTTCGATGATTTACGCCGTTTACAAAAATCTTGAAAAGGACGAACCCAAAAACCATTTCACCGTCGGCATACACGACGATCTCACGGGTACTTCGCTCGACTTTTCTTATAAATACGACGCCGCTCCGCAAGGCACCATAAGCTGTAAATTTTACGGACTCGGCTCGGACGGCACCGTCGGCGCCAATAAAAACTCCATAAAAATAATAGGCGACCACACCGACAAATACGCGCAGGGATATTTCTTCTACGACTCCAAAAAATCTGGCGGCATAACCGTTTCTCACCTGCGTTTCGGCGACACTCCCATTCAGTCGGCTTATCTTATAGACGCGGCGGACTTCGTGCAGTGTTCTAATCCTTCTTATATCACCCGCTATAACATGACGGGAGATATCAAGGAAAACGGAACCTTCCTGCTCAACACCTCCGCTTCCACGGTGGAAGAACTCGAATCTTTCCTTCCCGCTTACGTCAAACGCGATATAGCCAATAAAAATATCCGCCTTTTCGTCATCGACGCCATCAAAGTTGCGGCAGGGCTCGGTCTCGGCGGCAGAACAAACACCATATTGCAGTCGGCATTCTTCAAAGTCGCAAACATCATCCCCTACGGCGACGCGATAGAATTCATGAAGAAAATGGCTTACAAGTCTTTCGCCAGAAAAGGCGACGCCGTCGTCAAGATGAATTACGACGCCATAGACTCCGCAGAAGCCAATCTCATTGAAATTAAAGTTCCGGAAAGCTGGAAAACCGCCACGGAAGGCGCTCCGCTTGCGGAAGTTGCAGACGATAAATATTTCAAGGAAATCGTTCACCCCATTCTCACTCTCGAAGGCGACAAACTCCCTTCATCGGCGTTCAATGCAGACGGCTCGGTACCCACGGGAACAACGCGTTTCGAAAAACGCGGCGTAGCCGTCAAAATTCCCGCGTGGGACGCGCAGAAGTGCATACAGTGCAATCAGTGTTCGTTCGTGTGTCCGCACGCCAGCATCCGTCCCGCACTCGTAAAGGAAGGCGCAGACAGGCCCGCTTCGTTTGTTACAAAAGCGTGCAACAGCCCCAAACTCAAAGGCTATGAATTCAGAATGCAGGTCTCGCCGCTCGATTGCATGGGCTGCGGCGTGTGCGCGGATATATGCCCTTCCAAAGAAAAAGCTCTCACCATGGTGCCGCTCGGCTCCATAGAAGCAGCGGAAAAAGTAAATTACGAATTTGCAGAAAATCTTCCCGACGTAGATACGTCGGCGGCTTTCTCCAAAAAGACGGTGATCGGAAGCCAGTTCAGCAAGCCGCTGTTCGAATTCTCGGGCGCGTGCGCGGGCTGCGGCGAAACTCCCTATGTCAAACTCATCACACAACTTTTCGGAGACAGAATGATAGTTGCCAACGCCACCGGATGTTCTTCGATATACGGCGGCTCCGCCCCCACATGCCCCTATACCAAAAACAAGGAAGGCAAGGGACCGGCCTGGGCAAACAGCCTGTTTGAAGATAACGCGGAATTCGGCTACGGCATGAATCTCGCATACAAAGCCCGCCGCACCAAGATCGAAGACGACATGAACGCGGCAATGGATAAAGTAAGCGACGCCGCTAAAGCGGCTTTCGCCGAATGGATAGAAAAGAAAGACGACGCGGAAGGCTCCAAGATCGCCGCAGAAAAAGTAAAAGCGGCGATAGCAGGCGAAAAGGCCGACGGACTTGACTATATCAAAGACAATCTCGACTGTCTTGTCAAACCTTCCATCTGGATTTTCGGCGGCGACGGCTGGGCTTACGATATAGGTTACGGCGGTCTCGATCACGTTCTTGCCATGGGCGAAAACGTAAACGTTCTTGTTCTCGACACCGAAGTCTATTCCAACACCGGCGGACAGGCAAGCAAAGCTACCCCTACCGGCTCGATCGCTAAGTTCGCGGCTGCGGGCAAACGCGTAAAGAAAAAGGATCTCGGCATGATGGCGATGAGTTACGGCTACGTATACGTTGCTCAATGCTCTATGGGCGCAAACAAGCAGCAGCTTTTAAACGCCCTGATCGAAGCCGAAAAATACGACGGACCGTCGCTTATCATCTGCTATGCTCCCTGTATCAATCACGGCATCAATATGACAAAATCACAGGACGAAGAGAAAAAGGCAGTCGACTGCGGTTACTGGCAGCTTTACAGATTCAACCCCGAACTCGCGGACGCAGGCAAAAATCCCTTCACTCTGGACAGCAAAGAACCGACCGGCGATTACAAGTCTTTCCTGCTCGGCGAAACGAGATACGCTTCCCTCATGAAAGCGCGTCCCGAACTTGCCGAAAGTCTTTTCTCCAAAACCGAACAGGACAGCAAAGAAAGACTTGCGACCTACAAAAATCTTGCGGATAAATAAAATAAATAATCGAAAAACGGTTATCGTTCGACCGACGGGCGCCGCGCTTAAATTAAGCGCGGCGCCTGCAGTTTTAAAAAAATATTATCCGTCCGCTGTTCTCCGCATCGTCCGGCGAGCGGCGGAACGGAACGATAAAATCGTATTCCGAATCCGGTCCGAAAAACGGCTCGGACCATCGGAAATAATAAAAGCCGCTAAATTACAAATGAATTGACTTCGGAATTACCGCGCCGTTTCTGAAACATATCCGAAAAACAGCAGGCATTTTATAATTATTTAACGAAAAAGCGTTTTATATTTAACCCACATAAAACGCTTTGCAAAAAACATATTTATTCCGCCGCAATCAATCTTTCAGGCACGGCTGTCGGTATTTACCGAAAAAACAAAACCGCCGCAAAAAAGTCCGCCTATTTTTTAATCGCGTCCACAGGATTCATTCCGGTTATGCGGCGGAGCGGAATCATCGCGAGAACGGGCATAACCAAAAACGTCTGCGCGACCATCAAAAGATAAGTAAGCGGCGTCATCACAAACCATACAAGCCCTCCTCCCCCCATCATCGCTTCGCTGTTGGCAAATATCATAAACCAGCGGGTGCCGAAAAGCCCCAATATGAGCGCCGCGGCGCCTATCAGAAGAGTTTCTATTATAAAGGTCTTTTTGAGCTGCGCGTTGCCCGTGCCAAGCGCTTTTAAAATGCCTATTTCCTTTTTCCTCGCCGCCACGCCGAACGAAATAAGATTGATAAGCAGCAACATCGATGTCAATAGCGATATTAAAAGCAGTATCAGAAAGACCCTCGCAAGTTCGACGGCGACGCTTTCAAAAATATAAATCGAATATAAAAAGCTGTCGCGCGATTTCATGGAAAATCGGTCCCTTAAGCCATCCAGCATTCTTTCCAGTCCGCGATAGTCTTTTGTGCCCAGCAGTATATTGTCGTTATTGAGAAAAAGCAAAAATTCGGGATCGATGCGCTCTTCTATGACGAACGACGTATACAATTCCATTTTCGGCGCGCTTGAAAAATGCACGCCCTTTATCACCATGTCTTTAAGACCGAGAAAGTCTTTTTTCACTGTCGGCTGAGTTAACGATAAATCCGCCGTCTTTCCTAAATTTTCCGGTAATTTGTTATATTCTCCCGTCTCATCGTTGCAAATTATTTTATCGTCCGGAAAAAGAGCGTTATAAAGTTCCGACGAAACAATTATTTCATTTTCGCCGAGAACCGTATCCGACCACGACATTTTGCCGTTCTCCGTTAAAACGAAATAGTCCGGAAAACCGTATGGATTAAAAACATTTACATAGTCTATATTGTAATCTGTTCCGTTTTCGCCCGTAACGCCGAAAGAAAACCGTTTATCCGAAAAATCAATGTAATAGCTGCTTGCCGTCGCATAATTTTTTAAATAGGTATCTTTATCCATAAAGACCGCCCCGCCGGTTAAATTAAGAACGTATTCATCTTTATCGTTTAAACCTTTGTTTATCCTTACGACTTCCGAGACGTCTTTATAGGAGATAATCCGCGATGAAAATTCCGTTTTAATAACCCCCGAAATAATAAACCTGTCGTAATTATCCGAAATAACTTTGCCTCCCATTCGGGCATAATCTGTAGTGCCGTCTTCGAAAGTCAAACCTTTTTTAAGCATCCCCGTAACGATCACGTCCGAAACGTATATGCCGCCCTCCGTCATAACGCTGTTTTCATACAGAGTAAATCCCAGATCGGTTATGTCTTTTTCGCTCTCGATTATGTATGCCTTCGTGCCGATTTTCCTGTTGGCGGTGCCGTAACCGCTCACCGTATCGGCAGGATAACGATACATATACGAACCGAAACGGTTCAACTCGTTTAATCTGAACCCTGCGGAGTATTTTATGCTGCCGAAATCGTCCATGTAATCATAACAGCGGAAATCTTTGACGCCCGGGACATTAACACTCCCTCCGTACCCGGCAGCATCTTCCGTACTCGTAACGGTTAAAAAAGATATCTGATTTTCTTTTAACGACATAGCTATATCGCGTTCGCTGTCGAAATCGTAAAACACGTACATTCCGCAGGTGAAAACCAACAGAATAACCGTCGAAAACACGGTAAGAAGCGTTTTGAATTTTTTCTGCCAAAGATTTCTTAGCGCAAATTTAAACGAATATGAAAGCGGCAGTTTTACCCTGACGTTGCCCTTCTCTTCCGTACCGGTTTTCTTTTCGGCAACAGTTCCGCGGCCTTTATCGTTTTCGGTAAAGTCCTTTTTTTCGACCGCGCCGTCTTTTATTTCCAGAATTCCGTCGCCGAATTTTTCGGCATTTTCCCTGTCGTGAGTGACTATTATGACCAGCTTGTTTTCCGAAATGCTCTTCAGCAGTTTAAAAACTTCCTCGCCCGTTTCAGAATCGAGATTGCCGGTCGGCTCGTCGGCAAGTATCACCGAAGAATTTTTCACTATTGCCCGCGCTATGGCGACGCGCTGTTTCTGTCCTCCCGAAAGTTCGTCCACACGCCTGCCGCCGTAGCCTTTCAGCTCCACCGTTTCAAGCGCGTTTTCCACAGCCTGCACGTCCTTTGCCCTGTCACGTTCGGGTTGAAGTTCTAAAGCTATGGCGATGTTGGAAAAAACATCGAAATCTTCCATGAGATTATATTCCTGAAAAATAAACCCCGCCTCTCGGTTTCTGTAATTTTCAAAATCGCGCTCTTTATAGTCGGAAAAAGCCCTGCCGTTGTAAAAGATATCGCCGCCGTCGGGTTTATCGAGTCCGCCCAGAATGTTAAGCAGCGTGCTTTTGCCGCTGCCGCTTTTGCCGAGTATAAAATACATGCCCCTGTCGCCGAACGTCGCCGACACGCCCTTCAATGCCTGACAGTCGCTGCCGCGCCTGGACTTATACGTTTTGCTGACGTTTTCAAGTTTAATCATACTTTTTCCTTTTTTGATTTTTATATAAAATCTTTTCTGATGATAACGGCTTTAAGCTTTCTTTTCAAGCCGTTTTAAAATTTTATGCCCGTTAAATTATATTTTAATGAAATAAGAAATTGAAAAAACCGCCTGCGCCGCGCCTCTTCGGGGCGCGGCGCAGGCGCGCTCTCTGAAAAAATCCGAAAGAAAAGCCGGCGGCAGTCTCCCTGAAACTATAATTAAATATCAGCCGGCCGCCGGCGTTCCGCCGCTTCAACATCGGCGTTTTTCTAAAATAATCGCGTTTACAGCCGGCGTTTCAAATACTGCCGAATATTTTTACATCGGCGCGCTTTTGAAACAATTTGCCGCAAAAACGCCGCAAAAAATTTATTTCGCGTATTCTATGCCGCCGTGATAGCGGTTATATTTTTCCACGCGCTCGTTTATCAGTTTTACGGCTTCTTCCGCGCTTTTAACCCCGTAAACCCTGTCGTCCCCGATCTCGGGATAACGTATTCTTGCGTCCATTCGGGTATTCGCGACTTTGCCGCTCCAGCCGTCTGCGTTTTCAAACGCCAGAACCATTCTGAAAAGCGACCAGGCAAATGCTATCTCGGAAAGAGTTCCCGCGCCGCCGCCGACGGCAATAACCGCGCTTGCGTTGGCAACCAGCGCGTTTCTCATCACGTCGAGCCCTGTGGGGATTATAATATCCGCATAAGGATTGGCTACCGTGGCATCGAATGACGGAACAAGGGCCACCGTATCGCCTTCACGGTAATTTTTTGAAGAATGCGCTCCTTTAAACGCCGCTTCCATGACGCCGCCGAGCCCGCCCGACTGTATGCGGTAACCCGCGTCGATAAGCGCTTTGCCGGTATTGAACGCCAACTGATATTTAAGTCCGTCTTTTTCTATTTTCGCGTCGCCTATTACAGCGACAATTTTTCTTTTCATAATACTCCTGTCCCTCCGGTAAAAAATATACTTTTAATCAGTATATTCATTTTTTTTATTATTATATGCCCTACAGAAGATATTGTCAATAGCGATATGAAAAACTTTTACCGTTCTCTCTGTCTTTTCCTTTTATTTCGAAAAAAGCCCTTCCCTCCGTTTTTTTAACACGACCGCCTTGCGCCGCCGCGCAAAAGCATTATTTTAAACTGTCGTTTTTGATGTCGGAAATGATTTTCTGAATTTTCTGAGTAATAAAATAGGGATTTTCAAGGTCATACAACACCGTGGCATTGCCCAACCCTTTAATATAGATATCGCCCACTTTCATCATTTTATCCACAAGCCCTACGCGGAGATTGACGGAAGAAATCTCGTTGTAATATACGTTCTTGAAATCTATTCCGATTATTCCCGATTTTACGATAATGCGCTTGTCGGTAAAAGCATATTCGAGATTTTTATGCGCTTTATTTGCCGTTATCACGTTGGAAATCCAGATCCACACCGGCAGAAGATGAAAAGCGAAGAACACGCACAAAATAACTATCGCAAAAGTAGGAAGTTCCGCTCCTATCTGCGTCAGCATAATTATAAAACCGACATCTATTACAAGCCAGATAAGCGCAAACGGAAGCATGCGCATGAAAGCATTCAGAACATAAGCGCTTTTTTTGGGTTTTCCTTTCCACAGCAACCGCTCGTCGTCCGAAAGGATTTCGTCTATATTCTGCAAACGCGTTTCATTGTCTGGCGACAGAAAATAATTTTCATCGAATCTAGCCATAACTCTTCCTTAATTAAAAAAATTTTAGGTTTATAAATATTATATCAGAAATTTTCCCGTAATGCAACGCTAAATTAAAAAAACTGCCGCCGAGCGCGGACAGGGAAAATCTTCACGGAACAAAGTTTTAACAATTCTAAAAAAAACGATTCGATTTTTAAATATTATATTGCAAATATTTTTCGTATATGATACTCTATATAATTGAAGAAACTGCCGCGCGAAAAAGGGCATACAACATGTCAAACGTATCCTCGCGCAAGCATATGGAAAGTTTGCCGTCGGTAAATTCACGCTCTCCGCAGCAGATTGCCGCGCATATTTTTACGGCAGTTATATTTTAAACATACAGAGGCAGTATATGAAATACAAACTGAGCATACCCGTCATGAACGGCAACTGCACGACGGAAAACAGAGTCAAACTCGCAGCGCTCATCAAAAAAGCGGGGGCGGAACGCGTGTTCATCGCCCTTGAGCGCGACGTGCTTTTTTCAAGCGATAAAAAAGAAAATTTAAAGCTTCTCAAAAGCAATATTAAGTTTTTCCGATCCCGCGGATTTGAAACGGGCGTCTGGACACAGGCATTCGGTTTCGGGAACAAACTTGAAGGCGAAGCCGCAAAGACAGCGGAAAATTTTATGCGGCTGCGCTCGGTCGGCGGCATCGTTTACGGCGGCGCCGATGCAATTTGCCCGACCGACAGAAATTTCATGAGCCTTTATCTGGAACTGATAAAGGCGATCGCCGGCTGCGAACCCGATTTCATAATGCTTGACGACGACCTTTGCCTTTCCGTGCGCCCGGGGATCGGTTGCTATTGTGAAAATCATATAAAACTAATCGAAGAACGGGCGGGAAGGAAGGTTTCGGAAAAAGAACTCAAAAACGCCTTTGCCGGCGCCCCCAACCCGATGCGGAATCTGTTGATGCAGGTCATGGGCGACACTTTAAGAGATTTCTGCAAAAATGTGCGTGCCGCGGCAGACTCGGTAAACCCGTCGGTGCGACTTGGATTCTGCGCGGGGTACACGTCGTTCGATCTCGAAGGCGCGGACGCAAAAGAACTCTCTTTAATTCTCGCGGGCAGAACAGAACCGCTGCTGCGTTTTACGGGCGCGCCTTACTGGGCAAGCAGAGCAAGAATGCGTTTCGACGGGCAGACTCTCGGCGGCGTGATAGAATGCGCGCGCACACAGGAAAAGTACTGCCGCGGAGAAATTGCCGACATCTTCCATGAAGCCGACAGTTTCCCCCGCCCGCGTTACAGAGTGCCCGCAAGCTATATAGAACTGTTTGACTTGGCGCTCTGCGCTTCGGGAGGAATGGGCGGCCTTAAATATTTGGCAGACTATTACAGTACGGCGGATTACGAAAAAGGCTATTTCGAAAAACATTTTTCCAATGCTCCTTTCCGCGCGTTCATAGAAAGGCATTTCTCCGGAAAAACGGCGGGGGTGAAAGTTTACTACCGCATGAGAAAAATGAAAGACGCGGTTTTGCCTTCGCCTTTTGAAAGCGACGTTGCCGTCATGAAAAGATTTTTCTCCCCTGCGGCGGAAATGCTGGCAACGCAATCTGTTCCGACGACATACGACGACGGTTACGGCGCGGCGATAGCATTCGGGGAAGACGCGCTCGACATCGAAAAAATACCTGAAAAAATGATACTCGATGTGCCTGCGGCAAAAATTTTAGCCGAGCGCGGAACCGATGTCGGGTTGCTGTCTTTTGCCGAAATGAAAGCCCCGGAATTCGAATTTTTCGGGAAAGAAAAAATTCCGCTTTCGGTAAACGAAGGCAAGTATTACGATTGCACATTAAAAGACGGAGCCGAAATTCTTTCCCGCTTTGACGGCGGAAAAACGGCAAGCTACGTTTACCGAAACAAAACCACACGGTTTCTGGTGCTGTGCGCCGATGCGTACTCTCTGAATTTAAATAACGCCGTTTTCCGTTCGTACGAAAGGCAAAAACAAATTCTGCAATTTACCGAAGCAGACTTTCCTTACCTTGCCTACAGCCCCTTCGTTTACACGCTTTGCAAAAAGGACGGGGCGAAAACATGTTCGATATTCTTAAATCTCTCGGAAGACAGCATAGATAAACCGATAATCTCTCTCGACCGCGAATACAAAACCGCAACGCTTTTCGGAGCGAAGGGGCGCCTTGCCGGCAGAACGCTTAAACTATCCGCCCCCGTTCCCGCTTTTTACGCTTTCGCGGTCGTTCTGGAATAGGCTTTACAAAATAACCCAGGCATATCATATCGAATGTTTTACGCCATACAAACCTTTTTGCGTTTACATAATCCCTATTAAAATCTTCAGCCCGCGCGGCTTGAATCCGCGCGGGCTGAATGAAAATATTTATAAAACACTTCAATTTTTTAAGTTTTTTATCTGCCGCGTTTTTTCAAATCGTCCGCAGCTCGGCGCGTTGCGGCGATCATCTCGTCGATCTTTGCATAGGGATCTTCGGCTTTGCATATACCCGATGCGGCTCCCGCGGCTTCGGAACCTGCCATAATAAAATCATAAACCTGCCGTCCTTCGGTTATTCCGGCCGCCTGCTCCACGAGTATTTCGGGATTTATGGCTTTTATTGATTCAATAACGTCTTTAACGTAACTCATACTGCTGACGCCGCCGCCTGCGCCGCCGATCAGTTCCGACGGTTCGGGGTTGATTATATCGGGTCCCAGCTGAGCGATGGCTTTTGCTTCCGCAACGGTATCGGCGCAGGCAAAAACAAGCATGTCGAGTTCTTTCGCCCTGTCTATGGTCTTTTTTATTGCCGGCAGAGACATGGGCTTTTCGCAGTGATTGACA